>JAUNWG010000056.1 GCA_030540435.1 Eubacteriales bacterium
CCATGAAAAATTCAACCTCCGAAAAAGTGTGATGTATGTTTTACAGCATTATTTTTGATACGGCTGCGCATGTAAAAGACGCAGTACAGCTATCATATCACACGTTGTCCGGTTTTTCAAGCAGGGAATCGAGTTTTTTGCCGATAAAGAACAGGCTGCAGCAGATAAAAACCAGCAGCGAGACGATGGTAGAGAACATAAAGTTTTCCTTTTCGCGATTCACAGTTCAAAACCTCCTCTGTATTTATAATGAACCGGCAATTTGTTTGGCGGTGATGCCAGTGCGGTTGCCCAGCGCACTGCCGTGCTTGTTGGTGTAGCAGGTACCGTCGGACATATCCACAATGCACAGGCGGCAGCTGCACCAGCCATAGCCGTCTTTCGGGCGCTTGCGTGTTTCCTCATGCTTATATTTGCGGATACGCTTCTGCAGCGCGCGGTCAGGTGCGCCGTCCACAAGGACGACCATGCTCACCATGGAAAAGCTGTGGGTTGGCTCGGTCCACGGTACATACTTTGCCGCGATGTCGTCAAGGACACCGCAATAATAGCTGACAGCATCCTCGTCCAGCTGTTCGCAAACATCAAAGTAACAAAATTCATAGGAAAAAACAGATTTGCCGTTTTTCATCAGCAGTGTGGCAGTTTCCTCCATCTCAAGCATCGCATACAGCGGGAACCGGCGGTCCGCATATTCCGCATTGGGGATCAGACGGAAGTTGCGCTTCATGTTTGCCTGAAATGCATCCAGATAGCGCGCCGCCGTGGTGTAAAGGTCCATGTTGCGTTTCTCCTTATTCTGCGGGATACAGGCCGTCTTCGGTCATGCGGCGCAGCGCCTCCACAACGACCGGCTTGTCCTGCTGATACGTGACGCCGTACCACTGTGCGGATGTTTGCAGCACCTTGGCGGTCGCATGCCCGGTTTTGATGAGGTGGTCGACGGCGAAGGGGAGATAGTATTCGCCCTTCATCGGATTGTTCGGCAGCTCGGTCTGCATGAAGGTGGTCAGACCGGATTCCAGCTCGTCAAGGAACGACGGCGTAAAGCCCCACATGTTCATGGAAACCAGCGTGCCCTCCGGGATCGCACCCTCTTCCGGATCAGAGATCACACCATCGGCGCCGCGGGAGATCGCAGTGCGCTCGACGATATCGGTCAGATAGCCGTCAGCATCCGCATGGCAGATGCCGCGGGCGACTGTGCCGTTTTCCGTCAGTGTGTTTTCCACCCGATAGCCGACCATGCAGTAGCGGTACAGAGTGTCGTCCTTCGCATCCTTTAAGTAATCATACATGCAGCGGAATGCCTCTGCGCCGTAGAAATCGTCTGCGTTGATGACGGCAAACGGTTCATCCACCGCGCCGCGCACGCAGTAGACCGCATGACCGGTGCCCAGCGGCTTGGTGCGGCCCTCCGGCATCGTGCAGCCTGCCGGCAGCTTGTCCGGGCTTTGGAACACATAGTCCACCTGCATCAGCTTTTCCGCTGCATTGCCGATGCGTGTATGGAAGGCGTCGAGCAGCTCTTCTTTTATAATAAAGATAACGCGGCGGAAGCCAGCCTTCCAAGCGTCATAAATCGAGTAATTCATAATGATCTGACCATTTGGGCCAACCGGGTCGATCTGCTTCAACCCACCATAGCGCGAGCCCATGCCGGCAGCCATAACAACGAGTACCGGATTTGCCATAATAACATCCTCCTTGTGCATTTTATGCAAGAAATACGGTGATTTTTCCACATTTTATCTGTTTTTATTATACGTTATTTTGTATTTTATTACAATAGCTGTAGCGTGTTATTTATAAAAACGAAACAAATTTATAAATTTTTTGTCAAATTCGCCGTAAGGCAGTTGCATCCGGGCTGCGGGGCGTGTATCATAGATAGAAATAAGCCTCCATATGGAAGAAAGAGGAGTTTTTATCTGTGGATCCAAATAAAAATAACAAAAATAAAAAGAAAAAATATTATGATGCATATGGTCAACCCGTGGATGAATATGGGCGTCCGGTCGACAAAAATGGCATTGCCTATGCGGATTATGACGAACAGGGCAACCCGCCGCAGCAGCCGCAAAGGAATACTGTAAAAAAGGTAAACGCTTCCGCTTATGGCGGCGGCAAAAACCCTGCGGACAAAAAGCCTACAGACAAAAAGCCGGTGACAAAAAAAGCGAAGCGCAGATTCCCCATCGTGCGTGTGATCCTCGTCCTGCTGGTGGCTGTTATTGTCGCTGTGGCAGCGGATGTCAATTATCTGCTTGGGCTGTATGAATATGACGACACGGACGAGAGCAGTTTGGCGGCAAACACGCAGGACGGCATCATGACAATTGCGCTGTTCGGCGTGGATACCCGTGAAAACGGCGACAGCGGCACGCGTTCGGATGCCATCATGATTATGAGCGTCGATCCGGCGCGCAGCTCGATCAAATTGATCTCCCTGATGCGCGACAGCTATGTGGAAGTGCCGGGCTATGGCAAGACCAAGCTGTGCCATGCGTATGGCTACGGCGGGGCACAGCTGATGATGGAGACGATCAATAAAAATTTTGATATGGACATCAAAGAATACATGACCGTCGATTTTGCACAGATGGCGTCCATTATTGACGGCGTGGGCGGCGTTACAGTTACGCTGACAGAGGATGAGCTGGAGGAGACAAATAAATTCATCGATGAATATTGTTGGGAGAATGATATGCCGACGCAGCGCATTGAGGGCACCGGCGAGCAGAAGCTCAACGGCATTCAGGCGATGACATACGGACGTATCCGCAAGGGCAACACCGGCGGCGACTGGATGCGCACTGAGCGCCAGTCGGTCGTACTCAATCAAGTGTTCTCCAAGGCCACCGGCAATCCAGTCACAATGCTGCGGTTCCTGCATGGACTGATGCCGAACATCACCTCGTCCATGAGCAAATCGGATTTCTGGTATATGGGGCTGCGCACGATCCTGCATGGTATGCCGTCGATGGATCACCTGCGGCTGCCGTTAGACGATGAATGGCAGTATGGTACGACGGACAACGGCATGTCAGTCATCCGGTTCAGCGACAGCATCCTTGCACAACACCTGCATGAGTATATTTTCAACGATGTCAGGCCAAAAACGGCAGACGAACAGTAAACAGATAGAACAAGGGCACATGACCGCGGTCATGTGCCTTTTCTGTTTACAGGATACGTGCAGATTTCAGTTATGCTTTTGTTGAAATTTGTCTGTTGGCATGGTATTCTATATGCGGCACTACCAATAACGGTGAGCGGTTGTCTCCCTCTCAACAGAGGGCAACTTCTTTGCCCTCTAATCTTAGTAAGAGAGGAGGGCTGCTACATGGTTACTCATGCGGAACTGTATCAGTACACATTGGTTATCATTGGCATTATTAGCCTGTTTCTTATGGTATATAAAAAGAAGTAACCGCTGACCCTAGCAAGTTGCGGTTACTTCGCAATCCATGGGGGACAACCGTTTATCGGTAGTGCCCTTTTTCTGTCTTTAGTATACTCGTGTTTTTGCTGTTTGTCAATCTTACCGTCAGCCGACAGTTCCTTCCTCCGGGGTGAAGATGAAGTCGATCATGCCGGTCGTAGCGGACGCATTGACCAGCGTGACATTGACGCGCATACCCAGGTGGTAGTTCTGCCCGGTGTGCTTTCCGAACAGCGTGATGCGGTCGGGATTATATTCAAACCAATCATTATGCATTGTGTCCACGCGCACCATGCCCTCGATCATGTTGTCCAGCTGGACATATACGCCGAAGCTGGTGATGTTGGAGATATAGCCGTCGAATGTATGGCCGATATACTGTGACATATAATCCGCCATGTAGAGCTTTTCGATTTCGCGCTCTGCGTCAGCGGCTGCCTGCTCGCGCTCGGTGGACTGCAATGCCGCCTGTTCGCACAGCGTAGACAACTCACGGCTGCTTTGCCCGCCGTCGAGCATGTGGGTGAGCATCCGATGCACGACAAGATCGGGATACCGCCGGATGGGTGAGGTGAAATGCAGATAATATTTCGCCGCCAGACCGTAATGTCCTGTGCATTCCGGGGAATAGCGTGCCCGCGCAAGTGAGCGCAGCAGCATGGAGGGCAGCGCCTGCTGGTCCGGCTTTTCCGCGGTCTGGTCAAGGACGCGCTGCAGCTGGCGGGTATCCTTGAGGTCGCGTTCCCGCAGCTGATAGCCGAACAGCCGCGCCTGTGAAGCGAAGGCGCGCAGCTTTTCCAGATCCGGGTCCTCATGGACACGGTAGACTGCCGGTATCTGGTGGCGGAACAGCGTTTCAGCGACCGCCTCGTTTGCGATGAGCATAAATTCTTCGATCAGGCGCTCCGCATCGCCGCGCTCCCGTTTTTCCACACCGGATGCCTTTCCGTTGCGGTCGCAGATAATGACAGCCTCCGGGATGTTCAGCTCCAGTGCGCCGCGCTGCATGCGTGCGGCATGGAGCGATTTTGCCAGCGTGTTCATTTCATCCAGGATCGGCGCGATATCCGGTCGCAGGTGGCGCTCCTTCCAGTCGCCTGCCAGCATCTGATTGACCTGGTTGTACGTCAGCCGGGCATAGGAGCAGATGACCGAACGGTGGAAATCGCTGGAATAGCGCGTGCCGTCTTTGCCCAGCTCGATAAACACGGAAAAGGCAAGGCGGTTTACGCCCGGATTGAGTGAACAAATGCCGTTGGAAAGCGGCAGCGGCAGCATCGGGATCACATGGTCGGCATAATAGACCGACGTACCGCGCCGGAAGGCTTCCTCGTCCAGCGGGGAGCCGGGGGTGACATAATGCGAAACATCGGCAATGTGCACGCCGAGACGGTAATGCCCGTTTGGCAGCGTTTCCAGAGAGACTGCATCATCAAAATCCTTTGCGGTATCGCCGTCGATGGTAAACAGCGTCTGGCTGCGCAGGTCGAGCCGTCCAGCCCAATCCTTTTCCTGTACGAACAGCGGGATGCTTTCTGCCTGCTGGATTGCCTCCGGCGGGAATTTGGATTCAATGCCGTGCTCATACAGTACAGCGGCGGCAGCGGCGTCCAGCGTCAGCCCGGAGCCGAATACCTTTGTCACCATACCCTGCGGCAGATATTTGTCATTGCCGCGGAACAGTACCTTGAGTGCGACGCGGTCGCCCGGATGTGCGTCTGCGAGGTGCTTTTTGCTGACGACGATCTCAGGCAGCTTGCCGGTGTCGTCGCGGAACATGGTCATTTTGCCGCGCATGACGATGCAGCCGGTGCGGTCGTCGCGGGTCTGCGAAAGGATGCGCAGAACCTCGCCCTCGCGGCGGTTGGGCTTGCCCTGATTTTTACCGCGGCGGGTGGTCACGTTCTGCATCACGCGGATGAGGACGCGGTCGCCGTGCCACGAACCCTTCCCACGGTGCGGCGGAATGAAGACATCCTCGCCCGCACCGGACTCCGGGCGCACAAAGGCATAGCCGCGTCCGGTATCGCAATACGTACCGGCAAGGCAGCCGAACGCCTCCGGGTGCCCGTAGCGATTGCTGCGGGCGCGCATCAGATAGCCGTCGTCCACCAGCTCCGCCAGTATCTGCGTCAGTTCGCTGTATTTGGTATGTGCGCCGCGCTGGTCCAGCGTGCGCATGATATCATCTGCCGTGCAGACGTTTTTTGTAGCTTCTATAATCAGATCCTTTAATACAGTATCTTTTCGTGCAGCGTTCATAGCTTCACGCCTCCATTCCTGTTTACAGGTTTCGATCTTTGATACGTATATTATACCAGATTTGACTGGCGGCGCATACCTACTGTACATAAAAATCGCAAAACAGACCGGAATTTTACACGATATTCCGTATTGAAAATTCAGAAATAGCAGCTATAATAAAAGCTGGCTTTACTGTGCTTTGCAGAGGAGGAAATGCGTATGTCAGAGCTGCAGGCGGCTGGCACGCCGCGGGGGCGGGAATTTTACCTGGATGCCGCCCGTGCAGTCGCAATACTTTCGATCTCAATGAACCATGCGGTCAACCGCACGTATCAGAACTTCGGTTCGCAATACTATGAGTTTATCATTATTCCGCGGGCATCCACCGTGGTGAAGGTATTTGCCATCGTATTCGGGCATCTCGGTGTGCCGCTGTTCCTGATGATCTCCGGCGCGTTATTGCTGCGCAAGAATATGTCGGATGAGGGGGATGTCCGCCGGTTTTACCGGCATAATTTGCTGCCGCTGTTGATTACGACAGAGGTCTGGTATGTGCTGATGTATTGGTTTATTCAGGCGTTTGCACTGCCGACGGAGGATACCGGCAGCGGAGGGATCGGCGGTATGCTGTCCACGATGCTGTTTGTCAATCAGACGACGATGGACAGTATGTGGTATATGCCGATGATTCTGTGTTTATATCTGATTATCCCGCTTTGCTGTATCCTGCGGAAGCATGTGTCATATAAGGTGCTCGCATTGCCGACGCTGCTGGTTTTCCTGAGTGAAATGGTCATTCCGAACCTGAATGCATATTTTAAGCTGGCAGATATCGACATGGAACTGGAATTTGTCCTGCGTGCATCCAACCTGTTTTCCATGTATTTCCTCTACGTGCTGGCGGGCTACTGGATCAGCCAGGGCGGTATGAAGCGGCTGAAAACGTGGATGGTCGCAGCAGGTGCGGCACTGAGTTTTGCCTTTTGCTGGGGGTTCCAGTATTATGCCTGCGGCAAGCCGGAGACCTTCAGTTTGGATTACGATTTTGCCATGCTGCTGGTGTGTGCGATGTTTACCTTTGAGCTGTTCCGTCGTGCCGCGCCGCATATCAAACACGGCAGGGGCGCCATCACCTATCTGGCGCGCATCTCCTTCGGTGTGTATTTTGTGCACATTCTGATTATGTCGTATCTGGAATGGCATGTCTATTATCACAGCTGGCCGCGTCCGGCAGCCATGCTGTTTCTGGAAGCGGTGTCTGTTGGCGGCAGCATTGCCGTGATCGCGCTGCTCTCGCGCATTCCGGCGTGCCGGAAGTACCTGTTTATGATTAAATAGCCCGGAGGAAGATGCCTCCGGGCACAAAAAAAGACCTCCGATAATGGAAGCCTGGATTGCATCGTATTCTGGACAAAAAGAAGATGCAGGCACTTACGGCAGGGCGTTCAGAATCCGTTCCACGGACACCCTTGTTGGGGTGCGGTAAAATCAACCATCCGAATCAGCTGCCATAAGTCCTGCACTTCCGCTGCATTTCACAGCCCATGGGACTCATCTCCTTCATCTATATTAAAAAGCCAGCCATCGGTATCACCGATATGTATTTGGCTGTTCTTTTATTGTGCAATTATAATACCACAAATGCGTGTTCTTGTCAATAACATTTTTGAAAAATTTTTCCTGTTTTTTTCGATCGCGTCCGTATCCAGCGATTTGTGGAAAACGACGGACAGAAATTCTTAAAATTTGTTCTCTTTTTGTCTCGCATACTGTGCGTGTTTGACGTATAATAGGAGATATATAAATTCGCACCACGATTCAAATATACGAGGTTATTTGGTTTATGGATAAAATGAATCTGATCGTTGTGTTTGGCGGCGTATCCTCCGAGCACAGCATCTCCTGTATTTCCGCAGCATCCATCCTGCGCAATACAGACACGGAAAAATATCATATCTACCCAGTTGGTATCACCAAAGGCGGCAGCTGGCTGCTGTACGAGTCGGACGACTACGACAGCATGGAAGACGGCAGCTGGGAGACCAGTGGTAAGACCGTACCGGCAGTGCTCTCTCCGGATCGCAGCACACACGGGCTGCTCGTCCTGCGCGAAAGCGGCGTGGAACGCATTTATGCGGACTGCGTGTTCCCGGTGCTGCATGGCGTCGGCGGCGAGGACGGCACGCTGCAGGGCCTGCTGGAGCTGGCGCATATCCCGTATGTCGGTCCAGGCGTCGCTGCATCTGCGTGCAGCATGGATAAAAGCCTGACGAAGATTATTGTCGAGCAGGAGGGCGTGCGCCAGGCAGCGTTCTATCTGGCGCGCCGGGCGGCGTTTGAAGCGGATGCATCCGCCGTATGCATTGCGGCGGAGGAAAAGCTGGGCAGCTATCCGGTGTTTGTCAAGCCGTGCTGTGAAGGCTCGTCGGTCGGTGTATCCAAGGCGGTAGACCGTGACACACTCCAGCAGGGGCTGGCAGAGGCGTTCCGCTATGACGAAAAGGTTTTGGTCGAGGAATTTATTGACGGCCATGAGATCGAAGTTGCTGTGCTGGGCAATGACCAGCCGACCGCATCGGTTGCGGGCGAGATCGCACCGAGCCAGGAATTTTATACCTTTGAAGCAAAATATGTGGATGGCACCTCCGGTTTGTACATTCCGGCGCATATCAGCGACAGCGCGATGGAAAAGGTGCGCGAGGCGGCAGTGCGCGTGTATACCGCTCTGGGCTGCAAGGGCCTGTCCCGCGTCGATTTCTTCTGCACGTATGCAGACGATGAGATCGTATTCAATGAGATCAACACACTGCCGGGCTTCACGAGCATCAGCATGTACCCGAAATTACAGGAATATATGGGTCTCTCGTATTCCAAGCTGATCGACCGCCTGATTGCGCTGGCAAAGGAGCGGTATGATGGATAACAGGGCGATCGGCGTATTCGATTCCGGCCTGGGCGGACTGACGGCAGTCCGCCAGATGCACCGCATCATGCCGAATGAAAATATCATTTATTTTGGAGATACCGGTCGTGTCCCATATGGTTCCAGAAGCCGAAAGACTGTGTTGCAGTATGCAAGGCAGGATGTTGCGTTCCTGAAGGAGCATGACATCAAGGCGATCGTCATCGCCTGCGGTACGGTCAGCTCGCAGGTGCTGGGCGATATCAAAACAGAAAATTCCATCCCGATCATCGGCGTCGTAGAGCCGACCTGCTATGCAGCCATGCGGCTGACAAAAAACAACCGCGTCGGCATTATCGGTACGAAGGGCACCATCCGCAGCGGTGCATACGAGGCGAAGCTGCATACGCTGGATCCGTCGGTACATACGATCGCACGCGCATGCCCGCTGTTTGTCCCACTGGTGGAAAACGGACGATTCCTGCCGGATGACCGGGTGACGCAGCTGGTGATTGAGGAATATCTCACAGAGATACGCGACTTTGGTGTGGACACGCTGATATTGGGCTGTACGCATTATCCGTTGCTGCGCGACGCCATCAGCCGGTTTATGGGCGAGGATGTGAACCTTGTGGATTCCGGCGCGGAGGCTGCGGACTATGCACGCAGGTTCCTGACATCGGCAGAGCAGCGGCAGGGCTGCACGGAATACTATGTCTCTGATGATATCGACAGCTTTGACGCTTATGCGGAGATGTTTTTGGGTGAGCCGGCTGGTGTGGATGCCCATCTGGTCGACATCGCATCGTATGGAAAGGAAAATGGCTGACATGGAACAGGAACTGTCATTCAAAAAGGATGTTATTATCACGATCGCGAGCCGTCAGAATTTTGAGGGCTGTGAGCCGGATCAGATCGACCTGATCACGGCAGGGCGGCTGTACCGTCGCGGCGGGAAGTATTTCATCTCCTATGAAGAGAGTGAGCTGACCGGCATGGAGGGCACCCGCACCACGCTGAAGCTGGAGGACAGCCAGGTAACAATGACGCGCACCGGCACTCATCCGTCGCAGATGCTGTTTGCGGAAAACAAGCGGCATGTCGGCCTGTATCAGACTGAGGTCGGTTCACTGGCGATCTCCACGCATACCTCCCATCTGGTCAATACCATCGATGAAAACGGCGGCAGCCTTGCGATCGATTATACCGTAGAGATCGATTCCAGCCTTGCCGGACGGCACCGCTTTGAGATGGCGGTCATGCCGTCGGATGCGCGTCATACGTCGTAAATGAACAAAAAATGATACGGGCGGGAGTGGTTTCCGCCCGTTTCGGGTGCTTGTATGGCATCCGCTGTGTATAGATAATCCGAATTTCAGAAAGGCAAAGATGATATGAATTTAATCGAACAGGCGAAAAAGCAGGCGGCGAAGGTCGTCCTCGACGCATATCATGCCGCAGTAGCAGCCGGAACTCTGCCGGAGGGCGATGTACCGGCAGTGGCGGTAGAGATCCCGAAGGATACAAAAAACGGCGACTATGCTTCGTCGTTTGCTATGCAGTGTGCACGTGCACTGCACATGGCGCCGCGCAAGATCGCGGAGGCGCTGCAGGAGCAGATGGCGCTGGACGGCACCTATTTTGAGGAGATATCCATTGCAGGCCCGGGCTTTTTGAATTTCCGCCTCGGCAAAAAGTGGTATGCCGATGCGGTGCAGCTGGTTGCTGACATGGGCGGCGATTATGGCCGCGTAAAGGCAGAAAAGCCGGAGAAGATCATGGTGGAATTTGTCTCCGCCAATCCGACCGGCCCGATGCATATGGGCAATGCCCGGGGCGGCGTGCTGGGCGACTGCTTGGCTGAGGTGCTCAGCTGGGCGGGCAACGACGTGACCCGCGAGTTTTATATCAATGATGCGGGCAATCAGGTCGATAAGTTCGCGCATTCCGTGGAGGGCCGCTATATTCAGCAGCTCAAGGGCGAGGATGCCATTGCGTTTGACGAGAGCTGGTATCAGGGCGCGGATATCCGCGAGCTGGCAGCGGACCTCGTAAAGCTCCACGGCGACAAGCTGCTGGACATGGAGGGCGAGGAACGCCGCAGGGTCATTGTGGAATACGGCCTGCCCACCAATATCGCCCGCATGCAGCGTGATCTGGAGCGCTATAAGATCCACTATGACGTATGGTTCCGCGAGAGCGGCCTGCATGATTCCGGCTATGTGAAGGAAACAGTTGATATGCTGACCGAAAAGGGCGCGACCTATGAAAAGGAAGGCGCATTGTGGCTGCGCTCGACGGACTTCGGCTGCGATAAGGACGATGTACTGCGCCGTGCAAATGGTTTTTACACCTATTTTGCGGCGGATATCGCATACCACCGCAATAAGTTTGAAAAGCGCGGCTTTGACCGTGTCATCAATATCTGGGGCGCTGACCACCACGGTCATGTACTGCGTCTCAAGCGCGCGCTCGACGCGCTCGATTTGGACGGCTCGAACCGTCTGGAGATCGTTTTGATGCAGCTCGTCCGCATGATGCAGGGCGGCGAGGTCGTCCGCATGTCCAAGCGCACCGGCAAGTCGCTGACGCTGTCCGACCTGCTGGACGAGATATCCGTGGATGCAGCGCGGTATTTCTTCAATTCCCGTGCCGCTGAGACGCAGATGGAATTTGACCTTGATCTTGCCGTCCGGCAGGACAGCGATAACCCGCTGTACTACTGCCAGTACGCACATGCGCGTATTTGCAGCCTGCTGCACAAGATGGAAGAGGAAGGTGTCTGCGTACCGGACAGCGCAGATCTGACGGTATTGGCGGAGCCGGAGGAGCTGGCGCTTGTCAAGCAGATCAGCCTGCTGCCGGAGGAGATCACGCAGGCAGCAGCGGAGCGCGACCCGTCGCGGCTGAACAAGTATGCCGTTGCGCTGTGTGCGCAGTTCCACCGTTTCTACAATGCGTGCCGCATTAAGGAAGCGGAGGGCGCTGTACGCGATGCGCGCCTTGTGCTGTGCCGTGCGGCGCGCCAGACCATCTTGAATGTACTGACTATCATCGGCGTAGATGCGCCGGAGCATATGTAATAGCCCGTCGAGGGCAGAAGGAGAGCTATGGAACCCGTTCCTTTATGTAGAGGGGAAGTCATTTTAACAATTGAGCAGCCGCAGCAAATGATGTCGGTCGACTGGAAATCCAGCCGTGCAGCGGCGGTTGTCGTACCGGATGCCATGAGCATCGCAGCGGCGAAGAGCCATGTGGGTAAGCGCCCGGTCGGTGCGCTCATCAATGCGGACGGCTGGAATCCGGAGGAGGATATCGGCGCGAAATGGCCGTCAGAGCGACTGATTGGACGGTTTAAGAACATCGCGCGGCGCGCCATTCATGCACATGCGGACTTTTTCTATCTCCGCATGCGGCAGAACCTGCACACTCTGCGGGCTGCTGTGCTTGCGATCACAGACCAATCCGGGCTGGGCATCTTGGTAGAGCTTCCGGTGGATGAGGATGGGCGCACCGCAGACGGTTCGTCTGCCATGGCGGTCGTCGGTATCCTGCAGCGCATCGGCGTGGCAGGCGTTATCCTCAGCGGCGAGCCGGAGGATGTGGATGATGTCATTGCGGAGCTGGCGCCGTATGCCAACATCGCGCTTGGCGTTTCAGTAGACCCGCGCGGGCTGCGCGATATGCAGCAGCTTTCCAGCGTGGAATTTTACCATACCTGCGAGCCGAAGGAGATCGAGCGAATGCTGGAAAATGCACCGCTCAGCTGCAGCGGCAATGAGCCGGACGCCGATGACGATTATATCCTTGCGCCAGTGGGGATGCATGCACACTTTGTGGATGCGACCATCGATATTTCCGATCCCATCGATATGGAGGACCATTTTGGCGAGATGCTGCTGGAGCTGGAGGATCAGTGGTCGGGCGCGCTCAAGCTGGAGATCAACACGCCGGACGATGTCCATCTGCTCGCGGAAGTGCAGTATATGCTCAACCGTCCGGTTTGCCTGGAGGCAGAGGACCCGGAGCTGCTGGAGCAGGCGCTGCGCGTATTTGACGGCATTGCGCTGTATGACGGGACATGGGAACTGGACAGTGATATTTTTGATTATTTCCGCCAACACTATGGACTGGTGGCGTTATGATCGGTATGGAAGCGCACGGCGGGACAACCCTACCGGCGCTTCTTTGGTAAGGGAGGAGTTTTTTTGAATAACTGGACGGAAGTTACAATATGGACATCCACTGCCGGCGTAGACGCTGTGACGGGTATGCTGATGGATCTTGGGATCGATGGCTTTGTCATTGAGGATGCGCAGGATTTTGCGGATTTTTTGCAGGATACCGAGCTATACTGGGATTATGTCGACGAAACGCTGGCGAAGGAGAAGCAAAACGCGGAGACAAACATCAAGATTTATGTTGAGGACAGTCCGGCGGGTGCAGAGCTGCTGGCACAGGTCAATACCGGTTTGGCGGGCCTTCGCGCACGCGATGCGGAGCATGTGTTCGGACGCTGTACGACCGAGCTTGCTGCGATCAAGCAGGAGGATTGGGAGAATAACTGGAAGCAGTATTTCAAGCCGTTCCGCGTCGGTGAAACCTTCCTGATCAAGCCGTCGTGGGAGCAATGCGAGCCGGAGGAGGGCCGCCGGATTCTGGAGATCGATCCGTCGTCCAGCTTTGGCACGGGCACACATAACACTACACAGCTGTGTATCTGTGAACTGGAACGGCTGGTAAAGCCGTGTGACCGGCTGCTGGATATGGGCTGCGGCAGCGGTATTCTGTCGGTAGCAGCGCATATGCTGGGCGCAGAGGATATCACAGCGGTGGATATCGACCCGAATGCGACGCGAATCGCAGCAGAAAACGCCGAAAAAAATGGATTTTCACTGCGCACCTATGTCGGAGATGTTATAGGTGACGAAGCGCTGGCGCAGGAGATCGGCAGCGGCTATGATATTATCGTAGCGAACATTGTAGCGGATGTCATTATGGGGATGCAGGACATCCTCAAGAGCAAGCTCAAGGCGGATGGTACCTTGATCGTATCCGGTATTATCGCACCGCGTGCGGATGAGGTTCAGCAGTCGCTGCTGGAAGAGGGATTTGTTCTCGAACGCCGTGATCAGTCAGGCGACTGGGTTGCCATGACACTGCATCAATTATAACGGATATTCTACGAGAAGGGAGGGACGGTCATGCAGGCAATTGGAAAAAAGATTATGCTGGTTGCGCTGCTCGTCGCCTCCTTTGTGCTGCTGTGGCAGTGGAAGGCACCGGAGCAGAGTACGGTTTCGCTGGCAAAGACCAGTGTGGAGGCGGCAAATGAGCTGTCAGCTGCCTGGCAGGAGGGGCAGGACACACTGCTGTTTCACAGCCAGGATATCTATGAAAAGCAGGTGTATCATTTATTACAGGCGGGACACCCATATCTGTCGACGCTTACCGCAGCTACCTATCAGAACGGCAGCTTAGAGCTGACGTATGAGGTTCTCAAACGGGAAGAACAGGAAAAGGGGCTGCAAGCCGCCCGTGAAGCGGGCGCACAGGCGGCAGCAGAGGAAAAGACTATCACCGGAAAGCTCAAAGCGATACACGATGCGCTCATCCGCAGCTGTGTCTATACGGAAGAGGACAGCGACCGTGTGCAAATGGCAGCGGGCGCAGTAGAAGACGGAAAGGCTGTGTGCGCAGGCTATGCACGGGCGTTCAGCGCCATGTGCGACGGCGCTGGGCTGGATGTCTATTATATAGAAGACGATGATATGACCCACGCGTGGAATGCGGTGCGCCTGTATGGGGAGACGTACTTTATCGACTGCACGTATGATGATCCGGTGCCGGATCAGGGACAGCGTGTGGGAGATGAATATTTTATGTTGACGACAGAGGAATTCCGCCAGTCCCATACCTGGGATGAGGCGCTGTATGAGGCGTACCTCGACAGCCGCTATCCGGCGGATTTTGCCTATATCCAGCGGATGCAGGATTTAAACCTTGCGGATACGGGATTGCGTGCGGCGGATACCGAACGGGCAGCTGAACAGGCGGAGCTGGATGTGCTCAATGCGGTGCTCGGTACAACCGTGGCAAAGTCTGTTGTGTATACACAGGAGGACGGCACAGAGATGTATATGACCTGCGGGGAGCTGTACCGGCTGGGCTATGAAGCGCTGTGGGACGAAGTGGACGGACGTCACCGGATCGAGGATTTGATCGATGATTATGTCGTGCCGCCATTCCCGGCGCGGAAAATGGGCTTTTAGCGTCATGAAAGCTGCTACAATAAAAAACAGAAAAAATTGAAAAAAAGTGTTGACATTTGGGTGTCGGCGAGATATAATAATCATCGTCAACTGGTGAGGACAACGAAAACACCGGGGGCGAGTCCTAAATATGGCGGTATAGCTTAGTTGGCTAGAGCGTCCGGTTCATACCCGGAAGGTCATTGGTTCAAGTCCAATTACCGCTACCATTT
>JAUNWG010000150.1 GCA_030540435.1 Eubacteriales bacterium
CTCCGCAATAAATTCAATATTGTGCTCAATGAGTACTACAGTCTCATGGTTAGATTGTAAAGAAAACAGTATTTTTACAAATTTGTCGATATCCACAGAATTCAGTCCTGACGTGGGCTCATCCAAAATATACAGATTTCGGCCGTTAGAAGCTCCCCCCAGAGCTTTCGCCAGTTTGACTCGCTGCGCCTCTCCACCGGATAGATTCATGGACATTTGTCCTAGTTTCAAATAGCCAAGCCCCAATTCTATCATGCTGGATAGGGCAGAAAATATCTTTCCCTTTCCTCTGAATATCTCAATAATATCAGAGATTGGAGTTTCTAACACATCTTGAATCGTCTTGCCACAGTATCTCACAGATAAGATTTTCTCATTAAATCTTTTTCCACCGCATTCGGGGCATGTGATGTAAGAACTGGGCAGATAATTCAGTTCGATTTTTTGAAGTCCCGTTCCCTGACAGCACTCGCAGCGTCCGCCTTTGATGTTCATACTGAATTGCGAAGCACTGATTTTCATGCTTCTCGCGGCGTCAGTCTCTGAAAACAAGGCGCGGACCTCGTCAAAGATTTCCAGATACGAGGCAATTGTAGACCTGGGTGTCTTCCCGATGGGTGACTGATTCACTTGAATCACCCGCTTAATAGAATTCCCTCCATGGAAGGCACCGCAGCAATTGCCCGCTTTCTTGGCAAAACATCTAGCGACAACTTCCGCCAGCGTCGATTTTCCGGAACCCGAAACTCCAGTGATGCAGGTAATACCGCCGATGGGGAAACGGACGTTCTGGCCTCTGATATTTCTAAAATGAATGTCTTCAATTTCAAAATATTGCTTCAGTTCGCGGTCAGGCTTAAAAGTTAACCGATCGCTGTGACCAGACGGCATATTCTTCTCCTTGATTAGATACCCGCCATCCGGACCACCAACGGGGCCGAGTTCTATTGTATTATCTGCAGCGGCGATATATCGTTTGTTGTGTTCTATCGCAATGACCGTGTTCCCACGCTGAACCAAATTCCGCGTGGCCTGTATGATACTGCTAATATCCCTATAGTGCAATCCTCGGCATGGTTCGTCCAGAATATAAATCAAGCCCCTTAAAGAACAATTGAGCTGCATGGCAATACGAACCCTTTGCCGCTCGCCACTCGATAGAGTGGGAATTGATCTGCTTAGGCACAAATAGCCCACGTTTAATTGAATCAGCGCTTCCAGCCTGGGTAACATCCCCGCCACAAGCTGTGAGATCAGTTCTCTTTTTTCCAATGGAATTTCGGCATCGTCCAGTTTCCGCAACCACACATGCAGGGAAGTAAGTTCCATGCGTTCTACTTCATCATAGTTCAGCCCGCCAAGTCTGTACGCCAAAACCTCCTGCCGCAATTTGGCACCGCCGCAGACATGGCAAGGGACTTCCTCCATATATTTGCCATACACAGCGGATGGCCCGGTGGAATCCAAGTTTGCGACTCGTTCTTGAATGGCGGGAATCGCGCCTTTTAAGAAAACGAAATATTGTCTTCTGCGCCGTCCTTCTTTATAGGAGAGCTTGTACTTGATTTCTTCGTCTGCATACATCAGCAGGTGCAGCTCGTTTGGCGTCAGCTCAGATACTTTCCTATCCATATCGATTCCATAGTGCGCACATAGTGCTTCTAGGTATTTCTGTTCTTTGCCTTCCGGTGGCCCCTTGAAAAACAGGATGGCACCTTCTCGTAACGTCTTCTCCCAGTCTGGGATTAGAAGGGCCTCCGAGACCACAGTCTCTACGCCAAGGCCAGCACAATGGGGGCAAAATGCCTTGGGGTTATTGGACGAAAACATACTCTCCGGGACATTCCTGTTCGAACTGCTGTTGACGATTGCAAACAGTGATCGCAGATAATAAGAGATTTCTGTTGTGGTTCCAATTGTTGAACGCGGATTGACATTATAATAATTCTGCGAGATATTCAATGCCGGACGAAGATTCTCAATGGAGTCCACCTTGGGCTTATTCATTAACTTTTGCCCAGAGATATTTCCGGTCATGCCCTCCATAAACTCTCTCTGACTCTCTGCGTAAATTGTATCAAAGACTAGGGAAGATTTTCCGCATCCGGAACAGCCTGTCACGCAGGTAAAAGAACCCAACGGGATTTCCAAATTCAGATGTTTCAAGTTATTTGTATAAGCATTTTTAATTAGAATTTTTTCCATACGCTTTGCTACTCTCTTGCAATGCCTCAAGCCCGTTAGGGGACGACTCTTCGTAAAGGAAAGCATCGACTTTGCTGTGAATTATGGCCGCCACTTTGCAGCGGAAATCGTTGATATGAAAGGCATCGCCATTCGGATCCTCGTTGGAATTGCACATCATGCAAACTTTGCAGTATCCCCTGTCCTCACAGGTGATGCACTGGGGGAATTGCTCACGTTTGATTTGTCGCAGACGCTGTATTCCCTCCGAGTTCTCCCAGACTTCCCGGAGTGTCTGCTGATTTAAATCTCCAATGATATTCGTCGACCAACCGACACAGGGGAATACTTTTCCGTCCGGAGAGATACAAACGTTGTGGCGACAAACTGAGCAAATCGAATCATCCGCTGTCAACTGCTCCCATTCCTGCGCATTCTTGCGCATCATTTCCGCATATCCATCTGGG
>JAUNWG010000057.1 GCA_030540435.1 Eubacteriales bacterium
CAAAAAGGAGTGTTGAATACTGGTTATTTTGGACAATTGACACCAGTCTTAAATTCTGATATACTGGCAACAGTTACAAAGAGCATTTAGAGAAAGTAACTTGTATGCATTCGTGCGTTCAAGTGCTTTCTTTTTTTGTACTCTTTTATGCGTATTTGCAGCAAAAACGTGAGAACATTGGCAGAAATCAAGAGACAGCTAGAATAAGCAGTATGAAAGGAGACACCATTATGGCAATCATCGCAAGAGAGAAGATCGTAGAGGGTCTGGTTAATATTCTGGGAACAGAAAATGTAATCACTGACGAGCAGGTGTTGAAAGAAAGCAGCATCGACCGCTATCGCAAGTATGAGCAGTGCATGGAAGTATACACACAGCCGATTCCGGCAGCTGTAATCTATGTACACAGCGCAGAAGAGGTATCCAAGGTTCTGTCCTTCTGCAATGACAATCAGATCAATGTTGTACCGCGTACCGGTCATTCCGCAATTGAGGGCGGCCTGGAAACAGCGCTGGAAGATTCGGTTGTCATCGACGGCTCGCGCATGAATAAGGTACTCAAGGTTGACCGTTATAATATGCAGGTTACCTGTCAGTGTGGTGTGCCGCTTCAGGATCTGGATGACATGCTGCGCGAGCAGGGATTGACCACCGGCCATTCACCGCAATCCAAGCCGTTGGCTCAGATGGGCGGTCTGGTTGCAACTCGTTCGATCGGCCAGTTCTCCACCCTTTATGGCGGCATTGAGGACATGGTCGTTGGACTGGAAGCTGTATTCCCGAATGGCAAGATCTGCCGCATTAAGAACGTACCGCGTCGTGCTGCAGGTCCGGATATCCGCAATATCATCATCGGCAATGAGGGTGCTCTGTGCTTCATCACGGAAGTTACCGTTAAGCTGTTCAAATGGCAGCCGGAGAATAATCACTACATCGGCTACGCGCTGGACGATATGAAGCTTGGCTTTGACTGTCTGCGTGAAGTTATGGCAGAAGGCTACAAGCCGTCGTTTGCACGTCTGTATGATCCGGCTGACGCAGCAATGCATTTCTCTCACTTCCTGGAAGAGGGCAAGTGCATCTTAATCTGGATGTGTGAGGGCCCGGCAGGTATTACCAAGGCAATGGAAGAGGGCATCAAAGGCCTGATGAGCAAGCATCCAGAGCTGGAGGAAGTTGACCCGACCCTGATTGAGAAGTGGTATGAAGGCCTGAACTGGGGACCGGAGCAGATTGCACAGGAGCGCGAGGAGATTATCGCGACCAAGAATATCGGCATCACGACGGAGGTTTCCGGCTCGTGGGACAACATTTACGAGATCTACAAGACCGCTTGCGACCGCATCATGGAAGAAGTTCCGGACATGACGCTGATGGGCGGACACTCTTCGCATAGCTACATCAACGGCACGAACATGTACTTTGTTTACTATTATAATATTGTCGATTGTGAGCCGGAGGAAGAGATCAATAAGTATCACAACCCGATTAACCGCATCATCTGTGAGCAGGTTATCAAATACGGCGGATCAATCGTTCATCACCATGGTTTGGGCAAGGCAAGAGCACACTATGTACACGACGAGTATGGTTCCTCGTTCTACATGCTCGATACGCTCAAGAAGGCATTTGATCCGAATGGTATCATGAACATGGGAACGCTGATCCCGCTGAGAAAGTAATGAATATTCTCATTGCATCCGCAATTGTTCCCGAATTGGAGGCCCTATCCCAAGCGGATTGGGTCTCCGATTCCAACCATCAGGTGAACACTTCGTTTGTCCCACTCGATTGGAGTAGCTGCGATGAAAGTGCGCTGGAACTGTCGTTGAGACTACAGGCAGCAGAGACACCGATTCGCCGGTGTGCGGTAACAATCGGCCCGAAAAATCGAGAACGTTTTTTGAAAACATTAGCAGCCCTGAAGTTTGACCGTTTGATTCGGGTCGATGAAGAGGAATATGACCTCCGATTTTGTCCAGATGCAGTAGCGCAGGTCATTGCAGCACTGGCGCAGGAAGAAGCGGCGGATGTCATTCTAATGGGGCGGCAGAACCCTCTTGGAGAGAATGCACAGACCCCATTGCTTGTAGCAGAACTGCTGCAGATCCCGTGTTTGACACAGGTCATGCAGGTGGAATTGCTGGAAGATCGAATTCTTAAAGTGAGCTGTCGCGTTGATGGAGGATTGCAGACATATCGTGTCCAGGCACCATGTGTACTCAGCATTGGCGATGTTCCAAGTACCTATTTGCGCGTGCCAACCTTAAAAGACAAGATGAAATTTGGAAAACTTCCCATAGAGCAAAAGAGCATTCAAGATTTTCCAGAAGCGGTATGCAGCTTGCATGAGAATAATGTAGAGCTGTTTTCGTTGCGTCCGATTGTTCAGGAGAGAGAAGGAATACCAGTTTCCGGTGAGACCATGCAGGAGAAGGTACATAATTTAATCGATGGGCCGCTGAAGGATTGGGTGATGCGCAAATGAATCTGACACTTATTTTGAATGCAGCTTTGCCCGACTATGCGGAACAGTGTGCAATGCTGGCCGGTCTATTGGAGAAAACAACCGGACTGCCCGAGCCCGAGGCGTGGGTATTTTGTCAGAAAGAGCATTTGCCGGCTGATTGGATGGATACCATCCCTGCATCCCAAATTGTCCTGCTGGAGATGGATGCAGTTTGCGTGGAAGGTGCACTTGCTGTACTGGTCAAGCAGTTACAGAAGGATACCTTGGTGCTGCTTCCGGAGAATTATTTTGGCAGCGAATTGGCAGCACGGCTGGCCTTTCGGTTGAAAGGGAGCGCCCAGAATGCAGTTCAAACAGTAGCGTATGATTCGGAACAGATCACCGTGCAGCGTTCTGTATATGGCGGACATATGCTGGGGAGTTTTCGGTTAAAACAACGGCCATTTTGTCTGACCGCGTCACGAAGCCTGGAGGGTGCCATTTCCGCGCAGCCGCGTCAGGTGATTGAAACAATTCGGTGCCAACCAGAGAAAAATCCGGCAGTGATCCCGATTTCATATGAGCCAGAGCCGCCGGCAGAGGGATTGAAAAACGCACCGTTTGTGCTGGCAGTAGGGCGGGGCGTAAAAAATCACAAAGAAATGGAAAAAATTCGCCAGTTTGCGGGGGAGATTGGCGCAGAATTGGGATGCAGCCGTCCGGTTGTCATGTCTGCTCTCGCGCCGATGGAACAGCTGATTGGTGTGTCCGGTACGATGACCCGGCCGGACTGCTGCATTACACTCGGCGTATCTGGCGCACCGGCGTTTTATGCCGGAGTAGAGAAGAGCAAACTGCTGATTTCCGTCAACCAAGATGAGGCGGCATCAATCCACAAGAAATCGGATGCATCGGTTGTTGGGGATCTGTGGGAATTTGTAGAAGAGATGAAAAAACAACTTTCTGGATCAGATTGATCGGAAAGGAGGAAAAGAAATGAGTCCGATTTTACCGATGAGCGAAACATGGAGCGATTATCTCCGTGACGAATCCAAACTGATGGGAAGTGCAGAAAGTATTTCTTTCCCCAAGACGGAAGAGGAAATCTGTGAGATTGTGCGGGAGATGCATCAGAATTCTATTCCGGTCACGATTCAGGGTGGCAAAACCGGAATCACTGGCGCTGCAGTCCCGGTCAGAGGACACATTTTAAATCTGTCGGAATTTCATGGCGTATTGGATTTTTGCACAGACGGAGATACGTATCTGCTGACTGTCCGTGCAGGTACACGACTTGATGAGATGAACAAGGAAATTGCACGGCTGAATGCGCCGGTTCGTTTGTTTTGGCCACCGCAGCCGACAGAGACGACGGCGACGGTCGGCGGAGCGATTGCGACGGGCGCATCGGGTATTCAGTCGTTTGGCTATGGAGATTCCAAACAGTACATTCATTCACTTCGTGTTTTGACTGCCGGCGGAACGATAGCTGAAATGAATGCCGATCAATTGGAAACCTACTGGGGCAGTGAAGGAATGCTTGGCCTGATTTTGTCTGTGACGTTAAAATTGCTTCCGATTCCGGAAGAACAGTGGGGGATCGGATTCTTTTTCCCGGATCGACAGCTTGCATGGCAGTTTGCTGATTTTATACAGAAGCGGGATGCGTTGTCGCCGACTGCGGTTGTGACGGTTGCTGAATATATGGATCGCCGGGCTATTGATCTGGTTGAGGAGCACAAATCGCAGATGAGCAAGCTGGATGATATCCCAATGGTACCGGAAGATGCAGACGCAATGATTTATCTGGAGATTTCCGGCGAGGAATCCGGTATTGAAGAGGCAGCCGGCATACTGATGGAAGTTGCGGCAGAGCTGGAGAGTGACCCCGATCAGGCATGGGCGGTTTCCGGTGAGTCTGAGCTGGAGAGCATGCGTATATTCCGTCATGCGATACCGGAAACAGCAAATTTGGTGGTGGAACAAAACCATCGAACCAGCGGTTGTATCACAAAATTGTCCACAGACTATGGCTTTGCGAATTTGAAGTTCTCACGGATGATGAACTGGTATGAGGAACAGATGCAGGATTGGAATACAAGAAAGATCGTGTTTGGACACATCGGAGGTAGCCATGTGCACTGGAATTTTTTCCCGGAGAGCGAGGCGGAATATCAGGAGTGTCTCGCACGGTTGAATACGCTGGGACTCAATATCCGCATTCAGGGCGGCTGTGCGGCACAGGAAAACGGCTTTGGAAAGCTAAAGAAGCGATGGATTCCCATTGAGAACTATCGTATGGGAATGATGCGGACGAAAAAGCAGCAATTGGACCCGCAAAATTTCTGGAATCCGGAAAACTATTTTTAGAAAGGCAGGACACAGAATGAGGATTGCAGTCTGTATGAAGCAGGTACCAGTCCGTTCGCAGGGGGATATGGACCCGGAAACCGGGGCCATCCGACGCAGCGGCTTACGGACAATGGCAAATCGCTATGACCTAAGTGCATTGGAGGCTGCGCTGCGCTGGAAGGAAGCAGAGCCGGATTCCCGCATTGATGTCTTTACAATGGGACCGGTCAAAGCAGAGGAAGTGTTGCGGCTGGCATTTGCAATGGGAGCGGATCACGGATATCTGATTACCGACCATGCATTTGGCGGAGCGGACGTGCTCGCGACGTCGTATACACTTAGCCAAGCGATTCGGGCGGTAGGAAACTATGATCTCATCCTGTGCGGACGGCAGACAACGGACGGCGATACGGCGCAGGTCAGCGGTGCGCTGGCACAGTGGCTGGATATTCCACATCTCAATTGGGTAGAGCGGTTTGAACGGCGTGAGCCGACGATGCTGACGGCAGAAGTTCATACAGAATGCGAACGCATGGAAATCACGATCCCAATGCCATGTCTGCTCTCTGTGGAAGCGGCGCAATATCAGCCGCGGATGCCGTCGCTCCGGTTGAAAATTGCCGCGAAGAAAAAGCCGGTTTGTGTGCTGGGAAGACATCAGCTTGCCGATTCGGATGAGGAGCATTACGGCTTTAAAGGATCTGCAACGAAAGTAAAGAAGATCTATCCGCCAAAGCCAGTGGAACACCAACCAGTATTCGAGGGCAGCGCAGAGCAGGCAGCACAATGTATTTTGAATCATTGGAGGGAGTGTCGATGAGCAAGCGGGATAGCTTTGTCGTGCTGCAATGTGCAGATGGAGCCCTTCACTCCACGGCATGGGAACTGATTGGTGCAGCACATGCATTGAGACAATCAGGGCACGACCGGATTTGCGGCATTCTGTTGGCGGAAGAGGGCTGGGATCAGGACATGCTGCAGGGCCTGCCGGCAGACTGCGTCTATGTCATCCCGACAAACAGTTTATTCGATCCGCAGGCGTGTGCCGCAGCCATTACGCAGTGTGTCAAGCGGTTTGCGCCCGATGTTTTACTGCTGCCGGGTACGTCATTTGGACGGGCGATTGCACCGCGCGTTGCAGTGGCTTGCCGGACTGGCTTGACCGCGGATTGTACCGAACTGGAACGCGACGAACATGGATATTTGGTGCAGATCCGTCCGGCATTTGGCGGGGACATTATGGCACGGATTGTCACAGAACACAGCCGCCCGCAGATGGCAACCATCCGGGCTGGTGTGATGGAGCGCTGTGCGCAACGAAAGGGGTATGTTCCGACGATTGTGCTGTGTCCAAAGATGGAGCAGGGGATGTTGCAGCTTCAAAATCGGGAAATACAGGCGGCACAGAGTGAACTGTTGACAGAGAAAAAGATTCTCGTTGCAGCGGGACGTGGGGTGCGGCGTAAAGAAGATTTAGAACAGATTCGACGTCTGGCGGAGCTACTTGGCGGCACGCTGGCTTGTTCCCGTGCGCTGGTGGAGCAGGGATTTCTGCCGTATGACCGGCAGATCGGCTTGTCCGGTGCGTCGGTTCGTCCGGAGTTATTGATTACATTTGGTATCTCAGGATCGGTGCAGTTCATGGCGGGAGTCGGACGGGCCAAAAAGATCATTGCAGTCAACAGCAATCCGGATGCACGTATTTTTCAATTTGCACACATCCCGATCTGTGGTGATTTGTATGAAATTGTGCCGGAGATGATCCGAATGCTCGAGCAAAATGAGGAGTAGCTGCAGATGGAACTGAATTATCGATTGACCTGTGAGGAGATGGAGGAATCTTTGCTTGCCCTGAACTGGAAGCACGAAGGACGAAACAAGCAGATTCTGATAGCTCTCCTCACGGCATTTTCTCTGTTATTCCTGTGTTGTTATATAAAACAACCGGAACAGATATACTTTGTAATACTCGTAGCGATTGGTGTCGCCCTTATGCTGTACTTATTATATGGAATCCCGCTGCTGCGTACGAGAAAGGCGAGAAAGCTGACGCAGACAAAGGGAACGTATCGGCTTCGGATAGAAAAGCACTCGATTCATACCTATGAACCGGAGGAAGAAATACAGCTCAATCATCGCAGCGTTGTGTTGTATTCACAGCATATGATTACAATTCGGACAGCAAGCGGAATGGCATTCAGCATACCGAAACGCGTCCTGTCAGAGATACAAAGAAAGGAGGTTGATAAGATTATGCAGGAGAATCAGTGCAAAAGAATAGAGATCATATCAGAAAAGAGGAAGGAGTAACAGATGGAACCCAAAACTGTAAATGTATCGTTGAGAAAAGCGGTATTTTTCCCACCATGGCTGATCCTTGTGGGAATGGTTGTTATTAGTTTGTGGAACGGAGATGCATTCTTAGAAGGATTGAATGCAATTACCGGATGGATTTTGAACAATTTTGCGTGGATGTTTAACCTGACGACACTGTTGTGTCTTGGCATGGTGGTCGTCGTTTATTTTTCTCCATTGGGGAAAGTTCGGATCGGCGGACGAAAAGCCCGACCGGTTATGAATTATTTGAATTTGGTTTGGATTACATTGTGTACAACCATTGCGGCCGGCATCCTGTTTTGGGCGTGTGCGGAGCCGCTGTATCATTATTATACACCGGCGGCGAGTGCTGGCGTGGAAGCGGCAACGCCGGAGGCTGCTGTTTTTGCAATGAAAACAATGTTCTTGGAATGGACATGGTCTCCGTATGCGATTTATACGGTTGCGACACTGATTTTTGCGTTTGTTTTCTATAATATGAAAAAATCGTTTTCTATCAGTTCGGCTTTGGTGCCGGTTTTTGGAGAACGCATTACCCGCTTTGGAAAGATTATCGATGTTATCGGTCTGTTTGCATTGACGACTGGCGTAGCGGCGTCGCTGGGAACCGGAACGATGACGATTGCCGGAGGTCTGGAGAGTGTATTTGGCATTAAGAGTGCGCCACAGGCTTGGGCGGTCATTATCGTTATTATCGTTGCCAGCTTTATTATATCCAGCGTCTCCGGTCTGATGAATGGCATCCGCATTCTGTCCTCGGTGAATTCCAAAGTATATATGGCACTGCTGGTATTTGTATTGATCTTTGGCCCAACATCGTTCATGTTGAATTTTTCTGTTGAATCGTGGGGCGCATACATCTCGGACTTTTTCCATATGAGTGCGTTGACTGGTGATATCTTTGGCGATGGTTGGGCAAAGAGCTGGCCGATTTTCTATTGGTGCAATTGGTTGTCATGGACGCCGATCACCGCAATTTTCCTTGGACGGATTCTGCGCGGCTATACGATTCGTGATGCAATTCACTGCAACTTTGTCATTCCGTCGATTTTTAGCACGATTTGGATGGGATTGTTTTCCACCGCGGCGCTGTACTATGAGATGAACGGTATGGGACTGTATGAGCTGATGAGCACGAATGGAACAGAGGCGGCAGTTTATCAGGTTTTTGCGCAGATGCCGTTGTCTATGATTGTCATTCCGTTTTATCTGTTCATCGTTTTTATTTCGTTTGTTACTGCGTCGGACTCCAACACCACGGCAATGGCCGGATTGTGCACCAGTGGCATTCAGGATGCAGAGCAGGAAGCTCCGGCATGGCTTAAAATCGTCTGGGGCGTGACAATTGGGACTGTTACATGGATTCTGATTTCCTTTGCAGGCATTGACGGCATTAAGGCAGCATCCAATTTGGGCGGATTCCCGAATATGTTCTTGGTGATCTTGTACTGTGTCGCGTTGATAAAAGTTTGCAGGAACCCGAAAAAGTATGATGTTCACAAAGAAGATTACGATGAAAACGGAAAGCCGTTGCCTAGTCAGAGGCTTTCGATCAACAATGAGTAAGGAAATGAAACTGCCCATGTGTTCCGGCACATGGGCAGTTTCCAAGCATAGTTTTCAGAACGATGGAGGAGACAAATGCAGGCCGATTTTGATTGCTATGGATGTATTACGAAAAAAATGCAGGGGCTTCTTGCGCAGTATCCCATTCCTGAGGAGCGGAAAATTGCACGGATAAAAGACATTTACATACAGATTGGACGTGCGGAACCGTCTCAGTCGGCACCAGTTCTGATGGCAGATGCGATTCGGCTTATTCAGCAAGAATGGAATGAAGACATCGATCTGTACGCGGAGGCAAAAGAGAAATATAACGCCGATTTGATGCGCAGAAAACCGATGCTTTTGCAGGGCGTACAGCGAGCAAGT
Organism: Eubacteriales bacterium; assembly: GCA_030540435.1. Taxonomy (GTDB): domain Bacteria; phylum Bacillota; class Clostridia; order Oscillospirales; family Butyricicoccaceae; genus Butyricicoccus_A. Next base: position 9,071 of record JAUNWG010000057.1, read on the forward strand.
GATCCGCTCTATGCTGCACTTCAGCTTGCCATGACAGGCAATTACATTGACTTCGGCGCCATGGACGAGGTGGATGACACAAAGCTGGAGCAGCTGCTGCACGACTGGGAGCACATGGCGATTGACAGGAAGGAGTATCAAATACTGTGTGCGGAGCTTCATGCGGCGCAGCGCCTGGTTTATCTATGCGATAACGCGGGAGAGATCGTGCTGGACAGCATATTGGTACAGCAGCTTCGACAGAAATATCCGCAGCTGCACATTACCGTTGTGACACGGGGAAAGCCGATTTTAAACGACGCGCTGCGCTGCGATGCCATTCAGGCTGGAATGGAGAGGGATGCCCTGCTGTTGGATAACGGTGAAGCCATTCCGGGCACGCAGCTCGAACGTCTTCCCCAACGCACGAGAGCGGCAATTGAGAATGCAGATCTGTGCATTGCCAAAGGTCAAGGGAACTTTGAAACACTGCATGGCTGCGGGAAAAATATCTATTATCTGTTTCTGTGTAAATGCAGTTTGTTTACAAGGCGCTTTGGTGTCCGGCAATTTTACGGCCTTTTTTGTAATGAAAAGAGAATGTAAAATATGCACAAAAAAAGCCGGATTTTTTTGGCTTTCTATGTGATTGACAAACAGAACAACCTACGGTATACTGTATACAGTTACTAAGAGCGACAGAGAAAGTAACTCCAATGTATTGGTTTATACGTTGGAGTTACTTTTTTATTTGCCGCAGATTCTGGATCTGACTTGGCATTGTGCGCAGGTGCAAAGGAAGTCCGCAAATTCGAACAGCAAAAACGACACATTTGGATGTAATGGAGGTTTCGATTATGAGCTACGAAATTAATGATTTCTCGATGGACTTTTTCTCTCTGAAGGGTAAGAATGCAATTGTTACCGGCGGCAATAGCGGCTTGGGACAGGCATTTGCACTGGCACTGGCAAAAGCCGGAGCAAACATCTTTGCGTTCGCCTTTGTCGATGACGATGGATCGACACAGAAGATGATTGAAGACTGCGGCGTAAAGTATTATTTCATGCAGGGTGATCTGACGGAAGATGGCATGTGCGATAAGATCGCAGACAAGTGCGTAGAGGTTTACGGAAAGATCGATATCTTGGTTAACTGTGCAGGCATCTGCAAGATTGCGGACGTTTTGGATTTCGGCAGAGCAGAATGGGATCCGATGATCGCAATCAATCTGACCGGTGCCTTTGACTTGAGCCATGCAGTTGCAAAGTACATGATCCCGCAGAAGAGCGGCAAGATCATCAATATCTGTTCCTTGTTCTCCTTCTTGGGCGGTCTTGGTTCCCCGGCTTACGCGGCAATGAAGGCTGGTCTGATGGGTCTGACGAAGGCATACGCAGATGAACTTGGCAAGTATGGAATCTGTGTCAACGGCATTGCTCCGGGCTACTTCCAGACTAAGATGACCGCTGGCACTGGCAGTGCAAACGATGAGAAGTACATCAAGATCAAGGATCATATTCCGGCAGATCGTTGGGGTGAGCGTCAGGATCTGATGGGTACGACCGTATATCTGGCAAGCCAGGCATCCAACTATGTAAACGGCACGGTTGTCGTTGTTGACGGCGGTTATCTCGTTCGTTGATTTTGTAGGAGAAAAAGGGATTATGAGCAAGAAATATATTTTAGCGGTAGATGGAGGATCTCAGAGCTCGAAAATCCTGATTTTTGATCTGGAAGGCAACATTGTCTGCGAGGACAAGGAGCCACTCAAGCCATATCATCTTCCAGAACCGGGCATTGTAGAGCATCCGGACGATGATCTGTGGGATTCCATCTGTATTGCCAGCAAAAAGACAATGGCAAAATTTGAAGGCGATCCAAAGGACATCATTGCAATCGGACTGTGTACCATCCGTTTTTGCCGTGCTCTGCTCAAAAAGGACGGTTCGCTGTATTCACCGGTTATGAGCTGGATGGATCAGCGTGTATCCCGCAAGCATGAGCAGGTCAGTGATGAAATTGCCTATGTTACGACTTCATCGGGTTATATCACCCATCGATTTACTGGCGAGTTTAACGATACAGCCGCCAACTACGCTGGCATGTGGCCGCTGGACAGCGATACGTGGGATTGGCTGCCGGACGATCAGATTGCGGAGTACAATCTGTCCCGTGATATGTTGTTTAACCTGAAAATGCCGGGAGATATTCTTGGATATGTAACCAAGGAAGCGGCAGAAGCAACCGGCCTTCCGGAAGGACTTCCGGTTGTGGCAACTTCCAACGACAAGGCGGTTGAAGCACTGGGCGCAGGCTGTGTAGGAGAACACACCGCAGTTATCTCTCTTGGAACCTACATCGCAGGTATGGTTCAGGGCCATATGAACTATAAGGATGCGCAGAAGTTCTGGACGAACTACGCATCGGAGCCAATGAAGTATCTGTATGAAAGCAATGGCATCCGCCGTGGCATGTGGATGGTCAGCTGGTTCAAGAATGTTTTGGGCGAGAGCTATGAAGAGCTGGCAAAGTCCAAGGGCTATTCGTGCGCAGAAGAAATGATGAGTGCAGAAGCAGAGCAGGTTCCGGCAGGAAGCGATGGATTGATGACTGTTCTGGATTGGTTGGCACCGGCAGATCAGCCGTACAAAAAGGGCATCATGATTGGATTTGACGGACGTCACGGACGGGCACATATGTATCGTTCGATTTTGGAAGCAATCGCATTGACCATGCGCAATCATGTTGCAGACATGTGTCAGGAGATGCGCATTACGCTCGATCGCTTGATTATATCCGGCGGCGGCTCGAACAGCGAGCTGTTTATGCAGATCTTTGCAGATGTCTTTGATCTTCCAACAAGCCGCAATGTAGTCAACGGTGCAGCAGCGGTTGGAGCAGCAATTTGCGCGGCAGTTGCAGTCGGTGCGTATCCGGACTTTGAAACTGCAGCAGCACACATGGTTAAGATTCGCGATGAATTCACGCCGAATCCAAAGAATACCGATATTTACATGCAGATGAACGAAGTGTATTATGACATGAGCCGAAGAACGGATCCTATTTTGAAAGAATCCTACAAAATTTTCAGTTAACAGTATAAAGAGCGGCAGAAGAACAGCAAGTTTTTCTGTCGTTCTTTTGTCGTAACAGGAGGTTGTGATGAAGCCATATATTCTTTTGACAAACGATGACGGGATATTTTCACCAGGACTGCATGCAATGGCGGAAGCTGTGGCAGATTTGGGAGATTTGCTGATCGCGGCACCACACAGTCAGCAGACCAGTATGGGGCGGTCCTTTCCGAGGACTCCGGAGCAGGGCATTATTGAGCAGGTAGAGCTTCCGGGCTTAGAGAATGCTGCATGCTATTCGGTTCATGGAAGCCCAGCGTATTCTGTTGCCCATGCGGTGCTGGAGCTGGCAGATCGTGTACCGGATTTGTGCCTGTGTGGGATCAATTACGGGGAAAATCTTGGCGCTACAGTCACTTGCAGCGGCACACTGGGTGCAGCTTTTGAAGCAAATACACATGGAATCCCGGCAATTGCTGTGTCACTGGAGGCGCCATTGAACATTCAACGCAAGCGTGATTATCCGGAATATAATTGGAAAGCAGCACAGGAAGTCACACGGTCGATGGTCCAGGCAGTATGCGAGAAGGGCTTTCCTCCTCACGCTAAGCTGTTGAATATCAACGTCCCTCTTGCAGCGAAGAATGGAACGTGCTATAAGATGACGCGGTTGAGCAGCCAAAATTATTTTAATTTTTTGCTGCCGCCCGAGCGGGATTTAGCCTCGTCGTTTGAATTGAAATGTGAACGAAGCATAGACTTGCAGAACTTGGAGCCAGACAGCGACATTTACGCAACCTATGTACAGCATACGATCTCCGTCACGCCGATGAGCCTTGACATGACGGTAAACGGTGCAATGGAATGGAGAATCTAAAACTCAACAGGCACTCGGCCGCTCTGCAAGGCAATGTGCAGGGCGGCCGGGTTTTCTTTGTAGAAAAGGTGAAATGGGCGAAGACTTTATTTTTTGTATTAGGGCGCATCTGAAAAGTCGAAAATTTTGACTATTTCTACAAATACGGGTTGCTTCATCGTTACAATCACTTGAAATCCGAAAGGATTCCTGCGTGAATTTTCGAGCCGCAGCGAGTTATGCAAAACACTTCACGTAGTGAACTGTGCGCAGCACAGATATTTACAGCAAGCGTCAGCGTAGCTGGAAATGTTTTGTTTTGCCTCAAATCCACCTCGTCTTTGCGAAATATTCGTCATTTTCTTGGTTTTCAGATAGCGCCTAGAGAGGACAACGACGCAGAGAAGAATCGCAGCCCTCCGGATGGAAAAAAGCAGACTGTGACCGGATAGCCACAGCCTGCGAGGAAATAGATAGTGTAATTCATGATTGGAAAATTATATAGAGACCTTATCCTTCTTGATAACCTTGCTCAGAATCAGTGTAACGATGATGCACAAAATTGCAGCGACAATTGCATATGCCCAAGTCATATTGTAACCAGTTCTGCCGTAGGAATCCATCCAGCCGCCAACCAGCGTATACATGAACAAATCTGGCATGAAGCCGATTGCAGAAGCGATACCGGAAACACGGCCACTCATATTAACAGGAATACCAGCGTCATCATGAACCGCGAAGTACTGGCTGCGAACTGCATAGATGAAGAACAGACCGACAAAGAAGTTGGCGACAACAGCGACACACAGGGATGCCTGTGACGGCATAACAATATACAGGGCAAACGAAGCGGCTAGGCCAACACATCCGCCAATGATAACTTTAATACGGGATTTCAGACGGTCAGCGAGGAAGCCTCCGACAACGCCGCCAAGACCTTGCAGCAGATATCGAACGCCACCGAGGGTTGCAGCGGAGGCAGCAGAGAGACCATAGAACATGACGGCATAGGTATTTACATAGCCGATCAGACCGTAAACGCTGTATGCAGTAAAGACGATTGCAACCAGAAGCCATACGCGCGGGATCAACAGTGCTTTAAACATGCCTTTCACAATTTCTGTAACAGGCTCGGCATTTTCTTCTTTTGCCGTGTCTTCGATAAAAATAAAGTTCAGAATACCGATGATAATGACAACGATGGAACACAGTTTAATTGCAGCAGATGCACCGGCAACTTCGTTGGTAAACATCGAAAAGACTGCTGTCATGCCAAAGACAAGAACTGCATTGAGAATACCGCGCAGACCTTCCTGAAGACCAAACAAACGACCCTGTTCTTCTGCGGTACCCAGCATACGGGTTGCTTTGATGCAGGCAGACCAGTAAGTAATGATCGTGGAAATGCCCATCAGAACGAAGATGATCCGGCTGATAGTAAAACCAGGGAATGTAGAGAACCAAAGGCCCAGAACACCTGTGACCAAGAAAGAAAATGTCAAAAGTTTTCGGGCAGAAAATTTGTCGGCAATTGCACCACCAACGAAATAAGAAAGGGTTGCCATCGCAGCGTAGCCAGAAGATAGGAGACCCATTTGTGCGTTGGATAAGTCCATTGCGTTCTGAATTGGAACGTAAAAGGTTTCGCGAATGTACGGTAGCTGGAAGATGATGCCGGCACCAGCTGCGAGCAACAGTAGGGTACCATACTTTTTGATGAATGCCTTATTCATGATTTACCTCCTAATAGTGGAATAGTAGTGAGAAGGGAAACACGGGCTGCAGTCACCTGTTTCCAGTTGCCGGTACAAAAGCATAAAAAAATAGAGAAGTAATGCATTTCTGCGTTACTTCTCTAAAACTCTTGTAACTGCCATCTGCTCTGAGTATAAATCGTTTGTACAAAAAAGTCAATCCCTAAATGAAAAGAAAAAAGAATTCATATAACACAAAAAACAAAACGGTCAATAAATTGTGTGTAGTAACCAGAAGTCAGAAAGAAACAG
>JAUNWG010000151.1 GCA_030540435.1 Eubacteriales bacterium
TTTTTATTTCGACTGACACAGAAGAAGTATATATGGTTAACGGGATCATGACTAGTGTACTGACATATTGACTTTTGAACTAATTTATGATATAATTCTCATATCAACTATGAGAGGGGTTCAGCAATGTCAAAAACAAAGAAATATGTGGTTCGGCTTACAGACGGCGATGTCAAGTACCTTAAAAAGCTTCGAAAAAAGAAGAGTACATCTCAAACTATCGCAGACCGCTGTAATATATTACTGGCAATGGATGAAAATCATCCTCCTGCAAAGACGTATGATCAATGCGTAATGGCTTGTGGTGTAAGCCGTGCCACCATAGCTTCAACCGTTAAACAGTATGTAGAGAAGGGAATGGACGAGACGCTTAAACTCAAAAGAAGCGTTAATTCCGATAATGCCAGACGTAAGGTAGATGGTCGTACAGAAGCGAAGATTGTGCAGATGGCTTGTGGACCAGTGCCAGAAGGACATAGCAGATGGACAATTCGATTGCTGGAAGATGAATTAAAGGTAGTACTTGATGAGCCAATCAGTAGAGAAGCAATACGAAGAACTCTAAAAAAAATCGGCTTAAACCTCACAGAACTGAGTACTGGTGTATCCCAGCAAAAGCAGATCCGGAATTCGTAGCATGTATGGAAGATGTACTGGATGTATACGAACTTCCCTATAATCCTAAGATTCCGGTTGTCTGCATGGATGAAAAGCCATATCAGTTGCTTGGCGAAGCAAGAGATTCCTGGGCGATGCGTCCTGGAGATAACAAAAAGCTCGATTCAGAGTATGTCAGAAATGGGACTTGCAGCATTTTTGCTTTTGTTGAGCCTCTTGCCGGGGTACATCATGTGAGTGTCCGTGAGCATAGAACAGCGTTAGACTGGGCAGAAGAAATCCGTTATCTTGTTGATGTTATGTATCCGGATGCAGAGAAAATAATATTGGTTATGGATAATCTGAATACGCATAAACCTGCCTCACTATACAAAAGGTTTGAACCTGCTGAAGCCAGGCGTATTCTCCGGAAACTGGAGATTCATTATACACCCAAGCATGGAAGCTGGCTTGACATTGCCGAGATAGAACTCAATGTTATGACCAGACAGTGCCTCTCCCGTCGTATTGATTCTATAGAAACTTTAAAAACTGAACTCACTGCATGGGAAAGAGAACGTAACAACCTGGAGGCAAAAGTGAATTGGCATTTTCGAACTAAGGATGCCAGAGTCAAATTGGTTTCGTTGTACCCTGAGCTTTAATGCGTACGATTTTAGTTCATATATCATCGTGTCAGTACACTAGTATAGCACTGGATTCAGGACAAGCTAAACAAATTTTAGGATGATAATAATGGCTCATAAAGCATCATGCAATTCCGATTTGAATCGTAATTGCATGATGTTTTTTCTTTTTCTCCCCTCCCCCCCTCAAATATCTTTATATTGAGACGTGGTACAATAATATTGTCGAAAGGGAGAAATCCCAAAACTGACAGAGCATCTTGAAAATTGAATATATATTGAAATAATTTTCCTATGCTCTAAGTTGCCAGAGCTAAAACGGTAACAGCGACTATATGCGGCTAAATACATATGGAGCGACGCTAACGTTCACAAATTAAGTATATCAAAATCCATGATTCAAATAACAGGAGGGTAATATCATGAAAGAAAGAACTTACTCTATGGGTATCGCCAATGCAGTTACAGACTTCCTTACAGAGGATGGCTGGCACTTCTCTTTTGATGAAGACCACGGCATTTTCAGATTTGACCTGAGTCTGAAAGGCAAGCTTAAGAAGGTCAATTATATTGTCGACATCAAGGATGACGAATATCTCGTTTATGTAATCAGTCCGATTGGGGCTGATGAGAATGACCAGAAGATGATGGCGAATATGGCAGAGTTTATTTGCCGTGCGAATTACGGTCTGAAGATGGGTAACTTTGAGGTTGATTTTGATGACGGAGAGATTCGCTTTAAGGTTCATGTTCTCTGCAAGGGTATTACTCCTACTGCCGCAATGATTAAGAGGAGTCTCTACTGTCCGGCAACTATGTTTGATCATTATGGTTCCGGCATCGGAGACATCATTTTTAATGATGTCTCAGGTAAGACGGCTGTTGAGAAATGTGAAAAGCGTAGCGAGAGTGAAATCCGTAGCATTCTGGATGAACTGCTGGATAACGAGGACGAAACTGGGATATCAGAGGAAAGTGGCATGGATGCAATGGTAGCCCATCTTGCTGCACGTTTCGGCATTACAGCTGGTGATGAGGTTGGGCAGTCTTCTGAGGATACGGATAACATTGAAGTGCATACTGATCTGTTCGATAAGAAAGGAGGAACAAGTGCATGAATGTACAGGTAAAATCCAGCAATGGCATCACGCTGATTCCTATGGATACAAGACTCCTTGCTGATCGAAAGATCTTCGTTGAGGGTGAGATTAATCAGGAGAAGGCTTGTAGCTTTGCGAAGCAAATACTTCTTCTATGCAAGGAGGACGGCAGTAAGCCTATCGATGTACTGATCAACAGTCCAGGCGGAGAGATTTCCTCTGGATTACTCATGTATGACTGCATCCAGTCTTGCAAGACTCCAATTCGTATGTACTGTATGGGGATTGCGTACT
>JAUNWG010000058.1 GCA_030540435.1 Eubacteriales bacterium
AACCATGACTACATTTTCATAGACTGAGCTATCCAGCATTGGAGCCAGGCTCAATGCGATGCCTCTTCCTTTATTGACCAGACTGATTAACTGATTGGCATCAGAGGATTCAAAGGCTGTCTTTGGCTCAAATTGGTATTTGCGGGCATAGCGCCAAACCAATTTGCGATAATAAGATTTCTTATCCAGCATCAAAAACCGTTCGTTCTTGAGCTGTGAAAAGTTCACCTTTTTCAAGGTCGCCAAAGGATTGTCCTTATGAACAAACAGATAAAGGGGAAATGTTTTGACCGGCGTATAGGGAAGCCTTTCCCCGTGGCGGTTTTCGGGAATAGCCAGCAGCCCAAAATGGGAAGGATCGGCCTCCACATAAGCATCGCATTCTGTGTCGGATAGCTCCAGTACCTCAAGTGTAATGTTAGGATATTGTTCCTGAAAGGCAAACATCAGATCCGGGTCTAAGCATCGGAAAATCAGCGGTGCGCAGCAAAACGATAGCTGAACGGGTCTGCTTTGGAAATGAGCAAACGTATTTGTCAGCGATTCGTGGAACTGCTTTACCTGGGGCGCAAAGACATGATAAAAATATGTGCCGTCTTCTGTCAGCGTAATACCTTTTACGGTTCGCCGGAATAATGTACAGCCCAGTTCTGCTTCCATATTCGCAATACAGCGGCTCAGTGCCTGTTGAGAGATGTACAGCGCTTCTGCCGCTTTTGAAATGGATGTATGGCGGCAGGTTTCAATAAAGTATTCAATATGTTTAAATTCCATGAGACACGCCTCCTAATCAGGCTCTATTATATCACAATTTTAAGTTGTAACACATACAAATTTTCGGCCATTTTTTATTTGAAGATCCTACGCTATACTGTAATCACAGCAAAGGAAACGGAAGTACAAGAGCTCAGCTTCCGAATCCAAAGCGAGTATTCCAGCAAAGAGGTAATCGATTATGAGTATCTTCAAGACACTTTTCAATAAGAAAACCAAGAATAACAAGGAGGAAATTATCATGACAAACAAGGACAAGGCAATCGCACTCATTAATACTTTTGTAACTGGTGACACCGAAGCGGCAAAGAATCTGTTGGCTGAGGGTTACATTCAGCACAATCTGGCCTATGGCACCGGACGGGATGCTTTTGTTGGTTCCGTTGCATATCTGGCTTCCGCCCCGGTAAAAACCACAGTACAGAACATCCGTGCTTTTGCGGACGGCGACAAGGTTTTCCTGCAAACTGTTTACAATTTCGCCGGCGCTGGCGAGCAGGTAGCCTTTGACATCTTCCGGTTCGATGCCGACGGAAAAATTGTTGAACACTGGGACAATCTGGCAGCAAAGGCCGAGCCGAATCCCTCTGGTCGTACCCAGATTGATGGAACCATGGAAAAGCAGCTTGTGGACAGTGAAGCGACTCGTAAGGTTGTGTCTGATTTTGTGGGCGATGTGCTCCGTGGCGAGAATCCTGACAAGCTGACCAGTTACTTTGACGGCGATACCTATATCCAGCACAACACCGGCATTGCTGATGGGCTTTCCGGTCTGGGCGCTGCACTGACAGCTCTTGCTGAACAAGGCATTCAGATGATCTATGATAAAACTTATATGGTGCTGGCAGACGGCAACTATGGTTTGGCAGTCAGCGAGGGAACCTTTGGCGGCGCGCCTACCAGCTATTACGATCTGTTCCGTGTAGAAAATGGAAAGATTACCGAGCACTGGGATGTAATGGAGACCATTGCCGAGGAATCTACCTGGCAAAACCAGAACGGTAAGTTCTGATTTTGCGGAAATGTTGTTTACAGATGATGAGACCCATCAGCATAGCCGATGGGTCTCACAATAATTTTTGAAAAAACTTATTTCAGCAGGGAGGTGATCCATCCCCACAGATTATATTGACTGAAAATTGATACAGCAACCAGAGATACGTTCGCCATGATCTTGATGAAAATATCCAGGCAAGGTCCCACCGTATCCTTTAACGGATCGCCCACCGTATCACCAATAACGGCAGCTTTATGCGCTGTGGACCCCTTGCCGTGTCCTTCAATGGCACCGGTTTCAATATATTTTTTTGCATTGTCCCATGCGCCGCCCGCATTACCGGTAAAGATAGCGAGCATGATAGAACAGATGGTAGAACCAATCAAAATACCGCCGACAAACTCCGGGCCGAATATAAAGCCACAAAGAACGGGGACGATAACAGCCAGCAAAGCGGGAATCTTCATTTCACCGATTGCGCCTCTGGACGATATCTCAATGCAGGTCTTATAGTCTGGTTTCGCAGTACCAGTCAGAATACCGGGAATCTCACGGAACTGACGGCGAACTTCATCGACCATCTTACGAGCAGCCTTTGCGACGGCCTCAATCAGGATACCGGAGAAAATGAATGGCAGTGCGCCACCGATGATAATACCAGCCAGAGTCATCGGCTCGATTACATTCAAAACCAGATCGGTATTCGGATCATTATAAGAGAACAGGTACGAAATCATCAGGGCCAGTGCGGCCAGCGCGCCGGAACCGATCGCGAAGCCCTTGCCGATCGCAGCCGTTGTGTTGCCAACCGAGTCAAGCTCATCGGTGATTTCACGGACCTCCGGGTCCAAACCGGCCATCTCAGCAATACCACCGGCATTATCTGAAATGGGGCCGTAGGTATCTACGGATACAGTTGCCGTTACGAAAGACAGCATACCGAGGGCACTCATAGCAACGCCGTAGAAGCCGGAAACGGTGTAAGCAATGATGATACCGAGACCGAGCACGACACAGGGCAGCATACAGGAGCGCATACCCAAAGACATACCTTGCGTGATGGTCAGTGCAGTTCCTTCCAGCGATACATTTGCAACCTTTTTCGTGGGATTATAATCTGCGCTGGTGTAGTATTCAGCGATCATGCCCATTACGATACCGGCAATGACGCCGACAGCAGCACCGATAAACGGGGAGATGAAACCCAGCTTGAAGTTCAATCCGGCCAGATTTTTTCCATTGAACATCAAATAAGTGATGGTAAAGCCTGCGACAAGGGTAATACCAGCGGACAGCCAAGTGGTAATGTTCAATTCCCTGTGCGGATGGTCGGAGACCTTCTTTAATAGCAGGAAAGCGATACCGAGGATACAAGCGAGCAGACCACATCCTGCAAATGCCAGCGGATACAGGTATAGATTTTGTAACATTTGGGCGGAAATTTCACCTGTGGTAGCGGCAGAAGTAGCATAGAGATGGAAGCCGAGCAGAACAGCAGAGGAAATCGCGCCGACGTAGCTCTCCAGAAGATCGGAACCGAGACCGGCAACGTCGCCTACGTTGTCGCCTACGTTATCAGCGATAGTGGCAGGGTTGCGGGGATCGTCCTCCGGGATGTTTGCTTCTGTCTTTCCCACCAGATCAGCGCCCATGTCAGCAGCCTTGGTATAGATGCCGCCGCCCACGCGGTTGAACATAGCGATAATCGAGCATCCCAATGCATAGCCGGAAAAGGTCATCGTAAACGGAATAAATGTAATGCCCATCCAGTTTGTGTATTCCGTTAAATCCTGCAGCTGACCAAGAGCTACGCCGAAAATCAGATAGACCAGGAAGACACCCAGTAGTGCAAAGCCTCCCACGCACAATCCCATGACAGAGCCGCCTTGAAATGCGACTTTCAGCGTGTGGCCGAGACTTTTTGTAACACGAGCCTTATTGGATACGCGCACGTTTGAGTAAGTGGCGATTTTCATGCCAACGAATCCGGCAGAAGCGCTCATACCTGCGCCGAGGATAAAGGCAACGGCACATGACCATGAAACTGCGATGGATAGCAGGATGGCCACAATAATGACAACGATCAGCAGCACGCGATATTCATAACTGATGAACGCGTTTGCGCCTACTCGTATTGCAGATGCGATCTCTGACATTTGCTCTGTGCCTTCGTCCATTTTTTTCACACTGAAAAAGTTGAACGCGGCATAAGCCAAAGCAAGAGCAGCTGCAAACAGAACGAGAATCAGGACTCCATTCATAATAAAAGCCTCCTCTTAAAAAATTTGATCGGGAGAAACCGGGAATGCTACTCCGAATTCCATCCACTTGTATCATAGTCAAAAAAGAAAGAAATTGCAATAGGAATGTCAAAATAAACAAAAAAATCGGGGAAAATAAAATAAACTTTAATAAATATACCAATCGGACAGAGATCGTTTAAGAAAAAATATGGTAGATTAAAAAACTGTAGTTATTTGCCGACAGGATGAACTGCAGTTTGTCCTGACAGTTTTATTTTTTCGCAAAAGAAATGACCGCAAAAGTTTTGCGGCCATCTCACAGAGAAATAAAACTACCATTGATAAGTTAATATGATATTTTTGGAGGCATATATTCAGAAGTTCGATATCGTTAGAAATGTGAATCAAATCGGTCATACCGAAACGCATCAATCGGAAGGGTAGCTGTTTTTCCGTCCAAAATCAGTTCGGACAGCAGCAAACCGGTGATCGGTCCGATGCCAAAGCCATGTCCGGTAAAGCCACATGCAATCGCAAGACCGTCGACTTCGTCGCACCAGCTGATAACCGGAACTTTATCAACACATTCATCCATGGAACCGGCCCAAGTGCGAACCAGCTTGGTGTTGGTCAGACGCGGGAAAAAGTTCAAGATAGCACGGGCTGCAGTTGGGGCAGAGACTGCCTGCGAACAGCTATAGGTCTCGTTGGCATAGGTGCCGTAATACGGCTCCATACCGGTATGACCGCCAAAGACAAAGGAACCGTGCGGCGTCTGATGACCATAGAAGTCAGCCTGCGCGGCGCCGAGCATCTGTTCAAACATAGGGGGCTCCGCCTCTGTTACGATGCATTCCAAAAGCACCTTGTTCATCGGGATATCGATACCTACAGTGTGCAGCAGTTCACGGCTGCTGTAGCCTGCTGCAACAAGGATAGTCTCGCCTTCAAATACGTCGCCACAGGCCGTTCGCACATAGCGCAGCCGTCCATGATCCATAACCAGCTCGATAGCTTGTTCCTTGGTATAAAACCGTGCACCCAGACGACGTGCGGCGCGATAATAAGCGAGTGTTGTTTTGAGTGGATTGGCGTGCCCATCTGTCGGACACCAGGATGCACAGGTCACTTCTTCCGAAAGATATGGATTGATGGCGCGAACGTCATCGCCGCGCAGCATGTGGACTTCCAATCCCTGGGAGGTACAGCGATCACACAATCCCTGTAAGATGGCACGGTGCTCCTCGCTCTTACCCAGGCGAAGATTTCCTTTTTTGAAGTATTCCACATCCATATCCAGCTCTTCGGAAAGGGTGGGCCACATATGCTCTACAGCGTACATGGCGAGCGGAAGCTCGCGCGGATCGCGTGCGGATTGGCGGACACCACCGCCATTGCGGGAGGAACCGCCGTTGCCGATGATTTCGCTGCCTTCGAGTACAATGACAGAAGCGCCGCGCTTTGCCATATAATAGGCTGCTGCGTTGCCAATGATACCGCTGCCTACAATGACGACCTGAGCCATATCTGTTACCGCCATATTATTTGACCTCCTTTGCATAGACGCTCATTTCCACGGGGCGCGCCGGCGCGCGTGAAGTGGTCATGGGAAGATCGGTCGGACGAACACCCAGTTCGCGCGCAACGATCGAGCGCACCAGACGGGAGCAGGTCTGTCCTTGGCACAATCCCATGCCGTTACGCAATACCCGCTTGATTTCTGTGAGGGAGCGGAATCCGTCATGGACTGCCCGACGGATTTCCCCTTTGGTAATCTCCTCACACCGGCATACAATCATATCATCATCCGGCATCGGTACAAATTCACCGATATCTTCAGAACGATTCATCAGTTTATCCATCAGTCAGTACCTCCGTTCAGCTTGAAGGCGCGTGCCTTCGACGAGTATTTCTTGGGCACAGCGATTGTCAGCAAAGCGGTGCCATCGGTAGCCTTACTTTTGCGCAGAGAGATAACCTCTGCTTCACAGACCGGTTTGCCGGAACGATCCATTGCGGTGCCGATCTGCCCTTTTTCTGGATAGGGAAGGAACTCATAGGCCAGCGTTATGGAAGAACGGGTCTCATCGAAATCATCGTTGACCAGAAAGATCGCCTGACCGGAACAGCTTGCGACACACATGCCGCATCCGGTGCATGTTTTTGCTCTGTCTACCTGCGGGATGTTGGTGATCTGTTTTCCGACCATGATACAGCCGAATCTGCAGGCATCTTGGCATGGGTTGCACGGAATATTCTGCGTACACTCGATGACTGGATGCACACCGGAAACAGAGGTGTTGGCTGATGGGAAGGCTTTGAGCTCACTTTCCTCAATATAACCCTTTGCCAACAGATTTTTGGAAAGTGCATAGCCTTCTTCCGTTTCCGTCAGATCGGTGCGTCCACGGTTTTCCTTTGCGAACATACCCTGACGGAGCTGCGTCAGCGAGTCTTTGGAGGTCTTTACCTGATGATCGAAGGTTTCTTCGGTCAAATAACCGGCGCGATGGGCAGCAGCAAGACCAGCGATGCGTCCGCCAATCATTGCGGATGAGGCCTCTTCAATGCCTGCAACATCACCGGCGGCAAACAGGCCGGGAATTGTTGTCTCTCCGTATTCATTGGTCTTTGGCACCAATCCGCCCGGTGTATCATCAATTTCGCAGCCGGACATACGCAGTACCTGGCTCATAGGGGACAAACCGACGGCAAGACAGATAATGTCGATATCAAAGTGCTTTTCTGTTCCGGGAATCGGTGAAAATTTGTCGTCAACCTCCGCAATGACGGCACCTTCTACCTGATCTTTGCCTTCTGCGCGGACAATCGTATGCCGCATAAAGAACGGAACGCCGTAGCGGGCAACTTTTGCTGCATGTACGCCATAGCCACCGACACGTGGGGCGGCATCGATCAGTGCAACAACTTCACAGCCAGCCTGCAGCAGCTGATAGGAAACGACCAGACCAACATTGCCGGAGCCGACCATCAGAATTTTCTGCCCCGGCTGGACACCGTGCAAATTCATCATCGTCTGTGCTGCGCCTGCACCGATGACACCTGGCTTGGTCCAGCCATCAAACAAAACCATGTTTTCAGCGGCGCCCGTCGCCACAATGATATTGTCCCCGGAAAACTGTTCGATGTGGTCACTGTAACGCACCGTGATCCGTTTTTCTGGGAAAATACCGAGAACCGTCGCATTTAGGCAAACTGTGACGCCAACCTCTTCTGCTTCCTGAAGCAGCATCTGACCGATGCGGAAACCGCGGATTTTCGCCTTATGTTCCTTGGAACCGAAGAACTTGTGGATCTGCTTGAACAGCTGACCGCCCGGACGAGCATTCTCATCGAATACAATGACATTCATGCCAGCTTTTGCACCTTCGATTGCAGCAGAAAGGCCTGCCGGGCCTGCGCCAATTACAATCAGTTCATACCGTTTCATTTAAGCATCCTCCTTTGCACCGACTCCATACTGCGTCTGTACCTTCATGCCTGCTTTCAACGGCGTAATGCAGGTTCGGATATTCGGTACGCCATCTACGACCATTACGCAGTCTGTACAGCGTCCAATTGCACAGAAAATACCTCTTGCCTCGCCGGTCTTTCTGGTGTGGCGATGCTGTAGGATGCCTGCTGCCCGAAGAGCTGCCGCGATCGGTTCGCCTTCATAACCGGTCATGACCTTGCCATCCAGTGTAAATTCAACCAGAGGCCCTTTATCATATGTTCCAAGGATCGGATGCTCCTGAATTCGCATGATCTTTCACTCCTGACATAGTTGTTGATTCCTTAGAAAACAAAAAAATAAGGCCTGCCAGCATTTTTTGCTGTGCAGACCTCGTTGTCCTGATGGGTTTCATGATACAATGTCGGTTGTTTTTCGTCAATGTGTGGTTTGAATAAAATAAAATGCCAATTTCCTGCCAATAATGGCAGGAAAGCTCAAGAAAGACAGATCAATATGTCAATAAAGCGTCAATTCTTCTCCTGCACCAGGATTCTTCGCGGCAGGCATGGGGGATTTGCTCCCACAGAGAGTCCGCATACTGATAGAATCCCGTGACAATGGACATCTCTTCCGAGTACATCCGCTGGGAGTATAACCTCGCATCCCAAGCGGCTGCGATGCTGTCATCCTGTACGATCATGTTGCAGGGAGGGGCGAAAGAAAAATTTAATCTGGAGAAAGGATAAATTGCAAGTGTATAGTGGAGCGCACGCAGATGATCGCGGATAAACAGGAGCTGCTTTTTGAATTGCTCTCTGGTAATGCGGATTTCCTTGCCGGTGATTGCAGAGAGGTCGTAATCCACAATATACTCCTGTTCCATCGCCTCTTCAATGGCATCCAGATTGTACAGCTGACGGCTTTCACATCGCGTTCTGGTCGCTGTACTCTGCTGCCCGGCAGTCATGCATTCCTGATACAGTTTTCCGGATATCTGGTTATCTCGTAAAATCTCATCCAGCAGTTCGGGGGACATGTTGCGAAAGGTTGGACATTCATTCAACATATAGAGCAAATGAGAACTGTGCATATGTTGTCCAATGCGCTGCAAAAACGGTGTAAGTTCACGCACATCCATCGTCTGTAACATCGGTTTGCTGTCCGCAAGCAGGCTGTCTGCCATGGATTCGTATAAACGGATGTATTCCGGTTCTGTATGCAGAGAAGAGATGATGTTGGAGGAATCTGCGGAGGAGCTGGAGATCGTGAGCACGGCATGTCCGCGGATCATCAAAACAGTCTGCCGCAGCGGCAGCGGCTTGGGGTTCCGATAAAAATATGTCTGCACAGTTGGCTGCAAATAGGCGGGCATCCATTGGAACATAATATCCCGCGGCCGGTACGCATCCGTCAGTTGGTCAATGATAATCATCGAATGCCGACTGTTTTTCAGCGCATTGAGATTGTATTCCAGCGTTTCTTCTACCATGGAACGGGAACAGACGGACCAGTTGACGGCACCGAGATCGATCATGATGATTTCCTGATGATCCGGCAGATCGCGCAGCAGATGAAACAGCTGGTTTTGCGCTTGAAACGCAGCCTCCAGCCCGAGTTGGATAGCCGGTGATGTGGGTGGCTGTCTGATGTCTGACGCAGTTTCGGATGCGGGACATTTGGGAAGTGTCAGCCACAGGCGGAGTGCATCTTCCATCTGCTCGGTGGTGTTCAGTTCGAGCTGATCATCCCATTGCTGCAGCGTGTGTTTTATGATCCCGGTGGTCTGCTCCATATGACATTGGACCGCCCAGGATGCGATCCGTTTTGCATAGATCGAATCGTATTTTAAAACCCGCCTGTTTTTTCTCCACTTGCTCACAGTAGAGACATCCACGCCGATCTGCGCAGCCAAGTGTTTTCCAGATATCCCCATTGTCCGAATCAGCCAGTTTAATCGCTCTCCTGTCATGCTATTCGTCCCCTTTCATGAAAAACAGTATAATACAGCATGATAGAAATGTCAATTTTACGCCAATTTTCTGTAATTATTTTGAATTAGTTCATTGTGCTTTTCCAAAATAGGCATAAAATTGCCAACAGTTTTCATTGCCTTTGCCAATGACAGCAGGGAAATCTTTTGCTAAGATAACATCATCTTAGAAAACAAAACAAAAAGTCAGATACCAACAATGGCGTTGTGCGCAGCTGCGTGCAGCGTCAATTTTTTATTCTATCTTAATGAAAGGATGTATCAGAATGAATGAATCCAGAGTGGATTTTCTGTATTTGAACGAACAGGATATGATTGATGCCGGTGTTAAGGACATGAAGGGCTGTGTAGACGCGATTGAAGAGATGTTCCGCCTGATGAAGATGGGAGATTATCGGATGGGCGGTGCGAATGGCAACTCCCATGGCTGCATGGTCAGCTTTCCGGAGAACCCAGCCTTTCCCAATATGCCAAAGGATGGTCCGGATCGCCGATTTATGGCAATGCCAGCCTATCTCGGTGGCAAGTTCGATATGGCGGGCATGAAATGGTACGGTTCCAACGTCAAAAACAAGAAAAAGGGTCTGCCGCGTTCCATTCTGATGCTGACGTTAAATGATAAGGATACCGGTGCACCGTTGGCATATATGTCCGCCAATATTTTGAGTGCATACCGTACCGGTGCTGTTCCGGGGGTCGGGTTTAAGCACTTTGCGCGTAAGGATGCAAAAGTGGTTGGCATTATTGGCCCGGGCGTCATGAGTAAAACGGCGTTTGCTGCCGCGATGGCAGTGCGTCCCACTATCGATACACTGAAAATCAAGGGGTCTTCGTTGACATCACCGTCTGCCCAGAGCTTTGCACAATATGTTCGTGAAGAATATCCGCAGGTTACGAATATTTCAATCGTTGCGACGGAGGAAGAAGCGGTTCGCGACGCAGATATTGTAGAGATCGCAACATCGTCTCCCACCGGCGACCCATCCACTTATCCGTATATTGCAGAAGAATGGATCAAGCCGGGCGCTGTGATCGCCTGCCCGGCGGCTGCGCGGTTTGATGATGATTTTATCCTGAATCGCGCGCGGACAGTGACGGATAACATCATGCTGTATGAAGCATGGGAAGAGGAAATGCCGTATCCGGCGTATGAGACCATTCCAATTCCGGCGGTTCATGTAATGGATCTGATTCATGATGGAAAGATGAAGCGGGAGGACATTGACGACCTTGGAGATGTTTTGGTGGGGAATATCCCGGAACACCGCAAGGAAGATGAGATCGTCATTTATTCCGTTGGCGGTATGCCGACCGAGGATGTTGCATGGGGCACGGTGATATACCGCAATGCACTGAAAAAGGGAATTGGCACCAAACTCAATCTTTGGGAGACGCCAGAACTGGCATAACAGAAGTAAAAATTTTTTTGAGAATCACAGGAGGCTAACAATGAGTATTTCAAGAGTTGAAATTGTCACTTCGATGTCCAAGATGGATGATCTGAGAATTGAATTGAGCAAGATCGGTGTCACCGGCATGACTGTCCTACAGGCACTCGGCTGCGGCGTACAGAAGGGCGCCATGGAATATGCCATGGAAAAGAACAAGATCATGGAGATGCTGCCAAAGCAGATGATTATCCTGATTGTTCCAACAGAGAAGGTTGCAGAGATCGAGGATGTTGTCAAGAAATGCCTGTATACCGGACATATTGGAGATGGGAAGATATTTGTATCCGAGGTGACCGATGTGATCCGTGTCCGCACCGGGGAAGACGGAGCTGACGCGTTAACCTGAGTTCGAGAAGGAGCTGAAATGATATGGAAGAAAAGAAATTAGGCCTATTCAGCGTTGTTTCTACGGGCGTCGGCCTGATCGTAGCGACGACCTGTCTGATGTCGCTTTGTCAGGGGTCTGCTGCGATCGGCGGTATGTTTATCGTGTCTATCATCCTGGCTTGTGCACTGAATATGATTACCGCAGCATCCCTTGCGGAGCTGAATGCACTCATGCCAAATCTGACAGGCGGACTTGCCCAGTACACACTGGCGGGGCTTGGACCATTCGTCACCCTGGTATCCATGGTTGGCGGCTATATTGTCTGCAATGCATTGATGGCACCGTCAGAAGGCGCGATGTTCGGACTTGCGATCGTGGAGCTTACCGGAACGACGATTCCATCCTCCGTAATCAGTGTTGCGCTGACGGTGATTCTGATCATCATCAACCTCAGAGGTGTCGACATGTTCGCAAAGATTCAGGATGTCGTTGCATTCCTGCTGATCGGCTCTTTGCTCCTGCTGGGTATCATCGGCGCCGTCGGTGCAGGAACCGGTGTGCAGGTCTCTCAGCCGCTGAACCTGACCAACGATCTAATGGACGGTGTGAACATGGCGGCGGCAGCCTTCTGGCTGTTCATCGGTATTGAATTTATCATTCCGATTTCAAAGTATGTGGACAATCCGAGACGAAACATCCCACTTGGTATGTTTTTGAGCTTGGGAATCATCTGTATCATTCAGATTTTCATGCTGCTCGGCCTGCACAATTATACCAGCTGGTCTGAACTGGCTGCATCTGATACACCGCACATTCTGTATGGTATTAGCCTGTTGGGTGATGTCGGAAAGGCATGGATCGGTATTGTTACGGTGCTCGCTGCCATCAGTACACAGAATTCGGTCATCAATAGTATTACAAAGATTTGCTATGGTATGGCAAAGATGAACATGCTCCCATCTATTTTCCAGAAGACAAATAAACATGGCTCTCCGTATATCGGAATTTTGATCTATGGTGCGGTTATTGTTATCATTGAAGCAACCGGACTTGCAAGTGCATCCTCTCTCAGCTTTATGATTTTGGTCGCATCCGTATTCTGGATGGTATCTTATATTATTTCCCACATCAACCTTTTGGTTTTGCGCAAGCGGATGCCGAAGGCCCCCAGAACTTTTAAAGTGCCGCTGGGACCGGTGATTCCGATTATTGGCATTGTGGGAATGTTGTACATGATCGTCAACATCTCGACCGATCCGGCACAGCGCGCGCTTATTCTGGCAATTGACGCCGTGATCTTTGTGATTCTGGCAGTCTACGCAGCGTTCTGGACGAAGTTTAAGCTGAAGATGCCACTATTCAAGCCACTCAGTATTGAAAAGGTGATGGCAATGGAAAACCCGATGTATTTTGAGGTGAGAAAAAGAGCTGCTCTTCGAAAAAAGAAGGAGAAGCAGATCTCTATGCCAACGACATAAGAAGAAAGTAATGTTTTAAAAAAAGGCTGGATCTTGCTGCTTCGTAGGGTTCAGTCTTTTTTCGGACACTGTCTTTCATGCCAAACGGAAGGAATCAATACAATAATAACAGGAAGAGGAGGCAAATATGAACCTGTTTGATATTGTCGGTCCGATTATGGTCGGCCCGTCCAGCTCACACACAGCCGGAGCGGTCAAAATCGGATATGTAGCGCGTAAATTGCTGGCAGAGCCGCTGAAAAAGGCGGAAATCCTGCTGTACGGATCGTTTTTGCTGACTGGAAAGGGGCATGGCACCCACTTGGCTTTGGCTGCAGGGCTTCTGGGGATGCAGCCGGACGATATCAGAATACCGGACAGTTTGAACATCGCGCGGGATCATGGAATTGAACTGTCGTTTGGGGAAGCTGATTTGCGGGAGGCACATCCCAATTCCGTGTTACTGATCCTGACCGGTGTGAACGGTAGAGAACTGCGTGTCGTCGGAGAATCCATCGGTGGGTCGCGAATCAACATTGCGAGCATTGACGATCTGTCTGCAAATTTTTCGGGAGAGTATCCGACTCTGATTGTACACAACCAGGATCAGCCCGGACATATTGCGGAAGTCACCAGTATGTTGGCACATAAGTCGGTAAATATTGCAGAAATGAGGCTATATCGTGCAAACCGCGGCGGAAATGCAGTTATGGTTATTGAATGCGATCAGGAAGTACCAAAAGAATCGATTGCATGGCTGCGCCATCTGGAAGGAGTTCATAAAGTGACCTACTACAGTCTGGAGGATGAATAAACTATGGCTTTTTTGACATTGCAGGAGATTATTGACTGTACGAAACGGGAGAATACCCCATTTTGGAAGATTGTGATGCAGAATGATCAGCGAGAGAGAAATGTCTCCGAAGAGGAATCTTTTCACATGATGCGAACGATGTATCAGGCAATGAAGCAAGCGGATCAGGACTATACCCCTGAACTGCGTTCTGCCAGCGGAATGGCAGGCGGCGACGGTGCCAAGCTGGAGCAGTTCCGCAAGCAGGGTGAGCATTTGATCGGGGATTACCTGTCGGAGGTCATGGAAAAGGCCATAAAAATGGCAGAGTCGAACGCTTGCATGAAGCGAATTGTTGCTGCGCCAACCGCAGGCTCTTGTGGTGTAATTCCTGCTGTCTTGCTCACATATGAAAAACAAAAGCAGATGCATGAAGAACGTATGACAGAAGCGCTGTTTACTGCAGCCGGCATTGGTGAGGTGATCGCAGCCAGTGCCAGTATCTCCGGAGCAGAAGGAGGATGTCAGGCGGAAATTGGCTCGGCAAGTGCAATGGCAGCTGGTGCGGTGACCTATCTGGAAGGGGGAGATGAGGAAGAAATTGTCCATGCTGCAGCGCTCGCGTTGAAGAATATGCTGGGGTTGACTTGTGATCCAGTCGCCGGGCTGGTTGAGGTTCCGTGCATCAAACGAAATGTATCCGGTGCGGTCAATGCCGTTGTTTCCTCCCAGATGGTTTTGGCGGGTGTCCGTAGCGTCATTCCGCCGGATGAAGTGATCGATTCGATGCGACGGATCGGGAGACTGCTGCCGGGCTGCTTGCGTGAAACCAGTCAGGAAGGTTTGGCAGTCACGCCGACCGCCCAGAAAATTGCAAAACAGCTGTATCCCTGAATGCAAAGCGTGCTGTTCCATCGATGTAAAATCACTCTGTTTTGGCGGAACGATTGTGACAATGCGGTCTGAGCAGGATACTCCGGAAGCATAAGGTTGTTTTCAAGAAATGGCATGGCTTGCGGGCCGGACTGCTTTTTTTTGTTTGTAGGTTATTCAAGAAAGAATACTTATGTTATTTTATAGAATAGACTTGATACTTTTTACTTTAGATATTTATCATCTGTTGTGTAAAAGCAGCGGATAGGATTTTTATTTCCCAAAGATTATCCCCCTTGATATAAAGATAGACCATTTTAAAAAAGGGGGTTATTTGG
>JAUNWG010000059.1 GCA_030540435.1 Eubacteriales bacterium
TGTTCTACGCAGTCAACTTCGGCAACCCGAAGCTGTTTCAGTATTCCATGAAGCTCCGTTCCCCCAAGCTGATCGTCATGCTGATCACCGCCTTTGCCATTGCCGGAGCGTCTCTGGTGTTTCAAACCATCATCAACAATGTCATTGTGACTCCCTGCCTGCTTGGTATGAACGCCCTGTACTCTCTGATCCATACGGCGGTGGTGTTTGTGGCGGGATCCACCAGCATTCTGGCTACTAACAGCAATCTGGCCTTTGCTGTGGATCTGGTGCTGATGGCTGTTGTCGCCACCATCGTCTATGGTTATCTGTTCGAAAAGACCCGCCACAATGTTTTGTATATTCTCCTGATCGGTACCGTGCTGACCTCGCTTTTCTCCAGCATCCAGACGACTATGACCCGTATCATGGACCCCAATGAGTATGACAGCCTGCTGGAAACCCTGGTGGCCAGCTTCGAAAACGTCAATGCAGAGGTCATTGTTGCTTCCCTGGTGGTTCTGGCCCTGGTTATTTTCGTGCTGCGGAAAGATCTGGCCCTGCTGGATGTGATCTCGCTGGGCAAGGAGCAGGCCATCAATCTGGGTGTGGACTACGATAGATGTATCCGCAGACTGCTGATCGGCGTGACGCTGTGCATCGCCGTAGCGACTGCTATGGTGGGCCCCATTTCCTTCCTGGGCTTGATCATGGCAAACCTGGCCCGGCAGTTTCTGAAAACTTACCGCCACTCACAGCTGATTCTGGGTTCCACGCTGTTTGGAATGGCGATCCTGATCGGCGGAGAACTCATTGTGGAGCGCGTTTATCACTATGCCGTCCCCATCAGTGTGTTCATTGGCGTGTTCGGCGGTCTCTATTTCCTGTATCTGCTTTTGACAAACAAGAGGGTATAACAATGTATGTAAAAAATTTGATCAAAAAATACGACGGCAAAACCGTTGTGAACTCCGTTGACTTCGAGATTCCCAAGGGCAAGGTGACCTCTCTCATCGGACCTAACGGCGCGGGCAAATCCACCGTTATGGGTATGATTTCCCGGCTGATTGCCCGGGACAGCGGCGTGATTGATTTTGAAGGACAAGACATCTCCCAGTGGAAAAGCAAGGAATTGGCTAAGCGGCTGGCAATTCTGACCCAGACGAACAATATCCAGATGAAGCTGACCGTCCGGGAGCTGGTGACCTTTGGCCGTTTTCCCTATTCCAGCGGCCACAATACGGAAGAAGATGAAAAAATCATCGATCAGGCCATCGCCTATATGGAGCTGCAGGACATTCAGGATCAGTTCATTGACGAACTGTCCGGCGGCCAGCGGCAGCGGGCCTATATCGCTATGGTCATCGCTCAGGACACGGAGTATGTCCTGCTGGATGAACCCACCAACAACCTGGACATTTACCATGCGTCCAACATGATGAAAATCGTCCGTCGGCTCTGCGACGAGCTGGGCAAGACGGTGATTTTAGTGCTGCATGAGATCAATTACGCGGCATTTTATTCCGACTACATCTGCGCTTTCGTAGGTGGCAAGATCGCAAAATTCGGCACGGTTGAGGAGGTGATGACAAAAGAGAATCTGTCTCAGATCTACAACGTGGACTTTGAGATCATGGAGATCGAGGGCAGACCGTTGTCTATTTATTATTAAGCATATCCCTACATATTTTCAGTACTTTAAAAAAAGGAGTTTGACGAAGCAATGAAAAAAATATTTTCCCTGATTCTCGCATTTGTGATGATTATGAGCCTTGCGGCTTGCGGAAGCAGCAATACCACCGGCAGCTCGTCTGCGCAAAACGACGCCCCCGTGCAGGATGAGAGTTCCGAGCCCTCCACCGTCACGGTCTCCGGGTGGGACGCCGAGAGCAAGGCTGTTGAAGTTGAAGTCCCCTATAAGCCTGAAAAGGTGGTCGTTCTGGATCTGGCCAACCTGGACATTCTGGACAATCTGGGCCTGGGCGATTGCATCGTGGGCGCTCCCACCATTACCCTGCCTTATCTCCAGTCCTACAACAACAATCTCCCCATTGTCGGAACGGTCAAGACCCCCGACCTGGAGGCAGTCATGGCCTGTGAGCCGGATCTGATCCTGATGGGTGGCCGTATGGCGGAGTACTATGATGATCTGAACGAGATCGCACCCACCCTCCGTCTGACCACCGTGTCTGATGACGGTCTGGTGGAAGCGATCCGCGCCAATGCCAAAACCATTGGCACCATCTTTGGAGAAACGGAGCAGGTCGATACGCTGCTGGCCCAGTATGACGCCCGTATCGCCGCCCTGGCTGCGTTCGCCGAGGGCAAGACCTGCGTACTGGGCATGAGCACCAGCGGCAGCTTCAACCTGTTGGGCAATGACGGCCGCTGCTCTCTGATCGTCAACGAGATCGGCTTTGACAACATCGGTGCCGAAGCTGCGGCCACTGGCAGCAGCCATGGCAGCGATGACAGCAGCGAGCGTGGCAGCGGCGGCAGTCATGGCAGCAGAGGCGGCAGCACCGAGGGCAGTGAGAGCGCCGGTTCTACACCTACCCACGGCAACGAAGTTTCATTTGAGGCGGTCGTGGCCTTGAATCCTGAGTACATTTTCGTCATGGATCGTGACTCTGCGATTGGAACCAGCGGCGCGCAGCTGGCCAGCGAGATCATGGAAAACGAGCTGATCATGAAGACCGACGCATACCAGAACGGCAATCTGATCATTTTGGAAAATCCGGGCATCTGGTATCTGGCGGAAGGCGGCATTACCTCGCTGGGCATCATGCTGGAGGACCTGGAGTCGGCATTGCTGCAGTAAGCGCAGAGGCAGAATTTCCAAGCTGATAGAAACCAAAGATCCGCTGCAAAACATGAAATTTTGCAGCGGATCTTTTATGCGAATTTTCGGAAACAGGGACATTGAAAAAATATTCTATGTCGCAAACCCCGCATACTGTGTCATGTACAAATCGTAGTACTTGCCCTTTTGCGCGAGCAGGGCTTCATGGTTTCCGCTTTCCACGATCTCGCCGTGATCCATCACAACGATAAGATCGGAATCCCGGATCGTAGAGAGACGATGTGCAATCACAATACTGGTACGTCCCTGCATGATGTGCTGCATCGCATCCTGAATGGCTTTTTCTGTTCGGGTATCTACGTTTGATGTAGCCTCATCAAGGATCAGGATCTTCGGATCGGCAACGAAGGCCCGGGCGATAGCCAACAGCTGCCGCTGTCCCTGACTGATATTGGCGCCGGAGCCGGTTAACACCGTATCATACCCCTGGGGAAGGCGGCGGATCATATCCCGGCATCGGCTCATTTCCACCGCAGTTTCTAACTGCGCATCCGAAACCATTTCATTGCTGTACCTCAAATTGTGATACACGGTGTCCGAAAACAAAACGGTATCCTGCAGCACGATGGCGATATTCCGCCGCAAACTCTCTCTCGAAATATCCCGTATGTTCTGTTCATTGATGTATATTTCGCCGCTGTCCATATCGTAGAACCGCATGAGCAGATTGACGATGGTGGTTTTTCCGCTCCCCGTTGCCCCCACAAGCGCAACCTTTTTTCCGGTGGGTACGGTCAGTGAGAAATCCTTGATCACGGGGTTCCCTGCGTTGTAGGAGAAAGACACGCTTTTGAAGGTGACGGTGGCCGTCTCCTTTTTGGCAAGCTCCACGCCGCTTGGATCCTCGTTCGTTTCATCCAATACAGTAAAGACTCGCTCCGCTCCGGCGATTGCCGTTTGCAGCTGTCCGTAAACCTGCGCAATCTCGTTTATAGGACGGCTGAACTGCTTTGCATACACAATAAATGCAGAAATGACCCCTACGGAAATCAGCCCGGTGGTGGAGAAATACCCGCCAAAAGCCGCAATGACGACAAAGCCTATATTGCTGATACAGTTCATGATCGGTCCCATGACGCCGCTGAAAATATCAGTTTTGATCCCGGCCTTTGTCAGGGAATCGGCTGTGCTGCAAAAATCCTCCGTCGTGATTTCCTGATGGTTGTAGGCAACTACAGTACGGTATCCTGCAATCATCTCTTCCACTGTGCCGTTGAGCTGACCCAGCAGGGTTTGCCGTCTGCGAGAGAACTTGCGAACTCTGCCGGAGAGGATTTTCGTTGCCAGAAGTGTCAGAAACACGGTGGCAAGACTGAGAAGCGCAAGCTGCCAGCAATACCACAGCATGACTGCCGCTGTGCCGATGATCGTAAGCACACCGGAAAACAGCGATGGCAGGGACTGGGAAACGGTAGAGGAAATGTTCTCGATATCGTTTGTCATCCTGCTCATAACATCGCCATGGGAATGGGTATCCAGATAGCAAATGGGCAGATCGATGACCTTTGCAAAAAGTTCCTGCCTCATTCGCCTGACGACATTTTGACTGAGTCTGGCACTGAGTAATCCTTGTACAAGCCCGCTGACGCTAAAAAGCAAATAGACAATAAGCATGAAAAGCAGCGTATAGATCAGATGCCCTTCCCGTTCTCCGGCAATAATGTCGATTGCATTGCTCTGTAAACTCGGAGCATAGATCCCGAAGATGGTTCCCAACACAACAACGGCCAGTAAGGATGTGACCGTTCCTTTCTCCTGCATAAAATAAAGGGTGATCCGTTTCAGCGTTGCGCCAATGTTTTGGGCGTGTTCCACTTCCGCAAAGCGCTGCGCATGGGAAGAGCTTCCGGGAATATTGCGCTCGGCAATTTTCTGTTCCTGTTCTGTACTCATGCGATATCATCCTCTTTTCCGATTTGAGAGTGGTAAATATCCTGATAAATCGGGCAGAATTTTAAAAGCTCCTCATGGGTACCATGGGCAGAAATCCTGCCGTTTTCCAAAACAACGATTCGGTCTGCCCGGCGTACCGATGCAATGCGTTGGGCAATAATGATTTTTGTGCTGTCCGGCGTGGCCTCCTGCAAAGCCTGATACAGGTCTGCCTCGGTTTTCAGATCAAGGGCGCTGGTGGAGTCGTCAAAAATAAGGATTTCTGCAGGCTTCAGCACCGCTCTTGCAATGGAAAGCCGCTGCTTCTGACCTCCGGAAAGGCTCATGCCGCGTTCAGCAACTGCTGTAGCGTATCCATCTGGGGTGGAGGAAATAAAACCATCTGCCTGCGCGGTGAGAGCGGCGGCTTTTACAGCGTTGTCATCCGCTTCCGGGCATCCCCATTTGATGTTTTCGCCGATAGAAACGCTGAACAGCTCGCTTTTCTGCAGCGTGATCGCCACTTTTTGGCGAAGCGCTTTCTGCCGGTACTCCCGCACGTCGATGCCGTCCACCAGGACAGTGCCCTCCGTCGCATCATAGAAACGGGGAATCAGATGAACAAGTGTTGATTTTCCGCATCCGGTCGCTCCCATGACCGCCAGGGTTTCACCTTTATGTATGGTCAGGTCGATATGCGACAGAACATTTTGACTGGTTCCCGGGTAGGCAAAGGAGACATCCCGAAATTCAATTTCTCCCTGTGTTTCCGCATTTCCATCGAACGTGCCGTCTGCAAGCTCCGGTTCACTGTGCAGAATCTCTTTTACACGCTTCCAGGAAGCCAGTCCTCTGGAGATGTTCTGAAACAGCATAACAAGCATCAGAATGCCGTTGAGCAGCTGCGTCGTGTAGGTGATCGCCGCCATAATATTGCCCGGCGTTGCTCCGGAACTGTTCACGTCAAAGGACCCCACCAACAGGATGACTGTAACCACAACATACATCAGGGCATTTACGGTTGGATTCATGAATGCAAAAATCACCATGGTTTTAAATTGAGTCCGGATCAGGTCGTCGTTTGCCTTTCCAAAACGCAGTTTTTCGTAAATCTCCCGCACGCAGGACTTGATCATGCGGATGCCGGATATATCTTCCTGCAGGATGGTATTGATGGTGTCCAGCTCTGCCTGTAATCGGGAAAACAGCGGATTGGCTTTTGACAGACATAAAGCCAGCGTTCCAACCAAAAAGGGAAATGCACACAATGCGATCAATCCAAATTTTGCGTGCAGACGAAACATACAGTACATACTGCCAAAGGTCAGCAGTGTGGTGCGGATCAGACCACGAACAAAAGTGGACACAAATGTCTGCACCTGCGTAATATCGTTTGTTACTCGTGTCACGAGCGAGCCGGTGCCGAAGCGGTCGATCTGAGGAAAAGAAAAGGTCATGATTCGGCGAAAACAGTCTTTTCGTATCTCGTTGCCTATATTCTGCCCTGATATGTGAACGAATACGTTATTGAGAGAACCGCAAAGACCGCCGAATAATACAAGGGCGATCATCTGCAGCCCAAGCATCCAGATCAGGTTCAGATTCCCTATACCATTATTATTTAATCCGAGAACGCCGTCATCCACGATTTGGCTCATGATGCTGGGCTGAATGAGATCCATGGACACTTCGCCTATCATGAACAATCCGGCAAGAATGGCAAAAGGCAAATATCGTCGGATATATCTCCACATAGTTGCGCCCCTATTCCCAACCATGGAAAGAATGCCCGTTTCGATGTTTTCCGAAACAGTTACCCTGTCCATCATTTTCTTTATGATGGTTATGGCGTCCCGCAAAACGGCTTTCCCAATCTGAATGGATCTTCTCAAGAAGAGAAAGCAATGTCTTTTGTTCTTCCGAGGAAAGGCAGGAAAACATTTCCTGGTGACGTTTTTGGCGCTGCTCCACAGCTTCCAGCGCTAATTTTGTACCTGCATTTGTCAGTTGAATATCTGTCGTTCTGCGGTCTGCCTCATTGGGCGTGCGGGTGATGAGTCCTGCATTTTCCAGTTTGGATAAGATTTCACTTGCAGACCCGGGCTGGATGCCGAGCCTTTCCGTCAATTCTTTCTGTGTCAGTGCATCCGATTCGTGAAGGATTATCAAAATCCGCTTTTGGCTTGCTTTTCCTTCATATTGTCCGCGCATCATGTGACTGATATCCCGCAGATTCATGATCAGCTTGTCATCCATACCGGCGCTCTGATATTCTTCCATACGCTTTCCCCGATGATGTTTGTTCCCGTGCTTACGCTCCGGGAATTTGCCGGTACGTAGATATTCTTGCCCTCTTTCGCAGCAGAGGTCGTTCAAATTGCAGTGTCGTCCACATCCGGGACAAGTTCTGTTCTCTGTCATAAGTGTATTCCTCCAATTCATTAGGTACCTTGACTATACCATTCTGAATCTTCAAAAGTCAAGGTACCTAATGAAAATTGCCAGCAAAACTTTCCCTGAGTGTTTTGCTGGAGTAGAAAATAACGAACTGTATTTTTTCGTACCTTGAAAGGAAAAATACTGCCTTTAAAGTTCTTACTCTAAATAAAAAGAAGATAGAGCATCCTGTTACTTTAAACGGGAGGCCCTATCTTAGGTTGGCCAAACTTATTTTTCTGCCATTTTGATAAGCACATTTCCGGCATGGTCAACATCGGCAGCTGTGCGGATCGCTTTTTCAAGGTCGCACAGTGAAAACTCATGGGTGATAATAGATTCCAAATCCCATTTTCCGCAGCTCATGATTTCCTGGACGTCCTCTACATCCTCTGGCATATAGCCGCCGGAGCCAATGATACTCTGCTGGGCATAGGTCATATGCAGAAGGTTGATGGTGCGGGGAGCATTGTTGACCGCAACGGAAACGAACCGGCTCTCAATTTTGCCAAAGCGCAGGAAGTCTGCGAGAATAGCTTCTGCACCGGCAGCGTCCAGCCAGCAATCAATATCAGGAGCATCTCCGCTCAGCGATGGGGCTGTTCCGAAGTACGATTTCGCATGGAATTCAAAGTCCTCATTGGCTGTATTACAGATTTCAAAGCCCAGCCCGGCTGCCAGCTTCAAACGGAAGTCCGAATGATCGCACACCATCACCTTATCCATTCCAAAATGCTTGAAAGCAACCGCAGCAGCAATTCCGATGGTTCCGCATCCAAAGACCACAGCGTTTTGCCCGGAAACATATTGGCGCTTTCCAGCCGGAATCATTCCGCGCCTTGCCGCCCGGCAGCCGACCGTAAAAGGTTCAATCAGACTGGCCAGACGGTCGGAAATGGCCTCATTCACAGCATACAGGGAGTGATTCCGTTTGGCCTGAGGAATCAGAATATATTCTGAAAAGCCTCCGATTGTTCCCGCACGTCCGGTATCGTTTTTTGCATAGCGGGGATAGGGATAAACCCGTTCTCCCGGTACAAACTCTGTAACATTTTTCCCCACTTTTACGACACGGGAGACCGTTTCGTGTCCAAACTCTCCGCCCACATCGATCCTGTGACCTGTGTTAGGACCATGGGTAAACACTGCCACATCTGTTCCGCAGATACTGGAGTAGATGTTCTGTACCAGAACATCATCATCCCCCACTTCGGGCAGATCCAAATTCCAAATCTCAACCGCTTCTTTTCCTAAATAAATTCCGGCTTTCATTTGTTTTCCTCCTGTTTTTTGCGCCCGCGCATAACGCATTGCTCCATAATGGCGCTCACATGACTGATAGAATCGGCGCAGTCATTTTTCAGCCATTCCGAAATAATGGCCATAAGGCCGTGAATATAAAATGCCAGTATATAATTCCGGTCCGTTTCCGCGATCCGGAATCGTTCCAGAATTGGGATAAAAACATGCTCCACCATCCGGCTGTATGTTTTGTCCAGACCGAATGAACCGGAGTTCTTTAATGCTGTTCGGAACAGGCGTTTGTTCTTCGCGATATATTCCAGATATGGTGTCAGGAACGTGGGCGTAACCAGATATAATTCATCCAGGGGGCCTTCCTGAATTCCGGAGACAATAACCTCCTCCCGCAGCTTCATATGTTCCAGAAACTGTTCGTTCATGTACTGTACGCTTTCTGCAAGCAGATCTCCGATGGTTTCATAGTGCAGATAGAAGGTGGAACGATTGACACGCGCTGCTTCACAGATTTCTTTAACCGTGATATACTCCAGATCTTTCTTTTCCAGCAGATCCAGAAAAGCCCGGTCCATTCGGAGCGCAGTATTAAAGTATTTACTTTCGGATTTTTTCATGGGATTCCACCACCTTTTTTATTTTCGACGACTGAACCATCATGACAGCCACCGTCACCATAACGATAAAGAATATGGTGCCGCCAGTAATGGCGTTCATCATTTTACGGTATGCTTCTCCATTGGAAGAGAAGCGTGCTATCATTGCTGTCTGCAGACCGAGAACGGACATCATGGCAGATACAAAATTCAAAACTTTGGCGGCAGACTGAATCGGGCTACCTATTTTTCGAAACTTCACAAGGCTTGCTACGGACAGAGCCATCATATACATTGTATATAATGCGGACAGATAAATCAAATACCCCGGATAGCTGAACCAAGAATCCGTTTGTACCATGAGGACGATCATCCCGCCCATTGGAATGTTCAGTATGAAAAGCATGGCTGCTGTCCGACGATAACACAGGAGTTCATACGCTGTCCCTTTTTCTTCTCTGCGGCGGTACCCAAATGCCAGGTGTGCTCTCATGATGCACAGTACCATATAGTAGACAGCCATGGAAAAGAACCAGACAGAGGCATATCGAGCGGCGGTCATAAAGCGGAAAAGCATGTACAGAAAATTGACGGTCATTCCCTGATAAATGCTGACGCTGCTTCGGAACAGCTGGTCATTCAAATACTGCCTCCCAAATGCCGTAGACGATACTTTTCTGAGCAGCCTGCTGCGCTTACATAAACTTGCTTTTAACTGAGTGAGCCGCCCTGCCAATGCTGGCAAGGCGGCAAGCAGGATAACGAGAGAATATGCTGACAGCAAAAAAATCGGATACGCCACAGCACTTTCTTCCTGATGGGAAGCAAAGACGAAAATGAGCGCGGCAAAAGAAGCCGTTGGGACAGTGCATATGACCCACTTGGGTGGACGAAGGAACCTGTCCGGAATCACCTTTGCTTTCTTCATTCCATTATTCTCCGCTGATTTCTTTGGCCAGTTCCATGATCTCAAAAGCGTACTTCTGCTTTCCTTTCGCCAGCATTTTTTTGTAGACGGAATAGTTGATGCCCATACCTGCCAACCCGATGAGACCGATGATGACACCAAACACGAACGAAGCCGAGCTGCCGCTTCCGATTACGTTCATGGACAGACACATACCAACTCCGGCAATCAGAGCGCTGAGAATGCCAACGGAGTAGGTAAATACCGTTGCGGGCAGTTTTGCTCTGGCATCCAGTTTCCGAAGGGCGATAATCCTGGAATCATCCTTCGGGGCATACTCGTTTGCAAGGTGTTCTGCATAAATCTTATCTGTGTTCATGGTTTGTACCTCCCTGATTTGATGGTTTTATCTTATCAGAATCAAAAGGGTGACGAAACAACACAGATGGGGAAGTGTGTTGATTTAAGAGGTAATAAAATTGAGTGTCGTGAAAGTAACAGTTCAGAGTTCAGCCTTCATTCAGAAGGCGGAGGGGAGACAGGGCGGAACGCTGAACTGTTACTCGTGAAGCGCAGAAAAATTATTTCAAAAGCCGAATAAACTCCGATATCGCCCTGATAAACTCGTTTTCGTTCAAGCCATCAGAAATCATTTGGACAGACACACCATTTAATTTGAAATCTGCCCGATATGCCGTGCAGCCGTTTCCATTTGAAGATGCTGCAAGTATGAGCGAAACTCCGCCAATTTTAGACTGTTTCATATCTTCCCGGAAAGCATCCGAGGATTCCTCAGCTTTGGCAACCGCAACAGATAATGTCTTGTTTTGGTCGATGCTGTTATAATAGAAAATATTCGTATCATACACAATATTGCCTTCTTGATCCTGATAAAGAACAAAAAAAGATTGTTCCACTCTTGTCAGCTCTTCTCCAATGGTATCGGGCATCTGCTCAATCCCGTAATAGGGGTCTTTTTGGACATGCCGGTATAAAGCATCTCATTCAATTCCTCCACGCTGTTTAACCCAACCAGCCTTGCGAGGAGTTTTTTGTTTACTTTTTTCAATGCAAAATATTCGATTGATGCTATGGCTCCGGACAATATTCGCTTGAATTTGTCGCTCTGTTCCCAACCGAAGCACGGCCGTGTGACAAGATATTCAACTTTTTTCTTCATTTTGTGATGCTCTTATATATTGTTGTTCCATATCATCCGTCAAACGCCGGATACGTTCCTTAATTTTTCGGATGTTCTGTGGCATATCTTCTAAAGGCATATTGTCATGGATAGCGGTGGTTCCGGCTTCCAAAGATACCTCATAAAGCCATGTCTTATATTTTAGTACATCCAAAGCATCCTGCAATTCTGTGATTTGTTCCTCAACAGATTCCTTCTGATCCATGATGATTTTTAAGCGCTGCGCGATTGTGGAATCGCCCTGATCACAGAGTATGGTAAATTCTCGAATTTGCTTAATCGTCATTCCGGCCCGTTTCAGGGACGCAATAATGAATAATCTTTCAAAATCAGATTCCTTAAAAATCCTGTTGCCATTCTGATCACGGTCAACAAAATCCAGCAATCCTTCTTTGCTGTAAAAACGAATGGTATGAGGCGATAAATTCAGCCGCTTGGCTACTTCACAAACTGTATAGTACATAGGCGCTTGCTCCTGTTCATATAAAATTCATAAAAACTGGGAGATACTCTCTTGACTAAGAGTATACTCTAAGGTCTATGATATTGTCAATATGTTAGGAGGAGAAAGACGATGAAAAAAACAGCGATTTTAGTTTTAATAGCAGCCTTAACGTTCTCTATGGCTGCTTGCAACAGTACCAATTCACAGTCTGCTCCATCGGACGAATCCATATTAAAGCCCGATGAAGCGCTTGTGGAATCCAATGATTTTACGGTAAAGGAGCTGGAAGAGAGCGAGAATAACGCCGTAATCTCACAATATGAGATTGGCGACATTATTCTTGAGGACGGCTCTGTAATAAAAGAGGGTAATTTGACCACGATTGATAAAAGCAATGTTCCCATAGCGGTGATTGCCGGATTTCAGGAGGACGGGACGGCTTTTGGTGTTGGTGTTCATAGGAGTGATACGCCTTTACAGTGGGCAGCAGATGATTCCGTCGGATATGCAACCAATTTTACAGAAAATATTTGTATACAGGAATCTGATTTCGACTTTTCTGGTGATACAGATGGAAGCGATAACTGGGCTGTGATTTGCGCTGGGGACAGCAAAGATACTGCGGATACTGCAACGAATTATCCAGCCTTCCATTTTGTAAACACAT
Source organism: Eubacteriales bacterium (assembly GCA_030540435.1). GTDB lineage: Bacteria > Bacillota > Clostridia > Oscillospirales > Butyricicoccaceae > Butyricicoccus_A. The sequence continues at coordinate 12,224 of JAUNWG010000059.1, forward strand.
ACGCAGAAACCTATAAATTGACTGGTGATTATACTTCTGGCTGGTATATGCCGAGTATTGCTGAACTGTGTAAAATATATCAAAATCGCGAGGCTGTCAACAATTCATTGCGGCATATATACAGGCTTGATGAACAGGCTGCCATGAACGGATTGGAAACAAACTGGTACTGGTCAGCTTCTCAGGCAGGCTCTGAGGATGATTATGCGTGGTTTGTACACTATTTCAACGGTTATGCCGGAGAGTGTCCGAAAAACTTTACGAATGTTCACGCATTGGCTGTCCGGGCATTTTAAGGGGGATAGCCTATGGTTTTCAGCAGCTTACTTTTTCTGTTTCGATTTTTGCCGGCAATATTGCTAGTTTACTATATTGTACCGCGCCGTTTTCGTAATCTTGTGCTGCTCATATTTAGCCTTGGCTTTTACGCTTGGGGCGAACCGATTTATATTATTTTGATGCTGGCATCTATTTTGATTTCGTACACGGGAGGTATTCTTGTTGATCGGTTCAAGCAGATAGAAAAAATGAAAGCGGCAAAGTGGACGCTAATCCTGTCATGCGCTGCCAGTTTGTCGTTACTCGCCTTTTTCAAATATGCAGGATTTGCTGCCCAAACTGTGAATAATCTGACCGGGGCGGGAATTGCTATGCTGAACATTGCCCTGCCCATTGGTATCTCCTTTTATACATTTCAGACGTTATCTTATATTATTGATGTGTATCGTGGAGATGCGGCAGTGCAGAAAAATCTGATTTCTTTTGGGGCTTATGTAACAATGTTTCCGCAGTTGATTGCGGGACCGATTGTTCAGTACAAAACCATTGATGCGCAGCTTCGTACACGGATAGAGACGGCAGAACAGTTTGCGGAGGGCGTTCATCGCTTTATGATTGGACTCGGCAAAAAGGTTTTGATTGCGAACAATGCCGGAGCTCTTTGGGATACAATACAGGCTTCGACGTATTCGGAAGTACCGGTATTGACTGCTTGGATGGGACTTGCAGCATACACCTTTCAAATCTATTTTGATTTTTCGGCGTATTCTGATATGGCAATCGGACTTGGACGTATGTTTGGATTCCGCTTTTTAGAAAATTTTAATTATCCTTATATATCGAAAAGTATTACGGAGTTTTGGCGCAGATGGCATATATCCCTTGGCACATGGTTTCGGGAATATGTGTATATTCCATTAGGCGGGAACAGAGTGAGCAAGTGGCGGCATATTCGCAATATTCTGGTTGTCTGGCTGCTGACCGGAATCTGGCATGGAGCAAGCTGGAATTTTCTGATATGGGGCTTATATTATGGTGTTCTGCTGCTTGCGGAAAAGTTTGTTTTCGGAAAGTATCTGCAAAAACTGCCGGCTTTGTTTCAGCATATCTATTGTATGTTCTTTGTCATGATTGGCTGGCATCTGTTCGTGTTTGACAACCTAGGACAGGGAACTGAATTTTTGAGATCGTTGTTCGGTTTTTATGGGCAAGGATTTTTGAACACACAAACGGTTTACCTTTTATATAACAATGCGGTATTACTGATTTTATGTATCTTTGGAAGTACGCAGCTTCCAAGTAAATTCGGGAAATGGCTGTCTGCAAAACTGGCAGGGAATGAAATTGTACTGGCAGCAGTCAAAAATATATTTTACATCGGAGTGTTCTTTCTGTCCATAGCGTGGCTTGTAGACGCAACCTTTAATCCGTTTCTGTATTTTAGATTCTGAAAGGTGGAGGTGATGGGAAATGGATTTGGAGAAGAAAAGATGGCAGGCCTGTATCACAGTAGCAGTGTTTTGTATCCTTATATTTGGATTTACAGCGGCCACCATATTTACACCCACCGTGGAGTTTTCAGAAACAGAAAACCGCGTTTTGGCCGACATGCCGGAAGTGAAAATAGACACGATACTTAGCGGCGATTTTGAAGCAGATTATGAAGAATATCTGACAGATCAGTTTGTTATGAGAAATCAGTGGATCTCATTAAAAACCTCCATAGAAAGGTTGCTCTTAAAAAGAGAAAGCAAAGATATTTATTTTGCAAAGGACGATTATCTGATTGAAAAGCATACCGGCTCATACGAAACACAGATGGCGCAGCGCAATATTGCAGCTCTTACAGAATTTGCACAAAAATATGAGGAACAATTCGGGCAGTCACATTTATCTATTCTGATTGTACCAAACGCAGTGGATATTTTATCGGATAAGCTTCCGCCTTTTGCGGAGTCCGGTGGTGGGAATGCGTATCTGGAACAGATTTCAGAAAGCCTGCCGGAAGGTATTTGGTTTGATGGAGCCTCGGTTCTGCGTGCGCATACGGACGAAGAACTCTATTATCGAACCGATCACCATTGGAAAACCCTTGCCGCTTTTTATGTATATCAGGCATGGGCGGAAAGACAAGGCTATATTGTAC
>JAUNWG010000060.1 GCA_030540435.1 Eubacteriales bacterium
ATGATTATCATGACAACTTTAGCCCGGAGGAAGATATGGTGGAAACTGTCGCATTGGAATTAAGATGCGGATATGCCCATAGGTACATTCCGTTTTTGAAAGATATTATAGATGAGGAATGCGAAGAGTCTCCACGGGCAGAAGAACTTCTGGATAGGTTGAAAATCAATAAGGAGATTATTGCGAAACAGCAGGGAAAAGATGGAAAAGAGAAAGGGATTGAGCTTGCATGAAATAATTATGGTTTTATACATGCATTGGCACAAAGATATGATACAGGAGAGATTGCCTTTTATGGGGTGGTCTCTCTTTTGTTTTAAAATGTCGCCTGGTATGCGACCAAGAAAGGACCAGGGATTGATAAATTTGTATATAGAGAACATTTGTTATGCAAATGTATTCGATGATGAGTGAGCCATTATGATGAATGAAAATAGCTGTGAAAAAGTCAAATTTGGTTTATAATGAGAACATGAAATAGTAAGGCAGGTGTAAAGTATATGGCAAACAAAGAATTGATTAAAGAAGTTGGAAAGTACATAGACAAATACTACGAGCCAGGGACAGATGATATTAAGATGGATGAAGAAATGAAATCCATTTTTGATAAAATAACAAGCTTCCGGAAAAAAAGAAAAGAACAGAAGAAGCAGGAAGCACCTGCTGACTATGAGACAGATATGTCTGCTCCAGCAGAATTTGATGTGGGCAGCATGAAAAAAACGAAGATTACCAAAGAAATGTCGCAGACAATGGCGACGAACCGGAACATAGATGAGCTAATGAATCAGATGGAAGAGACATTTTCTCAGCGTCTTCTTCGTATGATTGATGAGAGGGGATTGACAGATTCTGAAGTTTATTCAAAAGCATATGTTGACCGGAGACATTTTTCAAAGATCCGGAAAGATATCAACTATGCACCAAATAAGAAAACAGTGCTGGCTTTTACAATAGCATTGGAGTTATCCTTGGATGAAGCAAAGGATTTGCTCCGCAGTGCCGGGTTTGCACTATCCAGAAGCTCCAAAACAGATATTATAGTGGCGTATTTTTTACAGAATAAAATCTACGATATGTTTGAAATCAATGATGTGCTGTATGCCTATGGACAGCCGATATTTGGTTAAATGAAAAGAAATGGCGAAATTACAATGTCGCCTGGTATGCGACCAATTCAGTTGGTTCTGTATATAAAATGTGATTATAAACAATTGAAGGAGGTAATCCCGCAAGGGAATACCATTATGACCTGAAAAACAGGTCAAGAAGGAGGTAATCACATGAATACAGGATTAACTGAGTTGGTTTTTATTTTGGACAGAAGTGGTTCCATGGGAGGACTGGAGAGCGATACTATTGGTGGATTTAATGGAATGATTGAGAGACAGAAATCAGAAGGTAAGCAGGTGAATGTGACAACGGTGTTGTTTGATGATCAGGTGGAGATCATTCATGATCGCTTTCCGATTGAGATTATCGAGCCATTAACAGAAAAAGAATACTATGTCCGGGGCTGTACGGCACTTCTGGATGCAGTGGGAGCAGCGATTGAAAAGATTGATAATGTCCAGAAACATCTTCCGGAAGCACACAAAGCAGGAAAAGTCATATTTGTTATTACTACGGATGGATTGGAAAATTCCAGTGAAAATTTTACATATGAACAGATCCGGAGAATGAGCAGTGCAAAAAAAGAACGTGGATGGGAATTCTTATTCCTTGGTGCCAATATTGATGCTGGGAAAGAGGCAGAAAAGATTGGCATTGCCCGTAACCGTTCTGTGACCTATGAAAATGACCCGGAAGGTGTTGCTATCAATTTCAAAGCTGTGGGCAGGGCAGTGTCAAAAGCAGTACAGGCAGAAAGCATGGAAGAAGTATTTGATGGTAACTGGTCAGAGGAGATTGAAGAGCATAAGAAAAACAGCCGAGGAAGAAAGAGAGGGTAGGATATGTATTTTCTGGTGGATTTTGAAAATGTAAGAAGTGGCGGACTACGGGGTGTGGACTATCTGGAAGAAAGTGATTATCTTACGATTTTCTTCAGTAAGGCCGCCCATAGCTGCGAAAACAGATACTTGGAGGATATTGAAAGATCAGGCTGCCATTTTGATACATGTAAACTGAAAAACACGGGAAAGAATGGCTTAGACTTCTATATTGCATCAAGAGTGGGAGAATTTTATGGTACCGGTCATAAAGAACGGGTCGCAATCATCAGTAAAGATCAGGGATACAAGGCGGTGCGTGATTATTGGGATGTGAGGTTGCCATCCAACAATAAGATTATAATTTCCCCATCTGTTGAAAGAAGTCTGATTGCCAGCAATGACAACAGCGATAGGGTAAAACGCCTGAAGGAAAAACTGGCAGGAGTGGATATTGATGTGTTCCAGGCAAGATATGAGGAGCGGATGAGATTACAGGAGATTTTGAGACAAATATTTGGCGGAACAGATTATGCCAGTAAAATGCCGGAAATCCAGAACATGATGGAAACGGCTAAGACACCGAAGATCATTTACCTGAATTCCCTGCACCGGTTTGGAAAAAAACAGGGGCTTGAGATATACAGACGGATAAAACCAGTGTTACATCAAAATGTTGCAGAGGCATAATTATTAGAATAAATTACACGGAGGAAAAAAATATGGCAATGATGAAGTGCCCGAATTGTGGCGAACAGGTATCAGATAAGGCGAAAAAATGTGTGCATTGTGGAGCAGTTCTGATACCGGAAGAAAAAAGATACTGTCAGGAATGTGGGGCAGAATTGGATACTGAGGCAGATGTATGCCCGAAATGTGGTTGTCCTGTGGAAAATACGAAAGACAGTGAAGCAGCACCACAGCAGGTGGAAGTAACTGGAGTCAAGATAGCCAAAAAAACGAAGAAAATAATAGCGATTGCGGCAGTAGTTTTATTGATTGTTGCTTTGCTTGCAGTAGCTGTTGTGCAGGGCCAAAAGAAAAAAGAAGCGGAGGAAGCAGTGAAGAGAATCGAAGAATATTTGGTTAATCTGGAACTTGTAACGTATTCTATACTTTCGGGAGCCAGTGATGCAGAAACCTGTGGAAATCTGATAAAAAAAGTCTGGTATAACGCAATTTATGAAGAACGGGATGATTCGACCGATAAATATACCAGACCAAGTGGCTATTTCGTATCGGATTTTAATGATGCCTTACAAAATTTGTATTCTGATTCTTCTTGCAGTCTCCAGATAAGCGGCATTGAGGATAATCAGGATACAGTAAATTCCTTGATGAAAAAGCTGAAAAATCCACCGGATGAATATGAGGGTGCGTATGAAGCGGTTACGGAGCTGTATGATGCGTATCTCATTTTGACAAATCTAGCAATAGATCCTTCCGGCAGCTTGCAGACATTTTCCTCTAATTTCAATGATGCAGATTCAGAAGTGCTGAAGTGTTTTAATGCGGTAAAAATGTATTTGGAGGACTAATTTTACCAGAAAATTGGGAAGCATGGCATGTGAAGGAGTTTGAATATCATTTTCAAACTCCTTCGTTGTGAAAATCTTGAAAAACGATGAAAAATCACTCGAACACCATTTTTTGATACCCAAAGAAAAAATTCTATGCTACAATGATATACGTAACATGAGAAGATAAAAATACGTGAATAAAGAGGTATCAGGTATGGCAGTATCTTATAAAAAGCTTTTCAAAATGCTGATAGATAGGGATATGAAAAAGAAAGATTTCAGGGAACTAACGGGAATTAGCAGTAATACCGTTACGAAACTTGCGAACAATGAAAATGTCACTATGGAAGTAATCGAAAAGATTTGTATTCATATAGGCTGCACAGTCGATGAAATCGTAGATATTATTCCTGATGATCAAGTAGATGAGAATAGAGAAAAGACGGTGGAATAGAGAGGCTTTTCATATGGAATGTAAGAAATATAGCGCAGGTCTTATGTCTCAGTCATTCTGGTTTCTGGAATTTAAGAAGGCAGTGAAAATGAGACAGGAAGGAATGGCATATGACGATATAAAGAAAAAATGTGTTGAGGAGAACCTCTTTGGAGCAGCAAAAGAGTACCGTGCACTGCGTATGGCAGGATATATCATTACCCGTGTGATAGCAATGGATGATACTCTTGTGGATTTGTTTTGTACTTCTGATCTGGAGACGCAGAAACTGATCAACCTGGTTACTATATTAAGAACAGACAGGCTGTTTTTTGAGTTTGTATATGAGATTTATCGGGAAAAAGTGATCCTTGGTGTAGAGATCATGGAAGAATCAGATGTAAATGTGTTCTTTACCAGAAAAGAAGCACAGAGTGAGCTGGTTGCCGGATGGAAGGACAGTACAAAACGCCATCTTCGTTCCTGCTATTTAAACTTTATGACAGATGCCAATTTGCTGACCGTGATTGATAAAAAAAAATGATCACACCGCCTATCCTGGACATTACGCTGGAAAGGTATTTGCAGTCAGTTGGTGAAGACGTGATGGTAAAAGCTCTGGCGGGGGTAAACTGACATGAATACATTGGAAGAAAGATTGAATAAGGCAGAAGCCATGATAAAAAAGCCTTCATTCCGGAAAAATAAAGGTTTGGGGAATGAAGTTGGATATTATATTTTTGACTATCCTCCGGAGCAGGAATTGTTAGTACGTGAAAGGGTTGAATATATCCGAAAAAAGAATGAGCAGTCAGATGATGAATATCATATTGTGGTATTTGACCTGTATGAGATTATTATAGAAATTCTAAAAGAAAAAGGTTATCTGGAAAAATGCTATGAATTTGAGAAAAAGAGAGGCTTTGACAGGATTACAAAAGCTGTGGGAAATATGCTTCGTATCACTGCAAAAGACAGTTTGATTGTAAATTATATCAGGGAACGCACACCGGAAAAGGCGATTGTGTTTCTTGTAGGAATAGGAAAATGTTATCCGATTCTTCGGTCACATACCATTTTGAATAATCTCCATCAGGTAATTGACAATGTACCGGTGGTGATGTTTTATCCGGGAAAGTATGATGGACAGGAACTGATCCTTTTTGGGGAGATCAAGGATGACAACTATTATCGGGCATTTAAGCTGGTAGAGTAAAGGAGTACGCAAGATGAAAATAGGGAAGATGTTTGCAAAACCGATTGACCGTGACCTGAAAGGTGTTATTAAGGTGGGTCAGGATGATGACAGAAATATTCAGCAGGAACTGGAAGAGTATGTAGTAACTCGTGAGTTACAGAAACATTTTCGTGATTTTTTTGACAGCTATAAGCATGGACTTACCGGAACGACAGATAAGATGGGTGTGTGGATTTCAGGCTTCTTTGGAAGTGGTAAATCCCATTTTCTGAAAATCCTGTCTTATCTTCTGGAAAATAAAACAGTCAATGGAAAGACTGCTTTAGAATATTTTGAGGAAGATGAAAAGATCAAAGACCGTATGGTGCTGGCGGATATGAGGCTGGCAGCTACGGTTCCGACGGATGTAGCTCTTTTTAATATTGACTCTAAAAGTGAGATGAATGGAAAAGAGAACAAAGAAGCCATCCTCTCTGTATTCTTGAAAGTGTTTAATGAAATGCAGGGGTTTTATGGTGCAATACCAGCACTGGCAGATGTGGAACGGAACTTGACAGAGGTTGGAAGATACGAAGAATTTGAAAAGACTTTTGAAGCGTCCTTTGGAACCCCTTGGAAAGAAGCACGCAGCGATTTTGACTTTATTCAGGATGATTTTGTAGATGTACTGGCAGAAATGGGGTATATGAGTGAAGCAGCAGCCCGTAACATCTGCGAGAAAGCAACAAGACCGTATTCCATTACTATTGAAGAATTTGCATCTATGGTCAAGAAATATCTTGATAGAAAAGGGAATAACCACCATATCGTATTTCTGGTGGATGAGATCGGGCAGTATATTGGCGATAATTCCAGCCTGATGCTGAACCTGCAGACCGTAGTAGAGAATCTGGGAACCGCCTGCCATGGAAAAGCATGGGTCATTGTAACCAGTCAGCAGGATATTGATTCGATTACAAAAACAAAGGGGAATGATTTTTCAAAGATTCAGGGACGTTTTGATACCAGATTGTCTTTGTCTTCTGCCAATGTTGATGAGGTTATCCGTGAGAGGGTTTTGAAGAAAACAGAAACGGCTGCCCAGACACTGGAATTATATTATGATGAAAAAGAGATTATTGCAAAGAATCTGATTCTGTTTAATGATGGCGTGGAGAAAAAGCTGTATGCAGACCGGAATAATTTTGCACAGGTATATCCGTTTATTCCATACCAGTTTAACTTGTTGGGAAGTGTTTTGACATCCATCCGTACCCATGGAGCATCCGGTAAGCACCTGGCAGAGGGAGAGCGTTCCATGTTGGCATTGTTTAAAGAGTCTGCCATGCGTGTGATGAATGAAGAAACCGGTACGATTGTGCCGTTCCATATGTTTTATGATGCTCTGGAGCAGTTTCTGGATCACTCCCACAAGGGCGTTATTTCCCGTGCTTTGGATAATGATTATCTGAACCCGGATCATGCCGAGGAATGCTTTGATGTAAATGTACTCAAGACGCTCTTTATGATTAAGTACGTGAAAGAAATCAAAGCTAACATTGAGAATATTACCAGTCTGATGGTAGATCATATGGATAATGATCGTATGGAACTGTCACAGAAAGTAGAAGATGCCCTGAAGCGTCTTATCCGTCAGACACTGGTGCAGAAAAATGGCGATATTTACGTATTCCTGACCAATGAAGAACAGGAGATCAATCGGGCAATCGAAGCACAGCCTGTGGATCCGGGAGAAATTACAGCTAAGGTATCGGAACTGATTTTCGACGGTTTATTTGATGAAAAGAAATACCGGTATCCGGCGTTTAATGGCCGTTATGCCTTTGGATTTAACCAGGTGGTGGACGATAAGCCATATAAAGCCGGTCAGAATTATGATATTACCTTAAAAATCCTGACACCAAACAGCGATGAAGTTGCAGATGATACAACTATGCGATTGCTGTCTGCGCAGAGCCGCTGTGTTTTAGTTGTACTTCCGGATAACCGTGCATTTTTGGATGAAATCCGCTCTTCGTTGCAGATAGAAAAGTTTATCCGTTTCGATGCAACCAATACGGTGACAAAGTATGAGCAGATCAAGGAAGCAAAAAAAGTGGAACTGCGTGAGAGAAGTGCAGCTGCACGTCTGTTTTTGGGAGAGTCGCTAAAAGCTGCAACCATATATGTGAATGGTGATCAGGTGCAGACAACGGCAAAAGAGGTTTCTTCCCGTATCAATGATGCCATTGGTAAACTGGTTGCTTCCGTGTATCATAAGCTCTCTTATATTGATACTGCCATGAATGAAGCGGATATTAAGAAGTTGTTTAACAATACCAGTCAGCAGCTGTCTCTGGCAGGAACCAATACGACACCGAACAGCCTTGCCTTGCATGATGTGAATGATTATATTGCGGTGAATACATCCCGTCACACAAAGACTTCCATGAAGTCTCTGCTGGATCGATTTATGAAAGCACCATATGGATTCGTGGAAGCAGATGTCCAGTGGCTGGTTGCAAAGCTGTTCAAGGACGGGGAGATTGCGTTCTTTGTAAACAGTGAATCTGTGACCCTTCTGTCAAAGAGTGTGGATGAGATTGTCCGGTTTATTACACGGAAAGAATTTAATGAGCGTCTGATGACAGAGAAACGTGTCCGTGCCAGTGAAAAACAGAAAAAAGCGGTGCGTGAAATTATGAAAGAGCTGTTTGGAGTATCTCCGTCCAGCGATGACGATGATGCGGTCATGAGCAGTTTTATCGGATATGCAGGCAGATTAAAGAATGACTTGGAAAAACTGGAAATCCGTTATCAGAGCCAGCCGTTGTATCCGGGAAAATCCTTGGTACAGCAAGGGAAAAAATTGATGAATGACGTGTCCCAGTTAAAGAACGCCAATGAATTCTTTGCTTCCGTTGACAGTGACAGGGATGATTATCTCGATTTTGCGGAAGATTATGAACCAGTGAAAAAATTCTTTTCTGGGGATCAGATTACCATATTTGACCGTGCAATCCGGCTAATGGCTATTTATGATGACAGTCGTACCTTTATCGTGAATAAAGAGATAGAATCCATCGTGGAGCAGGTGAAAGCCATTATGAAAAAGGCTGCTCCATACAGTGAGATTTTCAAACTGCCGGGATTATTGGATGAGTTCTCAAATACCTACAGCAAGCTGTTGGATGAAATGGAAGCTCCGATAGAAGAAGCGATTGATGAGGCAAGAAAGCGTGTGTTACAGGAATTGGAAGGAAAACTGTGTGAAGGACAGCTTCGAAGCAGATATACGAATCGATTTCAGGAATTGCATGAAAAAGCCAGTCGTTGTAATAATGTGGCGACACTTCAGAATATTAAAATCGAAGCGGATGCCTTAAAGGTTCGCTGTCTGAATGAGATTGCGGATATGGAAAGCAGGCTGCAGGCTCAGAAAATGGCAGAGGAAGCGAAAAAAGAAGGACGAAAAGAGCCACAGCCAGATATGGTCTGTGATGGTGGAAACTCTTATGGTACAGGAAGGCATGTGGAAGTGATGTCTGATTCTGTGGTAAAACAGAAGAAACGGCGGACAATTAGTATCAAGAGTGTGAATACGGAAACAACCTGGCAGCTGGAAAATGCAGAAGATGTGAAAAGATATGTTGCAGATTTAGAGAAAAAATTACTGGCACAGCTGGAAGATGGTACGATTATTCATGTTGAGTTTTAACCGGATGAAAGCTGGAATACTATATAAATATGATAAAATATATGGGGGTGGATTCCGTGAAAGTAAACAAGCTTACTTTAAGTAATTTTATGCTATTTGAAAATGCAGAGATCGACTGGTCAAAAAATATTAATGTCATTTGCGGAGAAAACAGTACAGGAAAAACGACATTATTAAAAGTAATGTATTCTGTTTTGAAGCCCCTTGGAAAAGGGTATAAAGAGGCGGTATCAAAAGAAATAGAAGAAAAAATGTTTGTGGATAAGCTGCAGGGGGTATTTCGCCCGGATGGCATGAAAATCGGTCGTCTGGTAAGCAGAAAACAGGGGAGTAATCGTACTGATTTTTCAGTGTTACTGGATAAGAATCAGCAGATTTCGGTTGGCTTTGGAAATCGACAGGAAAATCATGCGGATATTAAGATGGAAAGGATCAAATCTCTTGGAAATTTTGATGTAATCTATATTCCTACGAAGGAAATGATCTCTACGACAGAGCATTTTGCTTCTCTGTATGAGGATTACCATATTGATTTTGAAGAAATGTATTACGATCTGACAAAATTATTGGACAGACCTCTCTCCAAAGGTCCGAACACAAATGAGCAAAATGAAGTATTGAAAAGCTTCGAAGATATCATGAAGGGACAGATTGTTCAGAAAGATAAAAAGTTCTTTTTGAAGATAAAAGGCGAAAGCGAGTTTGAAATGGGTCTGTTATCCGATGGTTATCGTAAGCTTTCCATGATTATTTACATGATTTCATCGGGGAGTCTCAATAAGAATACCATACTTTTCTGGGATGAGCCGGAAACGAATATGAACCCGAAAATGATTCGACCAATTGTACAGGCTCTGGTTGCGCTGGCAAAAATGGGGGTCCAGATTTTTGTGACCACACATGACTATTTTGTACAGCAGGAATTCAATATGCTTACGGTCTACCCAGAATTAAATCCAGAGCATCTAGACATACGATTTATATCATTGTATCGTGATGAGCAGACAAATGCTGTAGAATTTGAAATGGAGAGGACTGCTTCGGATTTGAAGTACAATGCGATTATGCAGGAATTCGATGCCATGTATGATAGAGAACAGAGGATTATTTATGGAAATTAGAGAAGAAAGCAGATTATGATTCGGATTTCCAGATGGGAATATTGTCATAAAGTTTGATGGTACAAAATACTATCGCAATTTATTTAATGCGCTTCCAGGAGCAAAAGGTGTAGATTTTATTTCCGTGGGAAAAGATGTGATATCCTTTATTGAAGTGAAAAATTGTCTGGGAGATGAAGGGAATTGCCGTTGGAGAATTCTTCCCAATAATCACAAGCGAGATACTACGTCTACAAAAGTTGATGTTGAAGGACGGGAGAGCCTTGATATAGAGGTGCCTCAGAAGGTTGCAATGACTTTGGCTGCCTTGGTTAGTGCGAGGTCTTTTGGAGATAGAAAATCATCATTGGATGAATTGCAAGAGATTATTACAACAGTGATGTCAGAAGATTTTGCAGATGATAAAAAGAAGAAATATGTAATTTTGTTTTTAGAAGGAAACTTTGGTGGACATACTCGGTCAAAAAAGATGATTATGGAAGAACTGCAGAGAAGTATGAATACGAAGATGCGATGGTTGAACTGTAGAGTGTCAGTTGTGGATTCCACTACATACAATAAAGAAATTTTTCAAATTGTATCATAAGGATATGAATTACTTAGGAGAAAACGATGAATAAGACAGCGATAAAGAATTTTGCGGTATGTGCAAGAAACAAACTCATTGCCGACATTACATATAAAGCGGCACTGGTTGGTGTGAGCGAGAAAGGCATAGCTCAGCCCCTTCCTCAGTCATCCAAAGATTTGCAGTTCTTTGATATTGGCACAAAGGACTATGTACAGGTCGCAGGTTCTGACATCGAGCAGAGAAACGCTCTGGTCAGAGCTGTTCAGGAAAAAGAACGCACAAGCGATTATAAGACTGCTTTTAAGGCGGTTATTGAAGAAGTTGCCTACACTTGGTTCAACCGACTGATCGCTATTCGATTTATGGAAGTGAATGAGTATCTTCCTTCCAGAATCCGTGTGCTTTCTTCTGAGAACCTTGCTAAGAACGAGCCTGATTTCGTGACTACTCCTTTCGATACGGATATGGAGTTTACCATGGCTGAACAGGACAGAATCATGCAGCTGAAGGATGAGAACAAGTTGGATGAGCTGTTCCGTATGCTCTTTATCAAGCAGTGCAACAAACTCCATGAGATTCTTCCTGAGCTGTTTGAGGAAACCAACAACTACACTGAGCTGCTTCTCAGCATCTCCTTCACGGATAGTGATGGTGTGGTTTATCATCTTGTGCATGACATTCCTGAGGATGACTTTAACATTGAAAAAGAAGGTCAGGTTGAGATCATCGGCTGGATGTATCAGTATTACAATATTGAGCCGAAAGACGAGACTTTTGCTCTGCTGAAGAAGAATGTGAAGATTACCAAGGAACGTATCCCTGCGGCAACGCAGCTGTTTACACCTGACTGGATTGTTCGCTACATGGTGGAAAACAGTCTTGGCCGCTTGTGGGTGGAAGGACATCCCAGCGACAGTCTGAAAGAAAACTGGAAATACTATCTGGAAGAAGCAGAACAGGAAGCAAGTGTGCAGGCGCAGCTTGAACAGATTCATGCGGAATATCGCAATCTGAACCCGGAAGATATTAAGGTCATTGATCCTTGCATGGGTTCCGGTCATATTCTGGTATATTGCTTTGATGTGCTGATGCAGATTTATGAATCTCAGGGGTATACCCAGAGAGACGCTGCACAGTCCATTCTGGAAAACAACCTGTTTGGTCTGGATATTGATAAGCGTGCTGCACAGTTAGCATACTTTGCTGTTATGATGAAAGCTCGTCAGTATGACCGCCGTGTTTTTGCTCGTGAAATCAAGCCCCATGTATATGCCATTGAGGAAAGCAATGGCATCAATCGTGGGCAGTTGAAATATTTTGGTGCAAATCTCAGTTCTATCGAGTGCAATAAAGCGAAGCTCCAAATCAGCGACTTGCTCGATACAATGACCGATGCAAAAGAATATGGCTCCATTCTGAATGTAGAGAATTATGATTGGGAACTGTTTCAGCGTTTTGCTGAAAGCATTGATGACGCTGGCCAGATGACTTTAGATACCATCGGTATCGACCAGACACAGGCACAGCTGCTTGCATTGATTGAGATTGCTCATGTTATGGCGCAGAAATATGAGGTGGTTGTGACTAATCCGCCATATATGGGGGCAAGTGGCATGAGCACTTCTCTTAACAGGTATTTGAAAGAAAACTATCCATTAGGCAAGCATGAAAATGATGGCAAGCACCTTACCTTCCATCACAGAGTATGGTATGGCTGCATTGCTTCCGCATAGAACACTGGAATTGACTGAAGACTTTACAGTATTGGTGGATGGACAGAAAACAGATACTTTAGAACAGCGCCAGGCAATTTTGCAGAAGTATAAACCAGATGGAATATGTATTCAATATGATGATATTAAGAATATGGCGATTGCAGATATGAAAGTATATTTTGCATGGAAACCTGTAACATATATTTATCATAATCAAATTGATGCAAGGGGCGATAATCCTAAAACGGAAAATGAAGTATTTGATGCCTGTGAAGAAGCGGTAAAGGAACTTCACAATTTAATTCGTCGTATGACCAGTGCAAATAAAACTAATTTTATTGTAACTGCAGATCATGGATTTTTATATAGGAGAAGAAAACTCGCAGAAAGTGACAAAATCATATCTGAAAAGGAGAACGTGGAGACTGTAAGACGTAGATACCTACTTTCTCAATCTGCTATTACGTCCGCAGGAGTAGCATCAATAGAGATTGGTACTATGATGCAGACTTCAGATAACCGTAAAGTTACTTATCCTGTCGGAGCAGATGTATTTAAGGCTCCAGGTTCAGGTATGAACTATGTTCATGGCGGTTGTTCTCCGCAGGAAATGTTACTTCCATTAATTACGGTTAAGACGGATAAAAGCCAGGTGAAATTTGATACTGCTAAAATAGCACTCGTAAGTCTGGCTTCAAAAATAACAAATTTGATTACTTCTTTAGATTTCATTCAGGTTGATGCAGTCAGCAGTGTGGTCAAGGAGACGACTTATCGTATTTATTTTGTGGATGATAATGGAGAAAAGATTTCCAATGAACATTTGCATGTTGCAGATAAGAAAGACGAAGAGACTGTGAAACGTGTGTTCCGCTTGAGATTTTCTTTCAAGAACAAAAAATACAGTAAAGATCAGAAATACTATTTGGTCGCTTATGATGATAACAATTCACTTGAAGTACTTCGTCATGAAGTAATGATGGATATAGCATTTGCAGATGATTTTGGATTTTAATTTGGAGGAGAAAGGTGGCGGAGTATGGATTTAAATACATTACAATCTATTCTCACAGTCGGAGAAACTGTGGCAGTTGAATTTAAGCGCTGCGGCAATGGAATTGAATCAGATACCTATGAAACGGTATGTTCCTTTTTGAATCGTTTTGGCGGAGACATTTTTATGGGGGTTCTGGATGATGGCACCGTTTTAGGGGTACCAGAAAAATCAGCTCCTGATATGGTGAAGAATTTCATTAAGGTTGTGAGTAATCCGGAATTATTTTCTCCTACGGTATATCTTGCACCTGAAATTATCAAATACGATGAAAAACGTACCATTATTCATGTGCATATCCCGCCGAGTGCGGAAGTGCACAGTTACAAAAAAGTTATTTATGACCGTGTAGATGATGCCGATGTGAAGGTGACAGCTACTGGTGCGATTGCACAGATGTATATTCGCAAGCAGAACATCTTTACAGAAAAGAAGATATATCCATATGCAAAAATGGAAGATTTACGATTGGATTTGTTGCCTAAAATCCGGATAATGGCACAGAATCATGCAGGCGGACAGCATCCATGGACGGCTTTGGACGATCAGGAGTTATTGAAAAGCGCAGGATTATATGGACGTGATATTGCGACCGGAGAAGAGGGCTATAATCTTGCTGCAATTATGTTGTTAGGGAAAGACGATGTGATTCTGAATGTGGCACCGACCTATGTGACAGATGCACTTGTCCGGAAGATAAATGTGGACCGGTATGATGATCGTGAAATTATTAAAACAAATTTGATTGAAAGCTATGAAAGGCTTCTTGAATTTGGAAGGAAACATTTGCCCGACAAGTTCTTTTTGGAAGACACTGTAAATAAGAGCTTGAGAAACACGATTGTAAGAGAAATGATTAGTAATACTTTAATGCACCGTGAGTTTTCCAGTAATTATACAGCGAAGTTTGTGATTGAAAAAGATAAGATGTATGTGGAAAATGCAAATCGCGCATTAAAGGAATGTTATATTACGATGGATAATTTGGAGCCGAATCCGAAGAACCCGATCATAGCTTCATTTTTCCGAAATATAGGATATGCGGACCAACTTGGTTCTGGTGTCCGCAATTTGTTTAAGTACAGCAAGTACTATTCTGGACAGGAACCGCAATTTGTAGAAGGCGATGTGTTCCGAATTATTGTGCCATTGGATGATGAATATTCATTTGACTTTGGTTCGATGAAGGTAGAAAATGGTATCAGTGATACTATTCGCTTGGTAAATGAGACTGAAAGTGCCGATAAAGTGCCGATTTATGCCGATAAAATGCC
>JAUNWG010000152.1 GCA_030540435.1 Eubacteriales bacterium
TGAGTATTTCAAAACTTACAAATTAGGAGGTTTCCATGAAAAAGTTATTGTGTTTTATTTTCACGTTCTTACTTATATTTTCTATTGCAGGCTGTTCCAAACAGCAAACATCGGAAACAGATATGGCTCTGGAGGATATGGTATCCGTCATTCAGCAGAGCCAACAGGAACTCCCGGAATTAACGCAGATTACCCCGGAAGATACGGATTTTACTACATGGCTGTCAGACTACTATTTATTGCAGACAGGGCAGGTGGCCGATGGAGTGATTTGTTACGCAGATGGTGTCGAGGCCAGTGAGATTGCTGTATTGGCAATGACAGACCAAACGGATTGTAAAGAAGCCGAGGAGGATTTGAATGAATACATCCAGAATCGGGCTGGTGTTTTTGAAGGCTATGCGCCACAGCAGGCAGCAATGGCAAAAGCAGGGATTGTTGTGGTAAATGACAGATATATAGCTCTGTTAATTTGCCCAGAGCCGCAAACAGCGAAAGAGGCGTTCTTGGGCTGTTTTGGAACGCATGTGGAGGGCAACGGAACAACTGTCGGGGAAACCACCGCAGCGGCACCTTCTTTGGAAGTAGAAGGGCCAACAGAGCCTACCGAAACGGAAGACGTTTATGACGCAGAAGCAGTTTTGCAAGCCTACCGATCCGGGGATGATTCGTCTCTGTCCGAGAGGAACCGCAGCATTTTGGTGGCGGCAAAGGATGTGATCGCATCGGAAATCAGCGACGGTATGAGCGACTATGAAAAGGAGCTTGCCATACATGACTTTATCACAGGCTGGTCAAGATTTGATTACAGTGTCTTTGGGCGGTCATCCGCAGACGGTTTTACAGACGGAAGTGATACGCCGTATGGTGTTTTGATAGATCAATCAGCCATGTGCCACGGCTATTCTTCTACTTTTCAAATTTTTATGGATATGCTGGATATAGAGTGTATGACAGTCTTTGGCATCCCTGGCAGCAACGGGTCAGAACATTCATGGAATATGGTAAAGCTGGACGGCGAATGGTATTGTGTGGATTGTGCCTGGGACGATCCAATCGGAGGAAGTCCTTGCCACACTTACTTCAATGTAACCAGCGATTATTTACGAAGAGGTAGTATTCATCGGTGGGATGAATCTTCCGTGCCGGAAGCAACTGGTACTGAGTATGCTTATGGCAGCCACGAACCATAAACAGTCATTTTGGAAAGGAAGACAACGCAATGTACAAAGTCTTAGATAAAATCAATACCCCGAAGGACCTGAAGATTTTATCCCGGAAGGAACTAGTACAGTTATGTGGAGAAATCAGGCAGCAGATGCTCCTGCGCCTCAGTGAAACGGGCGGTCATGTAGGTTCCAATTTGGCGATTATTGAGGCCACGGTTGCATTACATTATATTTTTGATTCTCCTATAGACAAAATTATCTTCGATGTGTCCCATCAATGCTACACTCATAAGTTGTTAACGGGCCGGAAAGCAGCCTATATTGATTCCGCAAAGTTTTCCTCTGTCAGTGGCTTTACCAATCCGATTGAGAGCGAACATGATATTTTTTCAATTGGTCACACTTCTACGGCGATCAGTCTTGCCTGCGGACTGGCGAAAGGCCGTGATGTAAAAGGTGAAAATTATAATGTGATTGCATTGATGGGCGATGGCGCACTCAGCGGCGGCGAGGCTTTTGAAGGATTGAACAATGCGGCGGTTCTTAACAGTAATATCATTCTCATAATAAACGATAATGATATGAGCATCGCAAAAAACCACGGTGGCTTATATCAAAATCTTCGGCTGCTGCGGGAAACGGATGGCAAGGCAGACTGTAATTTTTTCCGGGCGCTGGGCTTTGATTATTCCTTTGTTCATGATGGAAATGATTTTAATGAAATTGTGGACGCACTGGAACAAGTTAAGAACACAAATTGCCCAGTTGTCGTTCATATGTGTACCATAAAAGGAAAAGGATACCGATTTGCGGAAACTGATAAAGAAAACTGGCACTATATGGGACCATTTGATATTGACACAGGAAAGCTACGCTATGCGGCGGAACCTGTGGAAACCTATGAAGCCTTGACTGCTGCGTATCTGGCCGAAAAAATGCGACAAGATCCGACCGTTACCGCAATTACTGCAGGAACACCCAAAGTGTTAGGATTTGAGGAAGAATTGAGAAATCAATTTCCAAAACAGTTTGTGGATGTGGGAATTGCGGAAGGTCATGCAGTGGCAATGATTTCCGGTATTGCAAAGGCAGGTGGAAAGCCGGTATTTGGTGTCAGCAGTTCTTTTCTGCAACGAACCTATGATCAGCTTTCTTCTGATCTGGCGTTGAATCACAGCTCCGCGGTCATTCTCGTATTTTTCACAGGAATTGGCGGGGGCAGCCAGACTCACATGGGTGTTTTTGATATTTCACTCGCTGTCAATATTCCCAACATTATTTATCTGGCACCGACTTGCAAAGAAGAATATTTCAGTATATTGGAATGGGGA
>JAUNWG010000153.1 GCA_030540435.1 Eubacteriales bacterium
GCCTTTATGAGTCACCTTTCGATATCAAAAAGAGTGACTATGGCAGTGGCCGGTCTGGGCGGAGCGCTTCTGCTTTATACATTTCGAGTAGAACTTGCCACAAGACTTCAGCAGCTGCTTAGAAATGTGGGTTATACCAGCAGAAGCCTGCAAATGATTATCAATCAAAGCTTCGTTTTGCACGATTCAAACCGTGAAATAATTTTTCAGCAATGTTTGGACAACCTGCGGGAAAGGCCGTTTCTTGGGTGGGGCATAGCTGGTGGATGGAACAATGCTGTTTATCCGCACAATCTTGTCCTGGAAATGCTGTTGTCCTTCGGAATTCCGCTTGGCATTTTATTTCTGGTCAAGGTATTTGCGATGGTATTTCGTGGTATGAGACAAAAAGATGGGCCAGCCCAGAGATGTGCGCATATTTTGGCGGCGGATTTTGTGAGTTTATTTGTGTCCGGCTCTTTTATAATGTCACCGATATTTTTTATGTGTCTTGCGGTATGCAGTGTAAAACGATACAAAAAAAGTGGGCATTTGAAAGCGCATCAGGACAGAGAGGTCGGAAAAGAGGAAAGGAACCGGACGCAACGTGAAACAAAAACGGCTATTTAAGACATTTTCCTCTGTAACAGGAATTATTATCATATCCAAAATATTTGGCTTCCTGAAGCAAATGGTAACAGCCAGTGCCTTTGGCGCCACAATTGAAACGGATATCATCTCTCTTTCGCAGGGGTTTATTGCAAATCTGGAGTACCTGCTTGCCCAGACGATGGTGACGGCGTTTATCCCGATCTATATTCACGCAAAAGCAGAGAGTTTGGAAAAGGGCAATCGCTTGGTCTCGGATACGGCAAAGCTTTTTGCTGTGATCGCAGGTGCCTTGGCGGTCATAATGACGGTATTTGCGTATTGGATCGCAAAAATCCTCGCTCCGACATATCCGGCAGAACTGTCTGCACAGCTGATGAGATATATTCGGATATTTTCGCCGATCCTTGTGCTATATATTTTAATGGCCGTATTTCGCGCGCTTTTAAATGCAAATGAACGATTTATACCTGGCGAGTTGATTGGAATCAACCAGAGTGTGATTCTGATATTCATGGTACTTATATTTGGTGAAACGCTGGGAGTGCAAACGCTCGTGCTCAGCTTTTTTGCTTACAATATATGGAATTTTTTGTTTCTGGGGGGAAGTTCCAGGTCATATTGGAAAATTTCTGTAGGCAACCCCATGCGAAACAAAGATATACGCCGTATGTTGCAAATGATGGGACCGCTGTTGTTTGGCTACTCCATGATTTATGTCAACCAGCAAGTGGACAAAATACTGGTGTCCGGACTGCCTGCAGGAACGGTAACTGCGATGAACTATGGAGCGGTCCTCTCAAATCTGGTAGCAACGTTTATTGGGACATTCTGCTCCATTTTATTTACATATATCACAAAAAATATATCGATTGGCGAGAACCGCGCGGCTGCTTTGTTGACAACTCGTGCGGCGGCTATTTTGATCGCTTTGTTTCTTCCGGTAAGTATTATAACTGTGCTTTGCGCGGAGGATATTGTTACGATCGTTTTTGGCCGCGGCGCGTTTGGAGGAAATGCTGTTACCGGCGCTGCGCTTGCACTGATGGGATATGGATTTTCTTTTGTTCCTTTGGTAATGCGCGAACTGTTCAGCAGATTTCAGTATGGGTATCAAGATTCAAAATGGCCAACGATCAACAGCACAATTGGAATCGGGTTCAATATCATCTTCAGCGTGATACTCTGCCGGCGATTTGGCGTTCTTGGAGTTACGTTTGCCAGCAGCGTATCCGTTTTGATCTGCGGAGCCCTGAATGCGATTTCAGCAAAGCGCCATAATACCTTTTTGCACTTTCGGCCCATATTGCGGCAGATTCCCCTGTGGACGGCGGGAAGTGCAGTCTGCATATTGATCTGTAAAATGGGGTTGTTGCGGTTGGCGGAGGCTACGGCGCTTTTGCGCTTTCTCTTGACGGCCTGTTGCGGCGGAGGAGGGTATTTTTTAGTCACTGGGTATGCAATTTACCGGCTTTTTCAGCAAAGAGCAACGGTGAATGTGATGGATGAGATTAAATGAAAGGGAAGATACCGGTATGTCAGCATCGCATCAATTGATCCTACTCTTGCGAAGAGCGGTATGCGGGGGAGCGCTTCCTGATGAACCGCTGCAATGGAAAGAACTTGTGCGGCTTTCTGCACTTCATAAGGTTGAGTCGCTTTTATATTATGCTGTAAAAGACGTGGAGGAGATGCCGGACGAAGCGCAAAGGGCGTTGCAGAAAGCATGGGTATGCGATATTGCCCGGGATACCCGGCAGGAATATGCGGCGAATCGAATTCAGGCATCTCTTCAGGCGGCAGGAGTCATATTTGCCCCGATGAAAGGACTGCTGCTTAAATACGATTACCCGCTGCCGCATCTGCGGTACATGAGTGATATCGACTTTTATATTCGTACTGGAGACCG
>JAUNWG010000154.1 GCA_030540435.1 Eubacteriales bacterium
GTGGTCCTGGAGGAGGATATATGAGAAAGATTGTTATTGACACCGATCCGGGCATTGATGACGCAATTGCTATTTTGCTGGCGTTGTCGGCAAGGGAAGAATTAGAACTGTTGGCTCTCACAACAGTCAGTGGAAATGCAGACATTGACAAGGTGACAAAGAATGCCTGCAAAGTGTTGGAACTGGCGGAACGGGAGGATATTCCGGTGTACAAAGGATGCCATAAGCCCTTGATGCGCGAGCGAATTGAGGGAGACGATTTCCATGGAGATGATGGACTTGGAAATGTCCATCTGGCAGACCCGGTAAAAAAAGAAGAGGAAGAGTCAGCGGTAGATTTTCTGATCCAAAAAGCCCATGAGGAAAAAGGAAAGCTTACTCTTGTACCAATCGGACCCCTGACAAATATTGCGCAGGCCATCCGGAGAGACCCCGAATTTGTGGAATGTATCGAAGAAGTGGTCATTATGGGTGGCGCGGAAAATGGTGGAAACATGTCTCCTCATGCGGAGTTTAATTTTTGGTCGGATCCGGAAGCGGCAAAGCTGGTATTTCAGGCAGGATTTAAAAAAGTAACTATGATCGGTCTGGATGCCACAGGATGGGTGTTTTTAAGCCCGACGCTTCGGGAACTGCTCTACCTGATCAATACTCCTGTATCCCGGTTTATGCATGATATTACGAGAGTCTATGCAGACGATCACTGGAAGATCGAAAAGAAACTTGGCTGTGAACTCTGCGATGTATTGACCACGGCGTATCTGTTGGATCCATCAGTAGTTGAGACTGTAGACGCATTTGTAGATGTGGAGACCAGCGGCTTGTGTGACGGGGCTTCGGTGGTATACCGGACACTGTACTATCCGGATAAAACACAGAATTGCACCGTAGCAGTGAAAGCGGACACAAAAAAGTTTTATGAAATCTTTTTTGGGTATTTATTCCCAGATTATAAAGATATAGCACTTAATATGATGTAGTTGTCAAAATGGAGGGAAAAAAGATGACGAACAAAAGAAGTATCAAAGATGACTTTAACTTAATCACAATTTTAATCATTCCGATTGCCATTGCAGTCAACTTTATTTGCGGTAATCTGGTGTTGACCTTGAAACTTCCGTTGTATCTGGACAGTATAGGGACATTCTTGGTGGCGATTTTGGCCGGCCCATGGGTTGGCGGCCTTACAGGACTTTTGAGTATCGCGATCAATTCTATTATGGATCCATCGCTGCTTCCGTTCGCTCTGATCGCGGGAGTACTGGGCGTGGTGATCGGTATTCTTGCCCGTAAAAAAATGTTTGTAAGTTTTGGCAGATTCCTTATCTCAGCGATTCTGGTGTCTGTTGTGGCTGTGATCATGAGTGTTATCGTCACAATTGTATTTTTCGGAGGATTTGATACCAGTGGAAACTCCATTATGATTGCGGGTATGATTTCTGCGGGTATTCCATTCTGGCCGGCACAGTTTATCGGTAACTTCATTTCTGAAGTACCGGATAAATTCATTTCGTTGCTGGTACCATATCTGGTGATCCGTGGAATGTCCGAGCGTTATCTGTATAAGTTCTCTAACGGCCAGGTATTTATTGATGCCAGACAAGAGAAAAAATAAAGGGGAGAAGAACGATGGAAAACAGAGCAAAGGGAGTGAAGACACTCAATCCTTTGACCATATTATACTTGATTGTTGTACTGGCTGTAGTCTCCATTCTTTTTGATTACAGAATGACGCTGGCGACGGTGGCGGTTATGATCCTGATTGCGGCAGTCTCTGGCGAAGGAGTTTCTTTTGTAAGATTATGGATGAAATCGATGGTGTTGATCTGTGTGGTTTGCTTTGCACTCCAGTCCCTGTTCATTCCGGGAGAAGTAGTGCTCTGGAAAATCTGGATATTTTCAGTGAAACAGGAGGGAGTTAAGAAAGCAATCGTACTTTGTTCCCGGATTTTGGGAGTGGGATCTGCCATTCTGCTGGGCGGTAAGCTGATTGATATTAAAAAACTGATGACGGTACTGGAAAAACGTGGGGTGTCCCCTTCAGTGACCTATGTGCTGCTCTCAACCACAAATATCATTCCGCAAATGTCCAAAAAGATGAATGTGATCCTGGATGCCCAGCGCTCCAGAGGGATCGAGACAGACAGCAATGTGCTGGTTCGGGCCAAAGCATTTTTTCCCGCAGTAAGTCCGTTGCTCTTAAATGCGCTGGTGAGCGCTGAGGAGCGTGCCATTACGCTGGAAGCGAGAGCTTTTTCTGCACAGTGCAAAAAGACGAAAATGAAAGAGGTTGCAGACACATCAGCGGATAAACTGCTTCGCAAGCTGTTGGTAGTAGCGCTGATTGTGGCAATAGGAGGGAGGATTGTGTTATGGATAGCATTGTAATCAAAAATCTGACCTACCGGTATCCAACCGCTGAGGAGGATATAC
>JAUNWG010000155.1 GCA_030540435.1 Eubacteriales bacterium
CCAGTATTTATACTGTCATACTTTGTCGATTACACAGAATTTTCTGCGGTCTCCTGACGGTCTCTTTCTTTGTTTATAGCAGTGCAATTATTATCTCAAGTTCTTATCACAAAATGCTTTGGAGCTGCATCCAAGTTGTAAATCTGCTCCTTGATAAACTCCGGGTAGATCGTCACATCGGGCAGTTTCTCAATCGGCATCCAACCGAGAACAACATTGCAGTTATCCTTATGGGACACAAACTCTCCTGTATCCAGAATATCAGAACCATCAGCCAATTCAATCAGATAGTAGAACGCAATATTATGAGCTTGTGTGCCGTTCCATTCCCAGAAGCATTCCTCTGTCCAGAGCAGTTTCCCTACTTTGATGTCAGCCCCGGTTTCTTCCTTGTATTCCCGAATAAGCCCATCCGCCGTGGTTTCTCCGATCTTGACATGACCACCGGGTAAGGCATACTCGCTGCCATCTCGATCCCTCTGAACCAACAGCTTGCCGTCACGAACAAGTACACCAACAGTCCGAAGATCGCAGATATATTCGTCTGTTTTGAAAATCCAATCCTTCATATGCTTCTCCTTATCGGTTGGTATTACTCTCTTTCTTCCATTGCAGCCAATCCTTTTCCGGACCTGTGTTGTGTAGCTTGCTCACCTGGCATACAGCAGACCGACGATCCAGTTGCGCAGTCTGCATGGCAGGATCTTACACATCAGGCTCAGACATTTGTATCCAAAGCCAACCGTATAGATCGGTTTTACATTCTTTTTCAGAGCCAGTTTCGCTATGTAACGGCCAGCAAATTCCGGAGACATTCCGCCGCGCTCGTCCCTCTCCATTCCTGCCACACTTCGGGAAATCCTTCCGCCATAAACCTCGTCACCGTCTACGGACTTCTTCCGTGCATTCGTAAAACCGGTACGGATATCTCCTGGCTGCGCCGCGGTTACAGTAATGCCAAAGGGCTTCACTTCATTGGCCAGGGCACAGGTATAGGACTCAATTGCCGCCTTGGATGCAGAGTAATAAGTCTGGAACGGAATATGCGCCACTGCCGCCACAGAACTGATATTGACGATTCTTCCGCCACCGCCCCTTCGCATGACAGGAATTACCGCTCGGTTGACATTGACCATACCAAAAAAGTTAACATCGAACTGCCGCTTTGCGTCGATAAGTTCCGTAAATTCCACAGCGCCAGAGATGCCAAAACCAGCACAGTTGACCACAATGTCAATGCAGCCCTCTGCCTGAGCAATCCGCTCCGCAGCATTACGCACAGCTGTCTCGTCCGTAACATCCACACGGATATGGCGTACACCTTCCATGGTATGTTCCCGTCGGCTGAACTCATAAACTACGCATCCGGCATCCCGCAATGCCGCAGCCGTGCACAGGCCGATCCCGGAGCTGCCACCAGTCACCAGCACAACTTTCGGCATAGCAATCCCTCCTTTTTCTTTATTATAGCAAAAATCAACCATCTGTCCATCTATTTTGCATATTCTCCGTCCTTCGGCAGAAACTACGCATAAGGAGTGACGCAAATGGACGGACAGGAACTTGTAAAACAGACATTAGATCAGATTCCGCAGGCAAATCCCAACGCGAAGCGCATCGTCGGTCTGGTGAAAGAGGGCGGCAGAATCACCGGGTATCAGCTTTCCGATAATTCCATTGTCGAGAAACAGCAGGCTGTAGATATGGCAAAGCAGGGACAGATCGCCGGTGTCGGCATCGCCCACCGTGGGGATACTGAATACCTCAAATCCATCCCCGACGGCAGTGAGAATAACAACCTCGGCAACCTACCCTCCGTTTCTTCTGAAACGCAAGCCTAATATTTGGACCGTCAGCATCCCATTCAGAATGCTAATGGCCTTTTCTTTGTTTATAGCAGTGCAGTTTTGCTTTATCGCGCTCGGCATTCCGCTATTCTCAATGCTCCTCGCAACCCTGAAGCCAGCACTCGTCTCTAATGCGCAACTGCTGTCTTCAGAGCTTCTTACTTTTCTGGCTTACGAGGTTTCTCCAGATATTTCGATAACCAATCTGTGGAGTTCAGCTTATGTGTTGTTAGCCAGCCATTTACTGTATTAACCGCAAGGCTATCCAACGCAAAGTCCTTAAACTCATGGAAAAACGCACTGATATCACGCTTCAATTCAGCGAGACCTTTCTTTCGCATAATCATAACATCATGAGAAAAGAAGGCATCTTCGGCTAATGTAGCCGTTGGAATAAGCATAATATTCATTGCACTCATCCCATCATATTCCTTCTCAAACCATGCACAATGCTCTTCCATTTGTCCAGCCTCATGCTTCGAAAGCGCTAATCGGCTCTCAAGGACCTGGCTTTTACACTCAAACATAATATACTGGTTTTGACCAATGCACCATAAGTTATCCGGTCCCATTC
>JAUNWG010000061.1:0-5688 GCA_030540435.1 Eubacteriales bacterium
GCAGTACAATATCAAATCCGGTATCCAGCGCATCCTGTACATTTTCCGCAGCGATGCCGAATTTGCTGTTGTCGTAGCTGATGTCCACGGCTTTATTTTTGCCGCCACCGATATTTACCGGTCCGAATGCCATTTTACTCTCCCTCCTCTGCGTCAATAGTTGGCTTTACGCCCAACAGTGCAAGACTGACCTGTATCGGCTCAGCGGGTATTGTCTCTGCGTACACCCGCAGAAAGCCGTCCAATGTCTGCGCACAAGATGCCATTCCACAATCCTGCGCCACAGCCATGCTCTCCGGCAGGATCGTCAGCAGCGGAATCATCTCTGCATCGACTCCTGCACACGGTACATCACAGTGGTATGGATATACTGTGTCTGTTATCCAGCTACTAACCGGAATTGTGATATCACTGCGATTCATTCCAGACGCGCTTTCCAAAATATTCAGGATTGCCGCATCGACTTTATCCCAGTTATCATTTAAAAATCTTCCAACATTGAACGCGGTTGTTTTTGCGTTATCCGTTTCATAGTCAAACTCGTATAAAGTAAGGCATTTAGTATATTTCGGCATAGTACACACCTCCTGCAAATTTATCGCATGTTACCTGTTCCAGCTCTCCGACCGTCATGGCATCAACATCGGCCACCATCAGATAATGCAGCCGATACTGCATAGGCAGGTGCGCAGGTTTTGCTGCATCAACAGCATCCAACAACGTATCCAACCGTTCCGGAATACCGTAGGCGCCGACAAACGTCAACAGAATAACTCCGTCAACAAAATTTACCAACACCTCGCCGTTTTTCCAGCTGTCGCAGATCGCCTGCAGCAGCACACGAGTATTGGCACCGTCGGCCTTCCATCGCGCTTCCACGATTGCACGTCGTGTTGCGATGTCAATCCCGGTATTTTCCATCTGGCAGATTTCTTCTTCCACACGGAGCTGTTTTTCATTCATCCGATCAAAAAACAGGCTATCCGGCAACGTGCGAATGTCGTCGCACAGCCGACCATGCGGCATTGCAGCTCCTGCAAAAAGCGCGATCAACCATGCATCATAACGGTACACACGTGGCATTAACTGCAATTCATCACGCATATGTAATCGTCACCTCTCCTAACACCGCGATTGTCCTGTCCGGGATAACAACACTACTACGTCCTCCGTTCAATGTGAGGTCGTCTGCGACGTCTATAATGCCATCTGCCGCCGCACAATATGCATAACATTTGCCATAACTGACAACATCGCGTTTCATGAGGATGTCTTTCGTCAGATACATTTCAAGGTTTTCTCTCATCGATTCTTCAATCATAGTGCGGTTTGCATCCGCACCAGCCGTCACAGTGACAGCCACATTGATCTGCAATTCCTCTGCGGTGCAGACATAGCAATGTGCACCGATCGGCGCTTTGCCCTCTCCCAAGCCTAGAGAGCTGGGATCAATGTAATCCTGCACTCTGGCAATCAACGCGTCATCCGCAGCCCGCCCTACGCTATTGATGATCATAACATCAACTGTATTTGGGCCACGCGCCAGAGAATATACTCTTGCATCTCCTACACCGGACACCTCCAATGCCCATTGCCGATAATGCGCACGGTTGCCGGACATGACCGGCTCGGATAACGACAGGTAAAACCGATCTAGTAATTCTGCATCAGATTCGGGATCATATCCATCTGTCGCCGCCTCCGGATTTGTGCAGGTTGCAATGCCTGTTATGGTAATCGGCATTTTTGTAATTGTATTTGCAGCTACATTGCCAATACTGCCCGCTGTCGTGCACATCACATCGATCGTGCCGCTGTCAACAATCACCGCATCAGTGACGGCAGCAAACTGTACGCCTCCATCTGTCTCAAACAGATCACCGTCCGCGATCGTGCCTGTGCCCGTAACCTCCAGCGTCGCTGTTGCATACGTCGCAGCTCTGCGAACCAGTCCACGCCGCTGATAAATGTACCGTGTCAGATCGTCACCGGACAGATTCGCCGGGTCGAGTGCAGCGATTGCCCGATCCAGCTGCGCATTGGTATCTGCCAGAGACAGCGCAAACGCAGACAAAATATCGTACATTGGATAGCCAATCGTTTTTTGATAATTGTCGCTAATATTGCCGAGCATTTCCTGCAGCAAATCATCTGCTATCATAGGTCGATCTCCACCTCCTCCGTCGTTCCGTCTTGTGTCGTTACATCAAATTGCACATTCAACGTCCGCCGAGCGTCGCCAGAAAACACAAAATTCCCAACCGATGCGATATATGGATTCAGCGCGCACACTTCCGTAATTTGTCGCTCCAGTTCTGCCTGTACAAATCCGGAGGGCAACATGCGATTGCCGATCAATGGAGCAACGGATACGCCAAACGCTGTATTATCCTCGATCTCCGCATAGATTGGCGCGCTGGATGGTCTAGTGCGCAGCGCCAGCTCCAGCCATTGCTGGACGCCATCACGCCCGCTGCACTCCACCACACCGCCATCCCGCATGGTAAATGACCGCATATCATAGATAAAAACCAATGACCGCTTGTCCATCATCGCCACCTCGCAACAACGGTATACGGCCCGCTGCCCACAACACAAACCGTATCGCCAACACGGATATCCGTAATCGTATCCGCTATACGCAATTTGTCGCCGCGCAGCATCAGCTCACCGTCATATATGGATACAACCAACGGCGCAATGGATTGCACGATCCCAGCACACGATGTACCCGTACCGGTTGCATGTGCTGCCTGACGTTTCAATTTTTTTGCAAGTGCAATATCCCAACTCATACGTAACCTCCTAATCAAAACGGTGAACAAAAACCGGTTAATTTTGCATCGGTATACGAATAGCTACGCTGCGCAACACGATTGGAGCTGTTGCCCTCTATTGTGGTAAATCCGCTGGCTGTAGATGATACAACGATGCCGATATGCGACGCACCCGCAGATTTCTGAATCATCAGATCGCCAACCTGCGGACGGTAGCCGGTGCCCGTCGTGTGGAACTTTCCGCGTTCTTTGTACCAATTCATGTAACCAGACACTGATGCCAATTTTGGGATAACCGACGTAGATATTCCCGCCTGATTTGCGCACCATGCGACAAACATTGCGCACCAGTAGTTTCCATCCATGCCAAACCATTTACCATATTTGGTATGATCCCTCCCGGTTTCTCGATAACCCTCCTCTGCCAGAGCAATCTGCACCAGCTTTCGACCGGCTGCGGAACCGCCAGCACTGCCAGACGAAACCGAGGTCGTTACGGTTTCTATCTTATACACATCCGCGTATTGCACGCCGTATTTTCTCGCCTCGGCATTGCTGGCAACGAAAATGTCGATCTTCTTTCCCTTGATCGCACCGCCGGTATCCTCCGCAGTCCGTTCGCCCCAGCCCTCGATATATACGCGCGTGCCAAGTGGAATAACAGATGGATCTGTTGCAATGGTACGACCAACAGCAGGTTTTTTGCCGGATGCGGTTGATGTATCCCCGGCATAAAACGTCAGCTTAAAATTACCCAGCTTTGTCTTTTTTGTCGTGGTAGTTGTACCACTGGACGTGCCGTCAGTGTTCGCAGCCTGCGGCGTGATCACGACCTTCATATTGGATTTCGGCGTTTCATACGCCAATAGTTCTAGGGACATATAATGATACGGCTGATATGTATGGGTCACACTTGTCACCCACCATTTGCCGGACAACCCAAACTTGTCCGAACCGAACAACAATAGTTTTCCAGGTATAACCGCATCACTGCCCCAAATTTTGCCAACGCTGGCCTGCGTTGTAGGAGTTGCACACTCCTTGATCGCGTTATTCAGCACGGTGACCGCTGTGCCCTTTTTATCCGAATCAACAGACAGCATTTTGGTCATGTACCCGTATTTGGTCACAGCATCCGGGTCTGTTGCGGTCGCCAACGTCACTGTCGTGTCGTTTTCGTCTGTCTGGACAACGATATTCGTCGCCATATCCTCCATCGTGGAGGAGACTTCGACTTCACCTACTGCCCACGTAATATTAAGCGGTTTACTGACAGGCCGAGTATAGGTCACTGTTATAACATTCTCATCGAATGCCCGCACACACAACTTATTGTCGATCATGCGATGGATAAACCGCTTGCCGGTTTCGTTTTCCATCTGCTCCAAAATACTGTCTATCACACTGCTGGCTTGTGTTCGGGCATAATCACCGGTAATAGATACAGACGGGATGCTGTACCATCCATATTGGATTCCGGCTTTTTTACACACGGTATTCAGCGCATTTGCCGCATCCGTGCCATTGAACTGACATGTAATGTCGCTCTTCAGATAAAATCCATTATCCCGGCACTCCACTTCACCAGCCTTGGTTCTGCGGATAACAAATCCGGAAAAAATCGTTTTATCACCGTTTTTCAGTGTGATGTTGTCCTTTGCCTCGATCTTTAAATCCTTCAGAAACGGGTCATATGGATTGACCGCAACAGTAAATGACAGCTCTGCACTATATGCGTCGCCATCATCCCGCATGGATAACCCGTCAACATATGCCGTGATCTCCTGTTGTTTGCCGTTCTGTGTGAGGTGCACCGTATAATTATCCATATCTGTCACCTCTTAAATAAACTGATATTCTTTCAGTGATATCGAATAATTCATATCATTTGATTTGGTGTAGGAATACGAAAAATTATCCACCAGAACCGCCATATTCAGGATTGTATTTCCGCCATCCATGATAACCAGCCGGATGGGCCAATGTTTTCCACGCCAATTACGCAGGAACGCCGCAAATTCTTCCGGGTCCGTCCCGCATCCCGGCGTGCTAAATGCATGAGAATTCCGTGGATATAATGCAGACCACGATACCGCACGCGGTTTCATATTGCCCGGCATCGTAAGGCAAAAGGACAGGCCGTCGTATTCGTCGACCGCCTGTTCCTCCGTAATCTCCAGTTCAGGCGGAATATACGGGATAATAAAAATTTCCGCGTAGTTATTCGCGGACAGAATTGCGTACATATCCAGCCCTCCGTTTATGCAATATCCATTGCATCCATAATTTTTCCGGCAATATATTCACCGGTTTGCTCCATGTACTCCCTGTTACCGATCACGTTGCCCTGAATAGTCAGGTTTACGACAACAGATTTCCCTCCTGTCTGCTTTTTGGAAACGTCATGCGGGATAATACGTGTGCCTGACGGCAGGTCTACGATCTCGCCGCCGCGTTCGTTGATCCGAGTCAAACCGCCGCGCCAATATGGAGTGCCGCTGGCATTAGAACCAATCCCTAGCGCATTGAGCGCGCTGCCTACCCCCGGCAGGTTAGACGCCGCATCCCGCAGCCAGCTGAGTTGGCCGGAAATCCATTCAAATTTAGATGCAAACCAATCAAAAACACTGCCAACTTTTGATTTTACGGTATCAAATGCACCAGTGATTTTATCTCGGATTGTATTAAATATAAAGACGACCCAGTTTTTTAGTTTAGTTGCATACGCACAAACTGCATCCCAGTTTTTGTACAGTGCAACACCAGCTGCGATTGCAACAGCGATTCCAGCTGCGATCAACAGCACCATAGGATTTACCGTTGCAAGCCTGCCAACAAGACCAACCACACCGCCGCCAATCTTGCTAACTACGCCGATCACTCCGTCACCGACCTTTGTGACAATGGTAAG
>JAUNWG010000061.1:5788-13757 GCA_030540435.1 Eubacteriales bacterium
TGGTAAGCCCGCTCAATAGGCCGCCTCGCGCAACCCCGCCAACGATCTTGAGCATACCGCCAAACTCCGCCAGCGTATGTACCGCGTATACAACATTACCGATAAATCCGACTATTTTAAACGCTGCAAACGCAACGCCCAACACCTTCAGAGCAGTCTTCACACCTTCCGAATGCTGTGATATCCAATCAAGCGCCTGTATCAACTTACCGCCTGCGTTTTCAGCAAAATCCAACGCCTTTTGCACCAACTCGGTGAATTTATCTGCAAGTGCATCGATCGTACCGTCTGACTGCCACTGCTGGAACTTGTCTGCAAGCAGTTGCAGCTTATTTCGCAGCAGGTCAAATGCCGATCCGGCACGGACAGAACCGTCCTCATTCATGCCTGCGATCTTCGCCAATGCGGACTTGGTAATGCCGGTAATGGTAGACAGCAAACCACGTGCCGTTGTAGCCTGCTTTTCCATGCCGCCGGTGTATTTGTCCGTCATGAGTTGGATCATGGCCTCATTGAATTTCTCCTGATCCACGATCTGGCCCTTATTATTTACGACTTGGACATCATGGAACATATCCTCGGCATGTTGCTGGATCATAGCCTTGGTGATGCCAAACTCCTTCAGGCGTTCCAGCTCGCCGGTCTGTGCATCGATCAAAGCCTCAACAGCCTGGTCAAAGTCTTTATTGGTTGCGGCCGCCATATCACCAGTAAGCGTCAGCCACTTCTTGGCGGACATGCCCATTGCTTCAAACTTTGCCGCACCCTCGACCAGTTGTCCGCCCTCAAACGGCGTTTTATTGGCGAGGTCAATGGCATACTTCATGATGGATGCTGCCTTTTCGGTGTCCTTAGTCGCCGTCTCCAGCTGCATTCGATAGCCTTCCAGATCCATCGCTTCCGACAATGCAGTTTTGACGACAAATCCTCCAGCTACAGAGACTGCTAGACTCCCCCATTTCGATGCAAATTTCACAACCTTGCCGGTCATACTATCCAGCGACTTGTTAAAACTATTCTTCCAGCTAACAACCGTCCGGGTCGCGCTTTTCATCTCTTTGCTAACACCCTTGGTGCGGTTGGCAACACCGATCAGGCCCTTGCTGGCATTGTCCCGTAAGTTCAGAATAACCGATACCGCTTTAGCCATTTTCGGCGTCACCTCCCATCACCATAGAAATTGCCGACGCGATCACATTGCGCAGCGTCAACCAGTATTGCTCCTGCGCGTGATCCAAAAACATACGCTGCAACGGGGTAGCACCTGCCACCCTGTCCAGCGCCTCCATATCCCAGCCATGCGCCGCATAGAATGCGCACAGCTGGAGTTCCGGATCACGCGCTATGCGTTTTTTGTCTCGTCTGCGATATCATTGACACCCAGCCAATCAAACAGCTTACCGCCGATCTCATTGCGTTCTGCAAGGGTGAACACCTTTGCAGCAACGTCCCACGGCTCAGCCAAGCCTAGTTGCTTGTGCAGCTCTGGATTTTGCAACATCTCACAGGACAGGTAGATCATGTGATCTGTTGCGTGCATTGCACCTGTCAGCATAGCGGATTTGTCGCTGGCAGTGATCTGATCTACGATTTCCAACACTTTTTCGTCCGAAATACGTTTGAAAACCAGTGTATCCTCGCTGCCCGGCAGTTTGATTTCCAACGTGTCGTTTTTCGCCTGCTCTTTCGCCGCTGCACGGTTCAGCAGGCTGTCCAATGTCATATTTGCCATATGTCCTCCTTATGAAGCAATGCCGCCCAAACGCTGGATGCGCGAGAAATTGAACGGAATGTCTTCCTCTACTTGCTTTTTTGCCTCGAACGCTGCAACGATAAATTCTGTGATCGCCACGCCGGAAACCTGATAGCGCGCGCTCTCTTTCGTACGCCGGTTGGTCAGCGACGTCACAACATGAAGATCGGGCATGACGCCGGAGTTGTATGCGTCGATCATCATATCCGCGATTTCTGTGTCGATTTTGTATAGCGTCATAGAGCCGGAACCAGCCCAGCCGTTATACATGCTGTAGGTCGCATTATCTCCGCAAACGTTGATTTTCTCAAAATCACCGGTGACCTTAGCCTCGAACTTTGTAACAGACGCCAGCAGCTTGCCGTTCCACCACACACGACCGTCTGCGCCGGTCAGGATATCATTTGTATTCAGTGCCATCTAATCACCTCAATCCAAATTGATAGAGAATCTAATATTGTCCATCGTGCCCATGAGTCGGATGTCTCCGGAGAGATACACGTTGCGCCGGAACGTTTTGATCATTAACTGCTGGTCTGTCCAGTCAGCCGCTTCCGTTTTTCCGGATGTGATCCACGCAGTGCGCTGTGTATCCACGTCGATCGTTGCTACATTCTCATAGTTGCCATCCAAAATGCCCTCGACCGCCAGCGCGTGGAAATAGCTGTTGATCGCTGCGATCAGCAACATTTGGTTATCCAGCGTATTGCGATATCGACCGCAGTAGCTGTCTTTCCAAATCTGCACGATGTCGGTGTACATCATATCCAACGCGACAACGATGTCGATGTACCGGAAATCATCGTCAATGCCCTTATCCGTACAGCTGTTAATGCCCAGTGCAACACGAATATCTGCGCCATCCACAATTAGGAACAACCTACCCGCAGCAAGCGCGGCGTCCTGTTCGGTTTCCGCGATCTCAGATACCGCTGTCAGCGTATTGCATACCAGATAGGTACAACTACGCGTCACGCCGCAGGACGCAATCATGCCCGCCAGCGTCGGCAGAAATGCCGATGCAGCGCAGGTACCGCGATCCACATCCGCGAATGTTACCGTATCCGTATACAGGTTAATAACATGACGGCAATTCGGTGCGTCCACTTTATGCACCAGCGCATAATACTGGCTGTGTCCACTGCGCAACGTCTCCTGTACCTTCGCCCAGTCAGCCAGCGCGGTATAATCCTCTGCCGTTCCGTCGCAGACAGTAATCCATCCGGTCAGGGCGTTAGATTTCACTGTTGCCAGTGCATCTGCAATGGACTCGCCCATGCGGACAGTGACAACCTTTGCCGCACCGCCGCCGAATGCATCCTGGATGTACTGTGCATTTATTGCGGTGTATGCTGCTGCATCCGCCTGCGCCGCAGCTGCCGTTTTATAGGTCGTAATCGTTTTTGTGCCAGTCGCATCCCGCATCAGCAGGACGACATTACCCAGCACTGACCGTGACGACATCGTTGTCGCGGCCTTCTTAAATTCAATAAAGATTTCCGGCATACTAACTGCCATCTTTACGCCTCCTTTGTGATCTCAAATGTAAATGTACCCATATTTTCGTCGTTAGGGGCCATCGTGGGTTTCCCGGTATCCACCGTGACCGTCAGGTTTTCCATCGGGTCCACGTCGGTATCGCGTTCAACAGTTTCGTACCCATCCACATCCAATGTAAAATGCAGCACATCGTCCACAATGGTATAATTCATGTCGAGCAGATATGATCGTACCTCACACATCGCTTCCAGCTCATATTTCAGCTGTTCTGCTACGGCACGGCATTTCTCACGCTGCGGGATACCCACAGGTGGAAAATACCGGATATCAAACACCGTATATTCCTGCTGCAATGTATTGGTCATAGGCGTGTGCTGCTCAGACACCAGCAGGACGGAAAAACACGGCTGGCGAAAATGCTGTGGTATTTTCTCGTCGTAAACCGGGATATCCGGGAACGCATTGTGTAACACGCGCACCAACACGTCAAAGCGATTCATTTCCCAATCCTTTCCAGCGCAGCAATGATCTGCTCTTCAACCATTTCAGGCAATATCTTTTCTGCGTCTTTAACCGCCGTGGTCAACATAAGCACACCGTCCGCGAAACCCACTGTAATGCCATTTACAACAATGCGATGCCCATATTCCACATATGGTGCATATTCTGTAATGTTATAAATTTTCACAGATACTTCGTCTCTGAATACATCAACCTTGACGGGCGTGCGCTGCCAATTGCGCCGCAGAGCTCCCGACCGAACAGGCGTGTTTGATTTGGTTGCTGCAAGCACAGTTTTTGCCAATTTGTTCAACACACGTTCCGACGCTTTCCGTATCTCTCCGTCGTGCTTTGCAATCCTTCTGAGGTCGTGCTCTAGCCCTTCTAACTCAGAAAAATCAAACCCAACCTTGCTCATGCCCGCTCCTCCAACAACACAGATAATTCCTGATGCGTCGGGTAGACATTCGGCATACCGCTGCAGGTATACTCCCGCGTTACTCCATATTGTGTAATCACGATCCGGCACCCCGGATGGATTTCTATTTCCGGCGCGCAGAACACGATATACCGCTGATTCACATCGGCAGAAGCATCTGTCTGCGTGGTATCTGCCTGTGTGCTTGCAGACAGACCGCAAGCGATTCCTGTATATAGCTGCTTTTCCACAGGGCGTGTTGCGCCAGATTGTGTCAGCTCGTCGCCATATCCGTACACATCCATCACACCGTCATAGGTCTGCTCCAGAATCCTGCGCTCCAATGCGACATTTCCAAACACAACCATCACCTCATCCTTCGGAATTGATTCAGCTGCGTTTTCCAGTCGTTGAGGAAGCCGCTGGCAGACAGCACGTCCTTTAGGCTCTCGGTCTGCGTCGCAAACGTATACGACGTATCCCCGCGCGTTACGCTTTTTACTTCGGCAGCGCTGCCTGCATCCGTACCTGCGTTTCCTAGGCGTATGCGATTCCATGCGTCCACTGCCATATCGGCGGCGACATAATACAGCCCCTCCGGCACAGTATCCACATTGCAGTAATTGCAGATCATCTGCTCAACTTTCAACACAGCTACTCGCAAGACACCCTTGTCCGCACTCGGCGCAAGCTGTATCGCAGTGTCGTAGATCGTGTCAATCATTCGCTTTTCCTCACGCAGGTTTTCTTCGCCGGAGCAGTTTCAGCAGAGCTATCCACCGCCGTCTCCGTCTGCTCATCCGGTACTGTCTCAACGGTAAAACCGTTACGACCGGAAAACCACTGCGCCATCCACGCATTATCCATCTCAGCGACGCCATTAGAAAACCGGACGCCATTCAACGTCCGGTCATACTTGTTATTTGGTGCTTTGATACGATACTTCACAGCAATTCCCTCACTTTACCTTGAAATTGCGCAGCACACCAGCTGCACGGGTCTTTTTCAGGACAGTTGCAGCAACCATTTCCACATCACCGTGCTTGACTGCACCAGCAGTGGAAAAGTCCGGCAGTGTGGTATTGATGATCTTGCCGCCAGCCGGGGAAACCGCGTGGAAACCGTCCAGCCCCAGCCGGATCGCATACAGGTCAGTCAAACCTGTGGCAGTTGACGCGTTCGAACCGCTGGTAATCGAACGGCTTACAATCGGGATAACCGGCTCTTCCGCCTTGGTTGTCGGATTGTAGAAATACTGGAAGTCCACGAATGGAATACCAGCATAGCCGCTGATCTTTCTGCCGAACGCGTCTTCGCTCTGCGTCATATAACCGGCGCGGCGTGCGCAAGCGCGCAGCTTGGTAATCAGCGCATTGTTTGCTACCAACAGCGTCGGTGTGCCGTCCAGTTCGCCCATCAGCTGATCCAGCGCATCAAGTACAGTCTTGTAATTTGCATCGATCGCGGATGCCGTGGACAGGTCGATGGCGTTTGCGGCGTCGGCGTTCAGCTCGGTCGACGTACCTACCAGCATCGTATCCAGACCATCAAAACCAGCAACCGACTTATCACCGTTAATGGCGGTATAATGGAACAGGTTTGTAGTTGCCTTGATCTTCTCAGACAGCTGGAACTGCACCTCATTGATCTGGCCGTTCGCTGTCTGTGCGATTACGCGGTCAACCGCAAAGTCGCCGCCGAAAATCTTCAGCTCAACGGTCTTGTTCTCTCTGTCCGCTTCGTTTGCTGTGTATTCCGTATTGATGTCGCGGAATGCTGCCGCAGCCGGTGTCTTGAGCCGCGTATAGCCATACACCAGCGTACTGCCGCCAGTACCCGGTGATACAGCATTGTCAAACGTCAGGTTATCCAGCAGATACGAACCTCTGCGGAATTCGTCAATGACCTGCTGGTCAATATGGTCGGCCATACCGACCTTTGCCTGTGCTAATGTTACGGGCATAATAGTACCTCCTGTAAAAATTTACTTATTGTAGTGTTCAGCGAGTGCAGATGCCATATCTGTCACTGTGTTCGGCTTGCCGCCTGCCGGCGGATTATAGTGCTGCTGGTTTGTATCACCAAAAAGATAGTCGTTTTCCTTTGCAGCCTGCGTGATTGCCGCTTTCATGTCCTCCTGCTGGTTCTTGCTGGCTTTCAGCGTATCAATGTCCAGCAGCGCACGGATTGCCTTGGTATTCTTGCCCTTTGCCGCCGTAATTGCAGCGTCGAGGGCGGTGTTAAACTCCATATCAGCGATTTTCTGCTGATAATCGGTGTCTTTCTGTTTCAGATCGTTGCTGAGCTTCTCAATCTGACCTTTCAGGTCATCTACATCGACGCCATCAAATTTCTTTAACGCCTCTTCGGTAGTCTCGACTTTTTCCTCAGCAAGCCGCAGCTTTTCAGCAACCGCGTCATGATCTGCCTTTGGCACATAGTCGCTCTCAAGCTCCTCCATGATCTTGGCCGCCTGCTCCTCTGACAAGCCTGCGGCAATCAGTGTTTTCTTTGTCATTGTGATACCTCCTGATTTAAGTATGAAAAAAGCACCCCCTACGGATGCTATCATTCGTTGTTGAAATTTACAGATGCATAATGGCAGCGACCATTATACCAGACCGCACAACCTTCTTTTGGGCATTCCATCATGCTAAACTTCACATTTTCTACTTGTTGGCAATTTGAACTTTCATCTTCATTGTTCTGCATCCATTGCAGCACTGTGGTCTGCTGTTTGCGGTTGTACGGACAGATCATTTCAGTTTCTTTGCAATATCAACGCCGAGCTTGACACATTGGACTACTGCGATAATACCGAGCAATGCAAAATATACTGTGTTCATTCCCAGCTCAAGACCAATCAATAAAACAAAATTGTGTACAACATGATACCGCACCTCCTAAATTCGTGCATAAGAAAACCGCCTTGCTTTCGCTTGGCGGCTTAATCTACAATTGTGATCTTTTTAATTTCATTGACAAATAACTCTGTACTATCAATCGTGATACTTTCGGGATAAGGTTCATTATCATCCGCAGACATATAATCGTATGCCTTGCCTTCAAAAACCTGCCCATCGTCCATCTCGACGCGGATATTTTTTCCGCTATACTCCCATAAATCCATTCCTATTTCTCCTCCACTGGTACAATATGTACGCCTGTTTTGCTATAGTGAATTGCAAAACGCTTCGTTGGCTTTTCTGTTCTGTCTCCCCGAGATACAAACACACCTATCTGCTTGTCAACAACAATAAACTCCTTTTGCGTCCATCTGCCTTTTCTATCACGTTTCAGTTCTCCAGTGCCTGCATAGCGATCAACTAGCTTTTGTGCATCCTGGGTCGAAATCGTCAGATAACTGCGACCTTCGATATAGTTGTTGTGTCCTTTGATATGTTTTCCCTGTTTCCCAACTTCAATTGTTTTGGGCTGCTCGTTGGATTGCAATCGATCTCGAAGCGGTTTGTCCTTGTATGCTCGCTGCAGCTCGTGCCACTCTTTACCACCAGTATACTTGATATTCTGAAAAGAATCAAATGATTTTGCAACGTTTTTCCTTCCGAGCAAATCAACATATTTCTGATACTGCTTCTTATCGGCATATTTGTTTTTGTGCTTTTTCTCTGCTATCGCGGCTTCCGGTACATCTTCGACATATTTCTTATGCCATTCCTGATATGACATACGTTCAACCCGTACGCTTTTACCTGTCACTGGATCACGCGACATACGTGTTTCGGACCGATACGGAACTTCCGGTACAGTCGTGCAGCGGCATCTGGTATGCATCA
>JAUNWG010000156.1 GCA_030540435.1 Eubacteriales bacterium
TTTTTGGGAATCTGACCGCATAGGAGCGCTCAGTTATCCTGATAAACTACAATTTACCAAATTCCCAAAAAGCCGATAACCATAGCTTTGAATAGTATACCACAGTTTTTCCCAGGAAACAAGCCATCAAATTTGAGCCTGTAAAAAGTCCCTGACAAAGCAGGATACTATGCCTGTTTTGTCAGGGAATAAATTATGCAGTTTTTTGAATTGGCGTTTTTTACCGCCTCTCGCACTTCAGCATAAAAGTAACACGCCTATAGGGAGCATCAATAATACTATACTGATAATCAAAGTCATGATTGAATTGCCTGTCATATTAGAAATACAGCATACGATCCCTGCGGCACCGCCAGTCAAAAGTATTCTCCCCAAAAGAATTACAGCTATGTATCCCCCCACGGAGAACACTGCCGGAATTTCTGCCCACCACATTACGCTGCTCGCTTGGGCCGCCAGATCCAGCCCTGCATAGGTGTGAAACACCGCAATATACCGAGGCAAAAAGGCAATCAGCGTTGCCAGCGCTGCATATGCAGCACAAATTATCGTCTTATGACATAAAATCACCCTCGTCCTTCCTGCCGTCACCTGAAGAATCCTTACTCCTGTTTCTTTCTCCTCTGCAAATAATACAAAAAGCAGAAGGATTATTACAAAGAAAAGCTTTCCAAAATTCACCGTGTCCTCCCCCATGGAATCTGGTCCAAATAAAACTGTATAAGGAGTTTGGTACAGATAAGATTGTCCTATCTGCAATCCTTCATACTGTAATTTTGCCATCTCAAAAGCCAACTGAGCACGCAACTGATTCCGGATATCCACTGTAGCGGATTCATACTGCGCAGAATCTGGTGGATATGTCCGTCCAATCTCAACAAGTTGATGAGAAAGGTCATCTAACCGGCTCTGCTCTGTCTCCAAAAACGCTGTTTTCTCATCACTTGGCTTTCCCTCCAAAATTTGAGAATAATTTCGATAATACACCTCCTGCTCGCTATAATGAATGGGAATGCGCTGGCAAGCCATGAACTGCACTATCAAAAATAGCAGTAAAATCAGCGCTCCTTTCCAAGTTATCAGTGCCTTAACGCATTCATGGGCAAAAAGGTTTGTATGATTTCCCCAGGGAAGGAGCGTCACGGATCGTTGCTTGTATTCTTTGGCTCCCTCCATTTTGCAGAATGCTACACCTCCTGTCAGAAAGCATCCAAATCCAAGAGCCAATAGGAAACCAACTGCCACAGGGACACGCGGAATAGGATAACCGAATAGGTTCAGATACACGGCTCCCTGGTATAGCTGCTCTATCCCCGCAAGTTGGCTAAGGCTTACAATCCGGAGCCACAAGGAACGGCTTTCCCCCATCAGAAATGACACAACAGCACAGATAGTCATGCTTGCAGCAGCAATTGCCGCTCGTCCCGTCAGAGAGCAAAGTAGTATCGTGAGCATCAGTATGGACAACGCCCACAAGTATTTCAGGGCCGCAATCTGCAACAAAAGTACTTCAACAGAAATTCTCGCCGGACAGCCGGCAAATCCATATATGCTCTGTGCCGCACACGAAATGCCCTTAAATCCGAATAATATTCCCGAAATCAGGCCGTTTACGCCATACAGCGCAAGAAATCCCGATGTCATCAGCACTACGGAGGCGCCGCATTTTTGGCAAAACAGTCCCCAATGCCCATGTCGAGTGGGTTGCGTCAGTTTCCTGAGTCCGACTGCTTTCTCATAGGTAAACAGCATAAAGCTGGCCACAACTGAAAAAGCTAGCAGAAAGTAATCTGTCAGGCGCCAGGAAAGCAGCAGTTCTATGCCGCCTAGAAAAATGCCGTCTGGCAGCACGCCTGCCAAAGCTTCGTACTCTTTTATTCCTCGCATAAGTGATCGGGCCGCAAAACTCTGCGGACTTCCAAATAGACCCAGCCGCAGCTTAATCTCCGCTTCCGCCACAAGGTTCTTACGATATGCCTCATAGTTTTCTGCCTGCGCAAGTCTTTCAAGAACCGGTTTGTTATGTTCAATTTCCCCTTTTAAATCTTCATAGATCTCCCAGTCGTGCTCACCCAGAAACCATTCCTCCATCTGCTTCTCCAGCCGGATCTGCTCGTCGGCAATTTTATCTGCATTCGCAAACCTCTCCTTCACCTGCAGCATCGTATAGCCCGCGCTGTCGTCCACGCAATGACTATAAAAGAGAAATGCATTTAGAATAATCATCAATACCAACAGTATGCACAGCCACCCATTATACAGGATTTTCCGCAGCTCATAAATCATATTCCCTCCATCGCGCCAAAAAAGCGCAAATACACATCCTCCAAGTTGGGTTTTACCGACACACAGGAAACAGGCGGCCTCTCCGCG
>JAUNWG010000157.1 GCA_030540435.1 Eubacteriales bacterium
AAACCATCCAGTGGTATCTGGACAACCGGGAGTGGTGGGAAACCATTATCTCCGGAGAATACCAGAATTACTACGAGAAAATGTACGGAAATCGCTGAGGAGTATTTTGAATGAAAGTATTTGTTACAGGTGTCGGCGGTCAGCTGGGCCATGATGTCATGAATGAACTCCATAAACGTGGGCATGAAGGTATCGGCAGTGACCTCGCCCCTGCGTACAGCGGCATTCAGGATGGTTCGGCTGTTACCACGATGCCTTATGCCTGTCTGGACATAACGGACGCTGAGGCTGTAAGCCGTGTGATTCGTAAAGTTGCTCCCGACGCTGTTATCCACTGTGCTGGCTGGACAGCGGTAGATTTAGCGGAGGAAGAAGATAAAAAGGCGGTGGTTCACAGGATCAATGTAGATGGTACCCAGAATATTGCGGATATCTGCAGAAATCTGAACTGCAAAATGCTGTACCTGTCCACCGACTATGTTTTCAATGGAAAGGGTGAAACGCCCTGGAAACCTGACTGCAAGGAGTATGCTGCCCTAAATGTATATGGCCAGACCAAGTTGGACGGCGAACTGGTCGTGGCAAATACACTGAAAAAATATTTTATCGTCCGCATCGCGTGGGTATTCGGCCGGAACGGGAAGAACTTTGTAAGAACCATGCTGAGTTTAGGCAAGAAATATGACGAAGTTCGCGTGGTTTGTGACCAGATCGGTACACCTACCTATACCATCGATCTTTCCCGGCTGTTGGTGGATATGATCGAAACAGAGCAATATGGCTACTATCATGCAACCAATGAGGGAGGCTATATCAGCTGGTATGAATTTGCCTGTGAGATTTTCCGCCAGGCTGGCTTTCAAACCAAGGTCATCCCTGTCACCACAGAAGAATATGGCCTGAATAAAGCAGCCCGTCCCTTCAACAGCCGGTTGGATAAAACCAAATTGGTGGAATGCGGCTTTCAGCCTCTCCCCACCTGGCAGGATGCCCTTTCCCGTTACCTGAAAGAAATTGAGGAGTAAAGGCAGGTACGCTTGGCTTCTTAATGTGGTATGTGGGTGCATGTTCCAGCTCTCCACTTTGGACATCTGGGGGATGCTGATTTGCAATCACTGTATCACAATATCAATACAACCGAATTCATACAATAATTGATTAGGAAAGGCCGCCGTTCGTCAGCATAAGCGCTGCATGGCGGGAATGGAATTATATGGATAGCATAATGGATTCCTATCATTTTTTGGACCGGATATCATCACAATACAGCACCCGGACTGCGTTTACCTATCTGAAAAACAAAACACTTTGTGACGTTACATACAGTGAGTTCTTCCACCATGTGAAGATGGTTGCCGAGCAACTGTCCGGCATCATAGAAAACGAAAAAAGAATTGCGATCATTGCTGAAAATTCCTACGCATGGATGATTTATTACTGGGGGACCATGCTGCTTGGAAAATCTGCCATTTTGGTTGATCCTGAGATGGATCACGATGAAATCACGAATAGACTGCGCCTTTTTGACATCCACTTCATATGTGTGGGAGAGAATAGCCTGGAATGTAATGATATGAAGGTTATCCGCATGGAAGTACCGGACAGCACTGCTGCTGTCAGTTTGGATTGCCGCAGGTACGAGACACAAAATCAGGAAGCCGCAGAAGCGGCCATACTGTTTTCCTCTGGTACAACAGGCGACTATAAAGCTGTCCGTTTGTCTCAGAAAAATGTTGTATCCGCATTCATTCCCAATACCATAG
The DNA here is from genome assembly GCA_030540435.1 of Eubacteriales bacterium. Lineage (GTDB taxonomy): Bacteria > Bacillota > Clostridia > Oscillospirales > Butyricicoccaceae > Butyricicoccus_A. The sequence goes on from JAUNWG010000157.1 coordinate 1,764, forward strand.
AGTATGCACGCACAGTTTTTCTCCCGCTTCCCTTTTTCCACTCACTGACTATAAATTGTTTGATCACGGCCATGATGTGTGGCTGCAGGATCTATATTGGTTCCGGCATCAAATATGTATTGAAGGATTTACAGGTATTCGAACCGGAATTGATTTGCGTAACACCGGTGTACATCAACATGTTCTATCAAAGACTGCAGCGGCACGCCGAAGATTCCAATATGCTCTGCAAGCTCTTTGGCAAGAATCTGCGCTATATCCTGACAGGCGGCGCAAGCCCTCAGCAGAAGGTGCTCGATGCGCTGCGCGCAAAAGGAATCCGTATTCTTTCAAGTTATGGTTCCAGCGAAACCTTCTGTATTGCGTCCGGAGAGATCGTAGCGTTCGAAAACTGTGCAGGCATCCTGGTACCGCATATGACAGTTCAATTTGAAAATGGTGAGATCGTGGTAAAGGGTCCTACCGTTTTTATGGGGTATTTCGGTGTGGAAGATACGTCGGATGGCTGGTATCATACCGGTGATCTGGGATATCTGGATGACAGCGGCCGCCTGTTCCTGAGTGGACGGAACAAGAATCTGATCATTCTCAGTAA
>JAUNWG010000158.1 GCA_030540435.1 Eubacteriales bacterium
ACGGTCTTACTATGAATGTTCCCAAAGGCTCCATCTATGGCTTTGTGGGAAAGAATGGCGCAGGTAAGACAACGCTGATTCGACTGATCTGCGGATTGCAGGAGCCGACTTCTGGCAGCTTTTCTCTGTACGGCATCCGCAATGACAGCAGGGATATTATCAAATCCCGCCGACGTATGGGTGCCGTGGTAGAAACACCGTCCATCTACATGGATATGACTGCGGAAGAAAACCTCAAACAGCAGTACCTTGTTCTTGGCCTGCCGTCTTATGATGGTATCCCCGAATTGCTGAAGCTGGTGGGCTTAGAGAACACCGGAAAGAAGAAAGCAAAGAATTTCTCCCTGGGCATGAAGCAGCGTTTGGGCATTGCCATCGCATTAGCCGGTGATCCCGACTTCCTTGTTCTGGATGAGCCTGTAAACGGTCTTGACCCTCAGGGCATCGTGGAAATGCGTGAGTTGATTCTGAAGCTGAACCGTGAAAGACAGATCACCGTTCTAATCTCCAGCCACATTCTGGACGAGCTTTCCCGTTTGGCTACCCATTACGGCATCATCGACAACGGACGCATGGTAAAAGAACTGAGTGCCGAGGAATTGGATGCAGCATGCCGTAAGTGCATCCGCATGGAAGTGACCGACACCGCAGCTCTGGCTCGTGTTCTGGATGCCATGAATTTTGAATACAAAATTATTTCCGCAACAACAGCCGATGTATACGCAAAAGTCAATGTGACCCAACTCACCGTTGCTCTGGCAAAGGAAAACTGCGAAGTGCTGTCCATGCAGGAAAAGGACGAAACTTTGGAGAGCTACTATATCTCCCTTGTGGGAGGTGGCAGCAATGCGTAAGCTGTTATCAGCCAACTTCTCACGACTTTGGAGAAGCAAAATCTTTTGGGTGCTGGAAGTTCTCTCTGCTGTTTTAGGCGCAGTATTCTACATTCTGGCAATCATCAACACGAAGAATATCGGGGAAGCCTGGTATCTTGCCAGCGGCAACTACTATTTCTACATCGGGTTAATCAGCGTGGGAGCTATCATGGCAGTGTTCAGCGCTTTTTATATTGGTTCGGAATACGACCAGGGGACAATTCGCAATAAATTGAATGTTGGATGTACCCGAAACAGCATTTATTTGGCGAACTTGATTGTCGTAGTCACAACCAGTGTCCTGTTTACGATTACACATATTGCGGCGTCCGTTGTTGTTGGCTTACCATTCCTTGGAGGATTGATGTGGGATGCACTTGCTCCTATGGGTTGGCGTATTCCTACTGCAATAGGTATGCTCCTATGTTACGCTGCATTTTTCACATTCATTGCCATGCAGGACAGTAATAAATCCCGAAGTATAATCATCAGTTTTGTATTCGCTCTGGTAATTATTATTGGAGGTTTCTATTTTTACAACGCCTTACAGCAACCAGAGTTTACTACTCGTATGGTTATGCAGGAAGATGGTAGCTTTTTACGACAGGAAGGCGTTCCCAATAATAAATATCTTAGAGGGGCTGTCCGAACGGTATATACTTTTATTGAAGCCTGTATTCCATCTGCACAAGGCTTGAATATCGCCCGTTCGGAAGGCGTGTTTAATCCGCTGGCTATTATCTGTCAGTTGTGCGTAACCATTTTGACTACTGCCACAGGCGTGACACTATTCAAGAAAAAAGATATAAAATAAGAGGACTGTTATGGAACATCTGCTGTTCATCATCATCATCGGAATATTACTTCTGATTATCTTTGTGCTTGTTGCAAAGGTCTATTTCCTACGCAAGTCGGCACAGGAAATTCGTGATGCGTTCCGTGACCGATTGGCAGCAGATACCAACACTCTCATTGACATTTCCACCCGTGACCCTTATATGCGAAAGCTGGCAGCAGACATCAATGTGCAGCTTCGTTTGCTTCGCAAGGAACGTCATCATTACCAACAAGGCGATCTGGAACTTAAAGAAGCAGTCACCAACATATCCCATGACCTGAGAACACCGCTGACCGCAATCAACGGTTATCTCGATCTGCTGGAGCGTGAAGATAAGAGCGACAATGTTCAGCGTTATCTCTCACAAATCCAGAACAGAACCGAGGTTTTGAAAAATCTGACCGAAGAACTGTTCCGATACAGCGTGGTTACATCCTCACAGGAGCTAAAGCCGGAGCGTATGGATGTTGTCCGGGCATTAGAGGAAAGTCTGTTGTCTTTCTATGCGGTTATGCAGGAAAAAGGCATCCAACCGGAAATCAAATTGCCGGAGGAACCTGTTTATCGTGAACTGGATGCAGGTGCGGTCAACCGTATATTCTCCAATATCATCAGCAATG
>JAUNWG010000062.1 GCA_030540435.1 Eubacteriales bacterium
GAGGTCGCGTCCTGCCAGTGGCAGGCGAGCGCAGCGAGAGCGAGCCCCCGGCTAAAGTATATCAAGCGCTGCCGATGTAAATGGAAATAGAAAACCGGTGCCGACATTCCGGCAAAGAAAAAAGCCCTCTGCAAGAGCAAAGAGCTTACTTCTACCTGTTTTGTATATCATTAGATTGCGCGGGTAACCTTGCCGGAACGGAGGTCGCGTCCTGCCAGTGGCAGGCGAGCGCAGCGAGAGCGAGCCCCCGGCTAAAGAAAATCAAGCGTTGCCGATGTAAATGGAAATAGAAAACCGGTGCCGCTGTTCCGGGCAAAGAAAAAGCCCTCTGCAAGAGCAAAGAGCTTACTTCTACCTGTCTTGTATATCATTAGATTGCGCGGGTAACCTTGCCGGAACGGAGGCACCGAGAGCAAACATTGATATGGCACGGAGTGCCAGCAACGATAGCCTTTACGCGACGAACGTTTGGCTTCCAGGTACGATTGGAACGTCTGTGCGAATGGGAAACCTTGATACCGAAGGTTACGCCCTTGCCGCAAACTTCACACTTTGCCATCTTTCCTGCACCTCCTTATCTGTAATCATTTGAGTAACGGATATTATAATAACATATGTAATCAGGAAATGCAAGAGCATAGAACAAAAATATTTGACAAGCTGAAAAATAATGAAGCTGTGCATTGCATTGAACTGGGTTATCCGTTATAATAAAAGCAAACAGTTTGCTGCCAGTATATGGGCAGACGAGAGAAAAAGAGGAGGCTGTCGGACATGCAACTGAAAGAATTCAGCGTTATGCTGGGTCAGCTGATTACAGAATTCCAATTAGAGATCATATATGGGCCGGAAGGCTTTGAAAAGATTGAGATCACGACGGATGACGTGAACCGTCCGGGCTTACAGCTCGCAGGCTTTTTTGATTATTTTGAGCCGAACCGCCTGCAGATCATGGGCAAGGTGGAAAATACCTATGTTGAGCAGTTCGACAGCGAAAAACGGTACGAGATTTTTGACCAGCTGTGCTCCACCGGCATCCCGGCTATCATCATTACCAGAAATATCGAAGTGTTCCCGGAGCTGCTTGAGGCGGCGAAGAAATATGATGTTGCCGTGCTGCGTACCAATGAATTCACATCCTCCGTCATGAATGCGATGGTTGCATCGCTGAAGGTTTCGCTTGCACCGCGCATCACCATGCATGGCGTATTGGTAGAAATTTATGGTGAAGGTATCTTACTGCTGGGCGACAGCGGCGTCGGCAAGAGCGAAACGGCGATCGAGCTGGTCAAGCGCGGCCACCGTCTGATCGCAGACGATGCGGTCGAAATCAAGCGAGTATCCGACCGTACACTGGTCGGCAGCGCACCGGAGATCATCCGTCATTTTATTGAGCTGCGTGGTATCGGTATCGTTGATGTGCGCCGTATCTTTGGTATGGGCTCGATCAAGGATACCGAACGTATTGATCTCATCATCAATCTGGAACCGTGGGTCGAGGGTAAGATGTATGACCGCCTTGGACTGGACAACCAGTATACCGATATTCTTGGCATGCGTATTCCGTCGCTGACCGTGCCGGTCCGTCCGGGTCGTAACCTTGCGGTTATCATTGAGGTTGCTGCGATGAACCATCGCCATAAGTCGATGGGCTACAATGCGGCAAAGGAACTGAATGAACGCATGATGAAGTCGATGGGTATGAACTGATTTGAGATAGTATGGCAAGCGCCTGACAGGGTTTTCTGTCGGGCGCTTTTTGACAATATTTTGTGAAAAAAGGGCTGAATCACAGCCCTTTTCGCCAACTTAACCGGCATAAAATTCTTCAAAATCGTCCAGACGCAGACAGCCGATGCGCCCGCCCTCGTCCTTGTGTGCGGCGCCGCAGTCGATATAAATGATACCGCCGTCGTCGAGGATCCTGCCGGCGGTGCCGCCCTCCAGACGGTAGGTCGGGGTATGTCCGACAATGACCGTGCGGTCCTCAAAATATTCCATGCCTGGCATGGGGTGTGCCGTCAGGAAAGCCTCCGGCGGGTAATCGTCCAGCGCCTTGTCCAGATCAAAATCGGCAATGCCGCTGTGGGTGAGGACAAAGGAAACGCCGTCCGCTTCGGTCTCTTCATACAGCGTCATTTCACCGATATAATCCAAAATGGCTTCCCGGCCTTCCTCGTCGAGTTCAAGATATTGCATCAGCGTGCGCTGGCCGCCGTCAGCTACCCATTCGCGAATGCTGCGCAGCGCATCTGCGTCCAGCAGCGTGGGCAGTGTTTCCATTGTCGCGTCTGCCGGGATCTTATGGGCATTGCGGACAAAGCGAAGCTCATGATTGCCGAGGATAGGGAACACATTTGGGCGCTCCATCATATCGTGGAGCAGGCCGATCGGATCCGGGCCAAAATCAACATAATCCCCCAGCACAAACATAGTATCTTTATCTGTAAAACGTATTTTCTGCAGCAGGTCTTTCCAATCATCCAGACAGCCGTGCAGGTCACTTGCAGTATAAATCATAACGGAGACCTCCGGTATTATGCGTTATCAAAGTTTTCTACTACTATTGTATGCGACATGGCACAGAAAAACAAGACAAAAAAGAGAAGATACAGACAAACAGATAAAAATTTCTGTTTCATCAGTGAGAGTGCATAAAACGAACTGTTCACTGCCGTTTGTGTGTGGTATAATAAATCTGTATACCATCCAATCTAAGGATGATTTTTATGCGATAAAGGAATGAATTTTTATGATAGAAGCGTTGAAACAAAAGCTGGATTGCCCGATGGAGGAACTGGCGCTGTATCCGGATGAACCGATGAGCAGCCATACCTCGTTCCGCATTGGCGGCCCGGCGGACCTGCTGGTATCGCCAAAGAGCGAACGGGCGGTGTGCAGCGTTGTCCGTGCGGCAAAAAAGGCGGGGCTTCCGCTGACAGTGCTGGGCAATGGCTCCAATGTGCTGGTGCGTGACGAAGGCATCCGCGGCGTTGTGCTGTGCATCGGCAGCGATTACGCGGCGGTCGAGGTGCAGGATACCTGCATGACTGCCCAGACCGGCGCATTGCTGTCTGTGCTGTCCAATGAGGCGCAGAAGCACAGCCTGACAGGCATGGAGTTTGCAGGCGGCATACCCGGCTCGCTGGGCGGTGCACTGTTTATGAACGCAGGCGCATATGATGGCCAGATGGCGGATGTCGTGGTAAGCTCGCGTTATTATGACGCGCAGGCGGACTGCATTCAGACGTTGGAGGGCGCAGCACATGCCTTTGGCTACCGCAGCAGTGTGTTCAAGGCGCATCCGGAATGGGTTGCGCTGTCGGCATGTATGCAGCTGAAGCCGGGGGACCCGGCGCAGATTCGGGCGAAGATGGATGATTTTAGTCAGCGCAGGCGCGACAAACAGCCGCTGAATTATCCGAGTGCAGGCAGTACGTTCAAGCGCCCGACGGGGTATTTTGCAGGTAAGCTGATTCAGGATGCCGGACTGATGGGCTATACCATCGGCGGCGCACAGGTTTCGGAAAAGCATGCCGGCTTTGTCATCAACCGCGGCGGCGCAACGTGCGCGGATGTGCAGGCACTCATCTCACATGTACAACAGGAGGTATTCCGGCAGTTCGGCGTACAGCTGGAGCCGGAAGTACGGATGCTGTAAACAACAGGAAACGCGCAAAACAAGGTACGCGCACAGAAAGGTCGAAAGATATGAAATTCTTTATCATTTCCGGCATGTCCGGATCGGGAAAATCAAGGGCAATGGCAACGCTGGAGGATTTGGGCTATTACTGCGTGGATAATATGCCGGTGGCACTCATCCCGGCATTTGCTGAGATTTGTCTTGCGGCGACCGGCGGGCAGTATGAGCGCGTGGCGCTGGCAGTCGATGCGCGTGCGGGCAAGGATATCTCCAATCTGCTTGCTGCATTTGACCGGATCGAGGAAATGGGCTGTGAATATAAGATCATTTATCTTGAGACCACCAGTCCGACGCTCATCAACCGCTACAAGGCGACACGCCGCAAGCATCCGCTGATGACAGAGGGCGTGACGATGATCGATGCCATCGAGCAGGAGCGTGAGCTGCTGACGCCCATCCGTGCGCGTGCAGATTATACGGTGGATACTTCGCGGCTGGAGGTCGCACAGCTGCGTGAGACGATCATTTCACTTGCAACCGGTACAAACGGCAGCCTGCTGCATATCAATGTGCTGTCCTTTGGCTTCAAATACGGTATTCCGGCAGACGCAGACCTGGTTTTTGATGTGCGTTTCCTGCCAAACCCTTATTATGAGATCAGCCTTCGGGAAAAGACCGGGCAGGACCCGCAGGTACGCAATTATGTATTCTGCGACGGCACGGCGGACCGGTATCTTGACCGGCTGTTCAGCCTGCTGGATTTTCTGATCCCGCATTATACCAAGGAGGGCAAGGCTGTGCTGACGATCGCCATCGGCTGCACCGGCGGGCGGCACCGCTCGGTTGCAATCGCGGAGGCGGTCAACAAGCACATGCTGGATATGGGCATCCTCACGACGGCAACCCACCGCGACAGTCATAAGGGGTAAAGCGATATGGCAAGACCATTTTACCGTAAATTATATTTGCGTGCGATGCGGACAGCACGCAAGGTCGGGTTGCGCAAACGGCGCAGCCGTCAGACCATCCAGTCCGCGCGCTGTCTCGGGCCGCGCATCGTCGTCATTGGTGGCGGCACCGGTCTGTCGACCATGCTGCGCGGACTCAAAACCTATACAGAAAATATCACGGCGATCGTTTCGGTATCTGACGATGGCGGCGGCAGCGGCGTGCTGCGTGAAGACCTCGGCATGCTCCCGCCCGGAGATATCCGCAACTGTATCACCGCACTGGCAAATACAGAGCCGACGATGATGGAGCTGATGAATTACCGCTTCCCGGAGGGCATCAACAAGGGGCAGTCATTTGGAAACCTGTTTCTGGCGGCGCTCAACGGCATTTCCGGCTCGTTTGAAGAAGCGGTCACACGCATGAACGAAGTTCTGGCGGTCACAGGAAAGGTGCTGCCAGTGACAAATGCAAATGTCAATCTGGTGGCGGATTTTGAAAACGGCGCAAGCGTCGTCGGAGAATCCAAGATCGCAGCGAAGAAAAAGCAGCAAAACTGCCGCATCCGCCAGGTGCGGCTGGAGCCGGACAACGCGCGCGCATTGCCGCACGCGATCGACGCGATTTTGTCAGCAGACCTCATTTTGCTCGGTCCCGGCAGCCTGTATACCAGCATCATTCCGAACCTGCTGGTGGATGGCATTGTGGAAGCCCTGAAAAAAGCAAAGGCACCGAAGGTCTATGTACTCAATATTATGACGCAGGATGGCGAAACCGAGGATTATACGGCGTTTGACCACCTGAATGCGTTGGTACAGCACGGTGCGCCGGGGCTGGTGGACGCATGTATCTACAATACCGCGCCGGTGCCGGACTGCATCCAGGAGCGCTATAAGACGGAGGACGCCGCGTCGGTGGAAATGGATATGGAGCGCTTCCGTGCGGCGGGCATCGAAATGTATGGTTATCCGCTGATTGCAAGCGGCAGCAAATTTGCACGCCATGACCCAGCGCTGCTGGCGCAGGCAGTCGTACATGTGTTCACCAAATGCTGCGGCGAACGCGAGGGCGTATACGGTGCGTATGATATGCTGGCACGCGAGACCGAGCCGGGCAAAATCTGAACGATCTTTTGGATAACCCCCGACACCAAGGAAAGGAGGCGCTGCGGTGTCATTCTCATCGGAGACAAAGGCGGAGCTGTGCCGTATCCCGGTTAGCCGCACCTGCTGCGCGGTGGCGGAAGCATATGGCATCCTGCTGTTTGCCCATACCTTTTCCCACACGAAGATTTGTATGGTGACGAGCAGCGAGCCGCTTGCACGCCGTATCCCGCCGCTGTTTACACGTGCATTCAGTGTACCCGTACATGTGCCGGATGCCAGCGCAGGCGGGCGATTTACCATAAAAATTACTGAGCCGTCACAGATTGCGCGCATTTTTTCCGCGCTGGGTTATGATGTAAAGTACCACGTGTCATACCACCTCAACCGCAATGTGATCGACGAGGAGTGCTGCCGTGCAGCATTTTTGCGCGGCGTTTTCCTTGCGGCAGGGGCAGTGGCTGGGCCGGAAAAAAAGACCCATTTGGAACTGTCGACGTCCCATCATACGCTGTGCCGCGAGGTCATGAGCCTGATGCTGGATATGGATCTGTCGCCCAAGCTGGCGGCACGCAAGACCGCCTCGCTGCTGTACTGGAAGGATTCGGCAGGGGCGGAGGATTTCCTGACGCTGATTGGCGCACCGCTGGCGGCGATGCAGATGATGCAGGCGAAGGTGGAGAAGCAGTTGCGCAATACCGTCAACCGGCAGGTCAACTGTGAGACGGCAAATGTCATCAAGGCATCCAATGCAGCGGCGGAACAGATCGCTACGATCCGCGCGGCGCTGGAAAAGGGCGGCTGGGAGGTATTCCCGGATGCGCTGCATGAGACCATCCGCCTGCGGCTGGAGGACTCAACGGCAAGCCTTGCCGAGCTGGCGGCACGGCTCGACCCGCCGATTTCCAAGCCCGGCCTGAGCCACCGGCTGCGGCGCATAGTCACGATTGCAAAACGTGTGACGGAGGAACAAAACACATGAGCTTTGCGCATTTACATGTACATACGGAATTCAGCCTGCTCGATGGTGCAAACCGCATCTCCACAATGATGGAGCACGTGAAAGAAATCGGGCAGGATACGATTGCAATTACAGACCACGGCGTAATGTATGGCGTCGTGGACTTTTACCGTGCGGCAAAGGCGGCAGGCATCAAGCCGATCATCGGCTGCGAGGTGTATGTCGCACGCCGGACGCGTTTTGATAAGGTGCACGGCGCGGACAGCAATCCGTACCATCTCATTCTGCTGTGCAAAAACGAGGAGGGCTACCGCAACCTGATCCACATGGTCAGCCTGTCGTTCTCGGAAGGCTTTTATAACCGCCCGCGCGTCGATTTGGAGCTGCTGCGGCAGTACTCCGGCGGCTTAATCGCGCTGTCCGCGTGCATTGCGGGCGCGGTACCGTCGCTGATCTTACAGCAGAACTATGCCGCCGCAAAGAAGATGGCGCTGGAATACCGCGATATTTTCGACGCGGAGAATTTTTATCTGGAGCTGCAGGACCACGGGCTGCGGGAGCAGCGCGACGTCAACCGCGGCATCGTCAAGATCTCGGAGGAGACCGGCATCCCGCTTGTCGTCACGAATGACGCGCACTATACCCGCCGGGAGGATGCGGAGATACAGGACGTCCTGATGTGCATCCAAATGGGCAAGACCATCGATGACACAGACCGGATGCGGTTTGAAACGGATGAATTTTACCTCAAGAGCGAGGAAGAAATGGCGGCACTGTTCCCGGACCATCCGGAAGCGATCTCCAATACGATGAAGATCGCAGAGCAGTGCAATGTGGATTTCACATTCGGCCAATACCACCTGCCGTCGTTTGATGTGCCGGAAGGGTATACAGCGGAAGAATACCTGCACAAGCTGTGCATGGAAGGCTTTGAGCGGCGGTATGACGCCAATGATACGGAGAAGCGCGAGCGGCTGCAGTACGAGCTGGATATGATCGCGCGCATGGGGTTTGTGGACTATTTCCTGATCGTATGGGACTTTATCCATTATGCGAAAACGCATGGGATTCCGGTGGGGCCGGGAAGAGGCTCGGCGGCAGGCTCGATGGTTGCCTATTGTCTGGATATCACAACGCTTGACCCGATACAATATTCGCTATATTTTGAACGGTTTTTGAACCCAGAACGTGTAAGTATGCCGGATATTGACGTAGATTTCTGTTATGAGCGTCGACAGGAGGTCATTGATTACGTCACACAGAAATATGGCGCGGACCATGTGGCGCAGATTGTTACGTTTGGTACGATGGCGGCGCGCAATGCCATCCGTGATGTCGGGCGTGCGCTGAATATGCCATATGGCGATGTGGATGTTGTAGCGAAGCTCATCCCGGCGGAGCTGCATATTACGATAGACAAGGCGCTGGCGGCGTCAGACCAGCTGCGCAGTATGTATGAAAGTGACCAGAATGTGCACCGGTTGATCGATACGGCGCGCAAGCTGGAGGGTATGCCGCGCCATGCGTCTACCCATGCGGCGGGCGTTGTCATTACCAATGAGCCCGTCGACCACTATGTCCCGCTGGCGTCGAATGACGGCAATATCGTCACACAGTTCATCATGACCACGCTGGAGGAGCTTGGCTTGCTGAAGATGGACTTCCTCGGGCTGCGCAACCTGACGGTACTGTCCGATGCGGAGAAGATGGTGCAGCAGCACGATCCGGATTTTAAGCTGGACGATATTTCATTGGATGATGATGCGACCTATACCATGCTGGCGCAGGGCAAGACTGCCGGTGTGTTCCAGCTGGAAAGTGCGGGCATCACCAACGTCGTCACCGGTCTGAAGCCACATTCCATCGAAGATATCACCGCAGTCGTCGCATTGTATCGCCCGGGACCGATGCAGTCCATTCCGCGGTATATCGCGTGCAAACATGACCCGACACAGGTGCAGTATAAGCATCCGCTGCTCAAGGGCATTTTGGATGTCACCTACGGCTGCATGGTGTATCAGGAACAGGTCATGGAGGTATTCCGCGTGCTTGCGGGCTACTCGCTGGGAAAGGCGGATATGGTGCGCCGCGCCATGTCCAAAAAGAAGATGAAGGAGCTTGCCAAAGAGCGGACGAACTTTATCTATGGTAATGCGGAGCTGGGCATTGACGGCGCGGTCAACCGCGGTGTGGATGAACAGACGGCGGAATCCATTTTTGATGAGATCATGGATTTTGCGAATTATGCCTTTAACAAGGCGCACGCCGTGTGTTATGCGGTAGTATCCTACCAGACGGCATACATGAAATGCCATTACCCGCGGGAATATATGGCGGCGCTGCTGACGAGTATTCTGGATTCGTCCGGCAAGGTATCCGAATACATCGGCGCCTGCCGCAGCATGGGGCTGACGGTGCTGCCGCCGGATATCAACGAATCCTGCGAGGGCTTTACGGTTGCCGAGGGCAATATCCGCTTTGGTTTGGCGGCAGTCCGCAATGTCGGACGCAGTTTCCTCAAGGAGTTGGAAGCAGAGCGCGAACGCGGCGGAAAATTTGAATCCTTCGAGGATTTCTGTGAGCGCATGTATGCGCATGACCTCAATCGCCGCGCGCTGGAGGGGCTAATCAAATCCGGTGCCTTTGATTCGTTGGGCTATCGCCGCAGCCAGCTGCTGCGGGTGTATGACAATGTACTGACCGCAGTAACCAATGCGCGCCGCCGCAATGTGGAAGGGCAGATGGATCTGTTCGGCATGGGGGCGGCAGAGGAAAAACGGGAGCAGATCGTGATGCCGAATTTGCCCGAGCTGCCCAAGCGTGAGCTGCTGTCCATGGAAAAGGAAACCACCGGCCTGTACCTGTCGGGACATCCGATGGATGATTACCGCGAGTTGGTGGAGCAGGCGAAGTGCGCCAGCATCCATGACATTGAGGAAGACCTTTCCGGAGAGCGCGACGCTGCGCAGCCGCCGCGGTACCGCGACAAAATGCAGGTACTGCTGGCGGGTGTGATCACGTCCGTGCGGCTGAAAACCACCAAAAACAATACGATGATGGCGTATGTTGTCGCAGAGGACCTGACCGGTTCGCTTGAGCTGGTCGTATTTTCCTCGGTTTTGCAGCAGGCAGGCGACTGGCTGAAGGAGGATCGTGCTGTCTGGATCGTCGGACGTATCGACGCCCGTGAAGATGAAGCGCCGAAGATCCTGCCGGACGCCGTTTATCCGCTGGACGAAAAGCATTTGGAATCTGTACAGCAGGCGATGCAGGGTGGGCGCGGCGACCGGCGCGGCAGGAATTACCGTCAGGACGATGCGCAGCAGCAGGCAGAAGCGATGCCGGCGGGCGGCCCCTGCCGCAGACGGCTGTTCCTGCGCATCGACAGCATGGACGACCCGCGGCTGGAGCAGATTAAGCCGCTGCTCGCATCCCACCGCGGCGATCTTCCGGTCATTTTGTTCTGTGCGGATACCCGCAAGAGCCTGCGTGCGCCGCGTTCCATGTGGGTGTATAATAATTTGCTTTTGATTGAGAAATTAAGGTTTATTCTTGGCGAAGAAAATGTTATAATGAAGTAGGAAAAAGGAAAATGCAGCAGTTTGTGCATTTGGCGAGGAAAGTGTAAAAAATATATACAAGCGGTTTTTCGCTGAAAAAATCGATTCTGATTCCGGCGGCACCGGAGGGTGCGCAGGACGAAAGATTTGGAAGGAGAACAAACATGGAGAAGCAAATCAAACGAATTGGAATACTGACCAGTGGCGGCGACGCACCTGGCATGAACGCAGTCGTTCGTGCCGTCGTTCGTACATCGGCATCGTATGGCATTTCCTGTCTTGGCATTCGCCGCGGCTACAGCGGACTGATCAACGGCGATATCATTGAGATGGGCGCCAGAAGCGTAGATGGCATTATTGCAAAGGGCGGTACGATATTGTATACAGCGCGCTGTCTGGAAATGCTGACAGATGAGGGCCTGACACAGGCTGCAAACAATGCGCATTACATGGGTCTGGACGGTTTGGTCGTTTGCGGCGGCGACGGCAGCTTCCGCGGTGCGCAGGCACTTTCCCGCAAGGGAGTACCGGCGATCGGCGTACCGGGTACGATCGACAATGATATCGTATGCTCGGATTACACGATCGGCTTTGACACGGCGACCAATACGGCAATTCAGGCGATCGATAAGCTGCGCGACACCATGCAGTCGCATGAGCGCTGCTCTGTTGTAGAGGTCATGGGACGTCGTGCGGGCCATCTGGCGCTGCATGTCGGTATTGCCTGCGGCGCAACTGCAATCCTGCTGCCGGAGCGCGAGATTGACTTTGAGAAGGCGATTGTAGAAAAGATGCGTGCGAACCGTATTCGCGGCAGAAAGCATCACATCATTATCGTTGCCGAAGGCGTCGGCAATGCACAGGATGTCGCAGACCGTATCCATACCGCTACCGGTATTGATGCGCGTGTTACGATTCTGGGACATACCCAGCGCGGCGGCTCCCCGTCGGTACGCGACCGTGTTATGGCGACCCGCATGGGTTATCATGCGGTCAAGATCCTGATGGAAGGCGCGTCTAACCGCGTTGTCTGTGCACGCAACAACGAGATCACGGACTATGATATTGAAGAAGGTCTGGCAATGACCAAGGATCTGGATGAAGCACTGTTCCAGGTTTCTCAGGATGTTGCAATTTAACTTTACAGGTTCAGAAAAAACAGGAGGGACGGAAATTTTCCGTCCCTCTTTTGGAGTGAAAAATATGGCAAAAACAGTATTGATCACCGGTGCAACCCGCGGCATCGGCAGGGCGTGTGCGTTGAAGTTCGCACAGCAGGGATGGAATGTTGCCGCCTGCTATGCGCGGTCGCAGGAGGCCGCGCAGACATTGGCGCAGGAGATAGAACAGTACGGCGTGCAATTCCTGTGTGAGCAGGCGGATGTGCGCGATGCGGCGGCGATCCGGCGCGTGGTATCGCTGGCGCAGGCACATTTTGGTACGCTGGATGCCGTTGTGTGCAACGCGGGCATCGCGCAGCAAAAGCTGTTTTCCGATATCACAGAGGAAGATTGGGACACGATGTTCGATGTGAACACAAAAGGCGTATACCGCGTGATTCAAGCGGCGCTGCCGCTGCTTTTGGAACAGCAGGCAGGCAGTATCGTGACGGTGTCCTCCATCTGGGGGCAGACGGGCGGCTCCTGCGAAGTGCACTACTCCGCCTCCAAGGCGGCGGTCATCGGCATGACAAAGGCACTGGCCAAGGAACTGGGATTATCCGGTATCCGCGTCAACTGCGTTTCTCCCGGTGTCATTGATACCGACATGAACCAGTTGCATGGCGCAGAGGTTATGGAGGAGCTGGCAGAGGAGACGCCGCTCGGACGCAACGGTGCGCCGGCGGATGTGGCGGAGGCAGTGTACTGGCTCGCCTCAGAACAGTCGCGTTTTGTCACAGGACAAGTGCTTGGCGTCAACGGTGGATTTTATATTTAGAGGTGTCAGGATGGAACGGTTTGAAAGAGTGTATAAGCAAGGCGTTGTGACCACGACGGAAATATGGGTCGACAGGGAGACTGGTGTAAATTATATATTCCACAAGGATGGCTATGCGGGTGGATTTATCCCGCTGCTGGACAAAGAAGGAAAGCCGGTTGTCACACCGCGCACATAAAAGAAAAACCGTCGGGGGAGAAAATCCTCTGACGGTTTGTTTTGTGTTAACCCAGATGGGACAGCTCGAACGGCGTGGACTGGTATACATAATAATTCAGCCAATTGGTGAACAGCAGCATAGAATGCGAACGCCAGGAAAGCAGCGGTTCATTGTGTGGGTCATTGTATTCGAAATAATTTTCCGGAATATCCGGGTTTAAACCGCGCTGCACATCGCGGTAATATTCGCGTGCAAGCGTATCCTTATCATATTCACTGTGTCCGGTTACAAAAAGCTGCCGACCATTTTTTGCAGTCACAATATAGGGGCCAGCTTCATACGATTCCGCCAGCATGGTAAGATCGGGATGGCGGATGATATCCTCAGAATATATCGTGGTATAGCGCGAATGCGGCGCTTTGAATACATCGTCAAAGCCGCGCAGCAGGCTTTCGTTGGAACGCATAATATGATGCTTGTAAACACCGGAAATCTTTTTGGAAAGCATATGCTTTTGGATACCATAGTGGTAGTACAGCCCGGCCTGTGCACCCCAACAGATATGCAGGGTAGAATGTACATGGGTCTTCGTCCATTCCATGATCGTAACCAGCTCCGGCCAGTAGTCGACCTCTTCAAACGGCATTTTTTCAACCGGCGCGCCGGTGATAATAAAGCCGTCATAATATTGATCCTTAATGTCGTCAAAGGTCTGATAGAATTTCAGCAGATGATCCTCCGGCGTATTGGTGGATTTGTGGGATGCTGTCTGAAGCAGGTCGATTTCGATCTGGATCGGTGTATTGGAAAGACAGCGCAGCAGCTGTGTCTCTGTTACGATTTTGGTCGGCATGAGATTGAGGATGGCAATACGGAGCGGTCG
Organism: Eubacteriales bacterium; assembly: GCA_030540435.1. Lineage (GTDB taxonomy): Bacteria > Bacillota > Clostridia > Oscillospirales > Butyricicoccaceae > Butyricicoccus_A. The sequence goes on from JAUNWG010000062.1 coordinate 13,197, forward strand.
GATATGCTGTGTCGTTGCCCGATGGTGTGTCATGACAAAAATATTTTCACTTTCCAGTACCGCGCAGGCGGGCAAGCTGTTTTCTACGATAATTGGCATAGAAACGCCTCCTTTTTGGTAATCGCCAATGTTGTCCCATCATTATAGCACAAGGATGCGTCGGGGTCAAAATATTTCCAATAAATTTGAAAAAATATGTTGACAAGCGGGGAAAAACGTGGTATTCTATCAAAGCACTCGGCAAACGGGCA
>JAUNWG010000159.1 GCA_030540435.1 Eubacteriales bacterium
TTATATATGAACGCTGACAAACAATCTCCGCAGGTTCTCAATGATTTTCTGGCATATCTGTCAACGATCAAAGGAAAATCTCCAAAGACAGTGCATGAATATTACCTTGATTTGCGGGTGTTTTTTCGATATCTCAAGCAAAAGCGTGGACTTGCTGACGATATACCATTCGATGAAATTCCGATTCAAGATATTACTATCGATTTCATTCGGACAATTACGTTATCTGATGCTTATGACTTTTTAATGTATACCGTACAGGAGCGGCCAAAACACGGAAACTCGGATAACAGCGCAATTGGACTGACGGCCCCGTCTCGTGCACGGAAGGTTTCTGCACTGCGTTCCTTTTTTAAATATTTGACGGATAAGGCACATCTGTTGACACACAATCCGTTGCAAAATCTGGAATACCCTTCGGTGCGCCGTTCTTTGCCAAAATACTTAACTGTAGATGAGAGCATTTCATTGTTGGAAGCAGTTGATGGACAATTTAAAGAGCGGGATTATTGCATACTGATGCTGTTTCTCAATTGTGGGCTTCGTGTTTCAGAGCTTTGTGGATTGAATATCTCCGATATAACGGAAAATCAGATCCGCGTCCTCGGCAAGGGAAATAAAGAAAGAATGCTATATTTAAACGATGCATGCATTGATGCGATTAACAACTATCTTCCATGTCGGATTCAGCCCAATAATAAGCCAGGAAATGCAGGTGCATTGTTTGTCAGTCGGCAGAGGAATCGTATTCGCAAAACTTCCGTAGAAGCTCTTGTGAAAAAGTATATTGGTATGGCTGGACTTGACGCCAGCAAATACTCTGCGCATAAGCTGCGGCATACAGCAGCTACGATGATGTATAAAAATGGTGTTGATATTCGCACATTACAAGATGTGTTAGGCCATGAGAGTGTAAATACGACAATGATTTATACGCATATCAACGATGCCAATATGTTGGAAGCAGCAAAAAGGAACCCGCTTTCCGGCTATAAAAGACAATCTAAGTCACATGATAAGGAAGAATAGCGGAATCAATTCTGTAAACAAACTGGTTACACAGATACCTACCTTACGAACTGAATACTCTTAAAAAGTGCTGGTGCTAAAACCAGAGACTTTTTATATCCTTACATAGCCGTCCATGTCACTGTGGGCGGCTAAATCTATATAAAGGAAAGGAGGAAGATTCCTATGGCGAAGCCAAAGGGCGACTTTACCAAAATGTTAGTCTAATACCTGCTGTACCAGCCGAAAAGAAAGATTTTCATGCTCTTTGTACAGCGTCTCTAAAAGTTTCTTGATATATATGTTCAAAATCATCCGTGATTGTTGCCGAGCCGCAGCGAGGTATGCAAAACACTTCATATAGTGAACTGTGCGAAGCGCGGATATTTACGGCAAGCATTAGCACAGCTGGAAATGTTTTGTTCCTCGTTTGATGCCGCACTTGAAAAAACGCCCTCAAATCTGTATAATAATCAACAAAAGGTGGTGAGAGAGGATGTACCGTATCGCGGTCTGTGAAGATGAATCGAGTCTGCAAGAGGAGCTGGTCGCTCAGTGCCGGGAGATTGTGACCGGGCTGGGTGTGGAGCATGAGATCATGCTGTTTGCCTCGGCAGAGGAGCTGGAGGCTGCGCTGTCGGACGGCGCGCAGTTCGACCTGCTGTGCCTGGACATCCTCCTGGCGGGTAAGAATGGTATGGAGCTGGCAATGGAGCTGCGGAAGCGGGACGAGCAGACCAGCATTCTGTTCATCACCAGTTCCAGAGAATATGTGTTGGAGGGCTATAAGGTCAACCCATCCGTTATCTGCTCAAGCCGGTGAAACGGGCGGATTTGAAGGAGGCCCTGCAAACCTGCCTGCGCCGGAATGATCAGCCAAAGACAGTCACACTACAGGGCGGAGGGAAGATCGCGGTGCTGCCTCTGGCAGATATTCGGTATGCGGAAAGCCGGAACCATGGCTGTGTATTCCATATGGTTCAGGGGGAGCGGCCTTTTCCCATCCCCTTGACCCAAGCAGAGCAGCTTTTCCCTAAAGTTCGGTTCTGCCGTTGCCACAACAGCTATCTGGTCAATCTGGCGCAAATCAGGGAGGCCACTAGCCGGGAGGTACTTCTCTTTGATGGAAGCTGCCTGCCCATTGGCCGCCGCTACGCGAAGCAGTTTCAGAAGAAATTCATCTCCTACCTCAACATCAACAGTCTCTGAATGAAAGCAAGCCCCACGGAACGGAAAATTCCCTGTGGACTGTATCCTGAACAACAGACAGAAAAAGAAAACACCAATCGTAGAATAAC
>JAUNWG010000011.1:0-35972 GCA_030540435.1 Eubacteriales bacterium
CCAGATTGCACATATCATATTCATTGCGGTAGCAAAGACTGTACTATCATTGGAAGATATTCAGATCATGCTTCGGCTGCAGGAGCAGACTTACAGCCATCAGGCAGCTTATGAGTATTTTTGTCAGGAGTTTCAGAACATATTGCAGTATGTATTTGGGACTAAATCCACACTGGAGCCAATTGGTTCGGATGAAACCGGTGAAAAGCTGTTGCTGCGAAATACGATTTTTTCGGTCGCATATAAAATCTATCTGGATAAATGCTTTGATTATTTAAAAAACAAGGATAAATTGAGTTGACCACAGAGCGAAACAAATCGTTTCATTCATCACGCTGCATTCGGTGCGGCGTGATTTTCATATATAAGCAAACACGACAGCTGGAAATCTCTTGGCGGATCATTCGTTGACTTTATGTGTGTAGGGTGTTATCATGCTTTTACTTGAGGAATAGATGGGGTGGAAAATTGTAATTACCATATTTCCCCGGAGAAATTAGGAGTTTAGATAAAATGTCAAATGATATCGAAAGCAATACATCAGAAAATATGGATAAAATGATGCCTTTCATCAGTATTATTGTTCCTGTATATCAGGCGGAAGCCACGCTGCCGCGTTGTGTAGAGAGTGTTTTGAAACAGGATTTTGAGGATTTTGAGCTGATATTAATTAATGATGGAAGTACGGATTGTTCAGCTGAAATCTGTGACCGCTATAGGAAACAGGATGACAGGGTTCGTGTCGTACAGAAAGAAAATACAGGCGTTTCAGATAGCCGGAATATCGGACTTCGCATGGCAAAGGGAAAATACATCCAATTTCTTGACAGTGATGACTGGCTGGCCCCGGAGGCCTGTCGTTTGCTTTTTAGTGCTGCCGAGAACAATCACTGCGATCTTGTGATCGCAGATTTTTACCGTGTGATCGATGACAGGATCGCGCGAAAGGGCGCGATCAAAAAAGAGGGCCTTTTGGATTGCGATACATTTTCTACGTATTTGATGGAACGACCTTCTGATTTTTACTACGGTGTATTATGGAACAAGCTGTTCCGCAGGGACTTGATAGAACAATATAAAATATATCTGGATGAAGATATTTCCTGGTGCGAAGACATCATCTTCAATCTGGAGTATTTTATTCGTATGGAGACCGTATATGTTTTGCGTGTACCGATATATTACTATGTAAAAAGTAGCAAGTCACTTTCCAACAGTGGGATTTCGCTTTCCCGTGTGATTCAAACCAAAATGCTGGTATCTGAATATTATAAAGAATTCTGTACACAAACAGCAAAAAATGGCAAGTCTGATAAAGTTCCGATGTATCGTTTTTATCTGCGCGGGGCAACGGATGGAAGAATTTCGGGCCATTCGGGCAGGCTGGGAGAAGAAAGAGTAAGCCTGAATTTGGATATCGCTGCATGTGATGGAATATTTTCTGAGCAATACTTGGAAGAAAAATGCCTGCAACACTGTATGAAAACAGCAGCATACCAGTCTGACCTGACAACAGATGAGCTGTCGGTATTATTTTGTATCCATCAGTATCCAAAGCTGCGAAGCAGAAAAGAGATCCGCGAATTGACACGACTTTCAAAACGAAAAACGAAGACGATCCTGCAGAAGCTCAGATTACTTGGGTATATCGACTGGATAGAGGACATAGGAACAGAAGCCGCAAAAGAAAAGCATGATTTCAATGAGATATACATTTTGCCTGTTGCGGAGCCAATCATTGATATACTGAACTCTGTTGAGCAGAGACAAAAAGAAATCAGGTTTTTGGGGTTTAGCGAGGAAGAAAAAGAACAGTATGAGACGTATATCATGCGAATGAAACAGAATATTATTCATGCATTGACAGCAGAATAACATTATTTTGCTTGTTTATTTTATATGTCTAAAAATATAAAGCGATAGCCGAAAATATCTATGGTATGTGTGCAACAAGCATAAAAAACATGGGGAAATTTTGTGTAGAACGAGTGTATGTGGTTGCAAGTGGCACTATATTGTGCTAAAATCAACTATAAGCGTTTCATTTGACGCTGTATTCGTTATGCATGTTAGGAGAGATTATCATGGAATATAAGATAGCTGACCATATTGCGGCAATGAAGCCGTCCGCAATTCGTGAAATTTTTAAGGTGCTGGTTGACCCGGAGGTTATTGCGCTTTCTGCAGGCTCCCCGGACTCCGCTTCGTTCCCGAAGGATGAAATGGCTGCGATCGGCGCTGAAATTTTTGAAAAGCAGACCGCTGTTGCATTGCAGTACGGTACAACAGAAGGCTATCAGCCGCTGCGCGACTTGACCTTTGATAGAATGAAAACAAAATACAATACCGGTTCGGATGATGATGACCTCATTATCACCACCGGCGGCCAGCAGACCATCAGCCTGTTTACGCAGTCTATGATTAATCTGGGCGATACCATTATTTGTGAGGAGCCGAGCTTTATCGGTGCACTCAATGCGTTCCGCAGCTTTGGTGCAAAGCTGAAGGGCGTCCCGATGGACGATGAAGGCATGTGCATGGATAAGCTGGAGGAAGCGCTGCAAACCACAGAAAATGTAAAGTTTATCTATGTGATTCCGACCTTCCAGAACCCGACCGGACGTACCATGTCGCTGGAGCGTCGTCGTCAGCTGCTGGAGCTGGCAAAGAAGTATGACGTTTTGATCTTGGAGGACAATCCGTATTTCGAACTGCGCTATGAGGGTGAACCAGTTGCAACCATCAAGTCTATGGATACCGAAGGTCGTGTTGTATATGCAGGTTCCTATTCCAAGGTTCTGTCTCCTGGTATGCGTATTGGATACTGCATTGCGAATAAGGACATTATCAATCGCATGGTCGTGTGCAAGCAGGTAAGCGATGTACATACAAACCTGTATTTCCAGATGCTGGTTGCGAAATATCTGGAAACCTGCGATATCGATGCGCATATCGCGGACATTTGCAAGCTGAACAAGATCAAGCGTGACGCCATGCTTGAGGCTTGTGACAAATATATTGATAAGCGCGTTGTGTTTACGCATCCGAATGGCGGCCTGTTTGTCTGGGGCGAGCTGCCGGAAGGCTGTGACAGCTTTAAGCTGTGCCAGCTGATTACACAGAAGAAGGTTGCTTGTGTACCAGGCAATGCATTTACTGCTGATCCGGATGCCGTGTCCAATGGCTTCCGCATGAACTTCTCCCTGCCGAGTCTGGAGCAGATCGATACTGCATGCAGCCGTATCGGTGAAGCTGTACAGGAATTTCTCAGATAAATGCTGAAAAACACCGTTTTAGAGGTGCTATATGGATGAAATATATCAGGTAGTGATTAAAGTTCTTGTGGCGTTTTTTGCAGCTGGCATCCTTTCCTTTCTGCTGACGCCGCCGGTCAAACGCCTGGCACACCGCATCGGTGCGATTGATGTACCAAAGGACGCGCGCCGTATGCATAAAAAACCGATTCCGCGGCTTGGCGGACTGGCGATTTATCTCGCATTTATTATTGTCAGCGTTGCGCTGAACAAGTTAACGGTGCAGAATATAACCATTTTGATCGGTTCGGCTATCATTGTAGTGCTTGGCATTTTTGATGACCGCAATGCGCTGGGCGCAAAGTTTAAGTTCTGTGTCCAACTGATTGCAGCGGCAATTCCTGTTGTGTTTGGCAATTTGCGGATTGAGCTGATTACCAATCCGAATTTGCTGAGCGATCACTTGTATTTACAGTTTGGCGTTATGTCCATTCCGATCACGATCATCTGGATCGTTGCCATTACCAATGCCGTCAACCTGATCGATGGTCTGGACGGTCTGGCTGTTGGTGTTTCCGCAATTGCCTGCATGACAATGCTCGCAGTTTCGCTGCTGATTAACGAGATTGGCATTGCTGTGATTCTGGCTGCGCTTGCTGGCGCATGTGTCGGTTTTATGCCGTATAACCTAAATCCGGCAAGTATTTTCATGGGGGATACCGGCTCGACTTTTCTTGGCTATATGCTGGCGACTCTTTCCATTCAAGGCATGTTCAAGGTATATGCGATTATTTCCTTTGCAGTACCGTTCCTGATTTTGGGACTGCCGATTTTCGATACAGCGTTTGCATTTCTGCGCCGCATCCTATCAGGACGCAGCCCGTTTTCGCCTGACCGTGGTCACGTCCATCACAGATTGATCGACATGGGCTTTAACCAGAAGCAGACAGTTGCGATTTTGTATGCAATTTCTACTGTGCTGGGACTGCTCGCTGTTGTGCTGACGACTTCGGGCGAGCTGCGTGCCATCATCATGGTTGCCGTTGTTTTGGTCACGCTTATTGTCGGCGGATTTATTTATCTGTCTATGGAACGGCATAAGATGGAGCGGCATGAACAGGAATTGCAGGAAAAGATCCGCGAGCACGGCAGTGAAACAGAAAACGAAGAGGGTTCCGAAGGGAATCATAATTGCGGAGGAACTTGAAAGATGAAATCAATTAAAGTAATGACTGTTTTCGGCACCCGTCCGGAGGCGATTAAAATGGCGCCGCTGGTGCACGAGCTGGAGCGGACAGAGGGTATCACATCCATCGTCTGCGTGACGGCGCAGCATCGGCAAATGCTGGATCAGGTCATGGATATCTTCCAGCTGAAGGCGGACTATGATTTGGATATCATGCAGCCAAGACAGACGCTTGCGACTATTACGACCAAGTCTCTGGTGGGTCTGGACGAAGTATTGGAGCAGGCAAAGCCGGATATCGTTCTGGTGCACGGTGATACTTCGACGACCTTTGCCGGCGCGCTGGCGGCCTTTTATCATAAAATACCGGTCGGTCATGTAGAGGCAGGTCTGCGTACATTTGATAAATATTCTCCGTTCCCGGAGGAAATGAACCGCAAAATGACCGGTCAGATTGCAGAGCTGCATTTTGCGCCGACGGAACGCAACCGCCGTAATCTTGCGGCAGAGGGTATTACAGATGGCGTTATCGTATGCGGCAATACAGTTGTCGATGCGATCCATTCGACGGTCAAGCCGGATTATGTATTCCGCGATGAAACGCTGCGCACACTGGATTTTGATAACCGCCGTGTTATTCTGGTGACAGCACACCGCCGTGAAAATTATGGTGAACCAATGGAAAATATTATGCGTGCACTGCGCCGGCTGGCGGATGCATACGTAGATGTTGATATTGTTTATCCGGTACATCTCAGCCCGTATGTCCGTGAAACAGCAGACAAATATCTGTCCGATCATGCACGCATTCATCTGATCGAGCCGTTGACGGTTGACGAGATGCATAATCTGATGGGGCGTTGCTATATGGTCATGACGGATTCCGGAGGACTGCAGGAGGAAGCGCCAAGCCTTGGAAAGCCGGTTCTGGTCCTGCGCCGGGAAACTGAGCGTCCCGAGGCAATTGAAGCCGGGACGGTTCGTCTGGCAGGTGTCGATGAGGAAACGATCTACTCTATGGCGTGCACGTTGCTGGATGATGACGCAGAATATCAGAAGATGGCACATGCAGTTAATCCGTATGGTGATGGACGGACTTCCCGCCGTATTGTTCAGATGATCCGACATCATTTTGGCGTAGCTTCTGCACCGGAGGAATTCCGGCCTTGACGAGGAGCATTTATGTCTGAAAAACCAGAAAACAAAAAGAAGCGTGAACAGCCTAAGAAGAGAAAAAAGCTGCGGCTGACACCGCGTCGTATTGCATGGATCGTTTTTCTGTGCGTAGTTGTACTTGCAGTAGTTGCTGCCGCTGTATTGCCGGGAAAGAGTACAGGGATCACGCTCCCACAAGGCAGCGCCGCAGGGCAAGCTGTGGTCACGGAAAAGACCCAATATCATTTGACCAATGCGGATATTACAAAGGAAAATGTCCAGCAGGTCATTGCAAGTCTGGAACGCCCGGATACGTATTCTGTATCTGTTACCAATACACTATATTGGAATGGCGCATGGAATCAGATCCATGCAGTACAGTATGTGCGTGACGGCGTGTGCCTGACAGAATATTATGATGCCAACGGCAATGCCGAGCGGTTTGAAGCGGTAAAGGACGCTGCATACTACGCGTGGCGCCGTGGTGGTACGGTACAGTATTCCGGCGCAGCTGGAGTGGTTTCTGCAGACGCAGCAGGCATGATCCCGACCTACGAAACAGTCATTGAAGAGGATCCGGCCAATATTACGGAAGCTGGCTTGCGTACAGTAAACGGGGAATCGTGCATTTATGCAACGGTTTCTAATGCGACCACCGGTTACAGCCTGACCTACTGGGTTTCCACAGTCAGCGGGTTGTTGGTGCAGGCAGACTATACACGCAGTGGTGAGCTGGTGCGCAGTGTAGTTGTTGACAATGTACAGCAGGTCGAGCCTGCCGCATCATTGTTTGTCATGCCGAATGGCACATCACTGCTGCCGGAAGAGTCAGAATAAAAGAACAAAGGACGGATTGCAGCGATGCGCCGTCCTTTTTAGTGGACGGGAGAAAATAACATGAATTGTCGTTGGAGCGCATTTGGCTGCCTGCCGGATGCTGCGAAACAGATCCGCACAGAGATTTTTGTGCGGGAACAGGGTTTTGACGAAGAATTTGATGACATGGATATGTGCAGCTACCATGCGCTGCTGCAACGCGACGGCAGAGATATTGGTACCGCACGGATCTTTTTTGAAGATGACAGGCAGACTATGCACATTGGACGCGTTGCAGTTTTAAAATCCGAACGCGGCAGTGGAAGTGGTTCCATATTGCTGTCTGCTTGTGAGCAAAAAGCAAAACAGCTTGGAGCACAGCGTGTTATTTTGGGCGCACAGTGCCGGGCGATGAAATTTTATGAACGAAACGGGTTCCGGGCGTTTGGCGAATGCTTTGACGATCAGGGATGCCCGCATCGGATGATGGAGAAGGAATTATGAATTACTTGGATATTTCACCAGAGGTACGTCAGCTTGGGCAGGAGGCGGAGCAGGCGATCCGTCCGCTGTTTGAGCGTATTGAAGCGATCAGTGAACGGAATACAGAAAAAGTTTTGGCAGCATTTTCAAAAAATCGCGTTGCGGAAGCAATGTTTGCCGGTACAACAGGCTATGGCTATGATGATCAGGGCCGCGAAACACTGGATAAGATTTACGCAGATATTTTTGGGACAGAGGCTGCGCTGGTGCGCATTGGCTTTGTAAATGGCACCCATGCGCTGTGCTGTGCGATGTATTCTGCGGTAAAGACCGGGGATGTTGTCCTGTCGGTCACAGGTCCGGCATATGACACGCTGATGAACACGATCACTGGTGATATGGCTGGCAGCATGAAGCAGTATGGGATCGGCTATCGTCAGGTCGAAATGAAGGATGGTTTGCCCGATCTGCCTGCGATTGCGCAAGCCGCAGCTGCATCCGATATCAAGCTGGTATTTATCCAGCGCAGCAAGGGCTATGCGGTGCGGGAGTCGCTGTCCTGCGAACAGATCGGCGCTGTTTGTGATACCGTACACAAAGTCAATCCAAACGCCGTCATTATGGTTGATAACTGCTACGGCGAATTTGTTGAGGAGCTGGAGCCGACACAGGTTGGTGCAGATATCATCGCAGGCTCTTTGATTAAAAATCCGGGAGGTGGACTTGCGCCAACAGGTGGATATATTGCAGGCCGTAAGGATCTTGTTGAAAATGCCTCCTATCGCTTGACTGCGCCGGGAATTGGCGGCGAATGTGGCTGTACGATGGGGCAGAGCCGTTTGTTATATCAGGGACTGTTTCTTGCGCCGCACACCACAGCACAGGCACTGAAAACAGCAATTTTCTGCGCAAAGGTTATGCAGATGATGGGCTTTGAAGTGCATCCGCTGCCGGAAGATGTCCGTCACGATATCATCCAAACCATTGCCTTTGGCGCACCGGAGCCTCTGTGCCGTTTCTGTGAGGGAATTCAGGCAGGTGCGCCGGTCGATTCCTTTGTCACACCGGTTCCATGGGACATGCCAGGCTATGATGATCCAGTCATCATGGCGGCAGGGGCGTTCGTACAGGGAGCCTCTATTGAACTGTCGGCAGATGCACCGATGCGTGAACCGTATGTGTGCTATATGCAGGGCGGTTTGACGTACCCATCCGGCAAGGCAGGCATCCTCCTCGCTGCGGATCGTATTCGCAAGGCAGGATATGGAAAGTGATCACTTTTCTCATCCGCAAACGGCGGAATTTCTTGTGATATTGTGCCAGTTGTGGTACACTAATGGTGTAGATTGTAGCAGTGGGAGGTATCTATGATTATTCTGGGAATTGATCCGGGATATGCCATCGTAGGCTATGGCGTCATCCGCTCCGAGCGCGGACAGCTGACGCATATCCGTCATGGCGCAATCACAACACCTGCTGGTGTCCCGCTGCATCTGCGTTTACAGGAAATATATAGTGATATGCTGATACTGCTGGACACCTTCCAGCCGGATGCTGTCGCAGTGGAGGAGCTGTTTTTTAATACGAACATTACAACGGGCATTCAGGTCGCACATGCACGTGGTGTGATCCTGCTTGCATGTGCGCAAAAGGGAATCACACCCGCAGAATATACGCCGTCCGAGGTCAAGCAGTCGGTTGTCGGCTATGGGCGTGCAGAGAAGCATCAGGTCATGGAGATGACACGCATGATGCTCAAGCTGCCGCGTATGCCGAAGCCGGATGACGCTGCTGATGCGCTGGCGCTGGCGATTTGCCATGCACACGTAGCCGGTTCCCAGCTTACCAAAAGGTCTGACATGTAATGTTTTCATCGGAAAAGGAGCAATCGTTGTTTTATTATCTGGAAGGCACTGTTGCGCTGATCGAACAGGAGCTGGCGGTCATTGACTGCGGCGGTGTGGGCTATGCCTGCCGTACTTCGCAAAACACCTGCGCCGCAATTCAAACCGGCAAAAAAGCGCGGCTGTATACCTATCTGCACGTTCGGGAGGGCGCATGTGACCTATACGGCTTCAAGGAGCAGGAGGAGCTGCGCTGCTTTAAAATGCTGCTGGGTGTTTCCGGTGTCGGCCCGAAGGCTGCGCTGGCGATCCTCAGCTCTGCGCCAACGAGCCAGATCGCGCTGTCCATTATTACCGGAGATACCAAATTCCTGACCCGCGCACCGGGCATTGGCAAAAAAATCGCCCAGCGTATTTGTCTGGAACTGAAAGACAAGCTCGCAAAGGAGCAGGAAACGCTGCATTCCGGCGGCGGCTTGGTCATGATCTCTTCGGAGCAGAGTGGCGAGGAGAATCCGGTCAGCGAGGCAATTTCTGCCCTGATGGTGTTGGGGTATTCGCAGGCGGAGGCAATGCATACATTGGAGGGCTTATCTGTAGACAGCAGTATGTCCGCAGAGGACCTGATTCGTGCCTGCCTGAAAAAGCTGGCAGCGCAGTGATTGAGGAAAGCAGCTTATGAGTATTGAATTTGATGATAATTTTTCCGACCGCATTGTTACTTCGTCGCAGATGCCGCAGGATGAAAGCGAACCGACCCTCCGACCACAAACAATGGCGGAATATATTGGGCAGACAAAGGCAAAAGAAAATTTATCTGTTTTTATTGAAGCCGCAAAGCGGCGTGGCGAGCCGCTGGACCATGTCCTGCTGTATGGCCCACCGGGACTTGGAAAGACAACGCTTGCCGGCATTATTGCCAATGAGATGGGTGTCAACATCCGCGTCACCAGCGGTCCGGCGATTGAAAAGGCAGGCGATCTGGCTGCACTGTTGACAAATCTCAGTGAAAACGATATCTTATTTATTGACGAAATTCATCGTCTGAACCGCAGCGTTGAGGAGATCCTGTATCCCGCGATGGAGGATTATGCGCTTGATATCATTCTTGGCAAAGGTCCATCTGCGCGGTCAATCCGGTTGGATCTGCCAAAATTTACGCTAATCGGTGCAACGACCCGCGCTGGTCAGATGACATCCCCGCTTCGTGACCGTTTCGGTGTGATGCTTCGGCTGGAGCTGTATTCACCGGAGGAACTGCAAACCATTGTCACACGTTCGGCAGAGATCCTCAATGTACAGGCAGATCGCGCCGGCACATATGAAATCGCGCGCCGCTCTCGCGGCACACCGCGTATTGCAAACCGAATGCTGCGCCGTGTACGCGATTTTGCGCAGGTGCAGTTTAATGGCGTTATTACGAAAGAGGCGGCGGACACTGCGCTGCGTGCGCTTGAGGTCGATGAGCTGGGACTGGATTCCATTGACCGCCGGATGCTGCGCAGTATCATAACGACGTTTGGTGGCGGCCCAGTCGGGCTGGAAACATTAGCGGCAACGATCGGTGAGGAAGCAGTCACGCTGGAGGATGTATACGAACCATACTTAATGCAGATTGGCTTTTTGAACCGTACCCCGCGCGGACGCTGTGTCACAGCACTGGCATACGACCATCTGGACATTCAGCCGAATATGCCGTCTACGCCAGAGCAGCTCCAGTTAGGAGATTAAGCAGGAAATATTCACATTGTGCGGTATGTTTGAACAGCACGCACAGTATTTTATCTGATAGAATTAGAAGAGGAGTATGAATTATGGGAAAGTATTTTGGAACTGATGGCATCCGCGGTGTCGTCAATGTAGAATTGGACGCACATCTGGCATTTAAGGTCGGCCGCGCAGTTGCATATGCCCTGGCGCAGCAGACCAACCACCGCACCAAAATTCTGATCGGTAAGGATACCCGCATTTCATCCGATATGCTGGAAGCAGCATTGATTGCAGGAATCTGTTCTTCTGGCAGCGATGTGGAATCACTGGGCGTTATCCCGACACCGGCAGTAGCTTACTTAACCATCAAGCATAAGGCGGATGCAGGCATTGTCATTTCTGCCTCGCATAACCCGTATGAGCACAACGGCATTAAAATTTTTGCTGGCGGCGGCTACAAGCTGTCGGATGAACTGGAAGCACGAATTGAGGAGTATATCGACCACGTTGATGATCTTCCGCGTGCAACGCATAATAACATCGGGCACGTGCTGAAGGCGAAGATGGACGCCATCGAGGAATACACCGACCATGTGGCAGATACGATCAAGGGTGATCTGTCCGGTCTGCGTGTTGTTGTTGACTGTGCAAATGGTGCATCCTCCGCAACCGCTGCGACGCTGTTCCGAAAGCTCAATCTGGATGCTTCCATTCGCTATTATGAACCGGATGGCTGCAATATCAATGATCGCTGCGGTTCCACCCATTTGGAAGCGTTGCAGGATCTTGTCCTCAAGGGAGGCTATGATGTTGGCGTTGCATTTGACGGCGATGCAGACCGCTGCCTGATTGTTGACGACAAGGGCGAAGTGCTCGATGGCGATCGCATTATGGCAGTCTGTGCAGCAGAGCTGAAAAAGCAGCAGAAACTCCGCGGCAATGCGTTTGTTGCAACCATTCTTTCCAATATGGGGCTTCATGCCTATGCAAAGGAGCACGGTATGAGCATTGTCTGCTCAGATGTCGGTGACCGCTATGTACTTGAAAAAATGCTGGAGAACGGTTACATCCTCGGCGGCGAGCAGTCCGGCCATATTATCTTCCTTGAATATGCAACCACCGGCGACGGTCAGCTGACAGCAGTCCAGTTCTTGAAGATGCTCAAGGACAGCGGCAAGCGTGCTTCTGAAATTGCTTCGGAGGTCGTTCCGTGGCCTCAGATCATGATTAACGTCAAAGTACCGACCGCATTGAAATATTCCCTGTCTGACCGGGCAGAGGTGCAGGACGCGATCAAGAAGGAAGAAGAAAGTCTGGGTGAAGGTCGTATCTTGGTTCGTCCGTCCGGTACAGAACCGCTGGTACGCGTTATGGTTGAAGGTATTGACAAGGCGCGTGTCTATGGTGCAGCAGAAAATGTTGCGAAAGTCATTGAAGCTATTATTTAACGGATAGAACAAAAAGCAACTGGGTGAGATCCACAAGTCAAAGGATCTCACCCATTTTTCATGTGCAGTTTATATCAGATGACCGTATTTCATCCTTTGAAACCAACATACTGCGCTGCCGTGCCAGTTCCATCAATTGCCTGTTACCCTGATTCATTGTTCCAAAGCGCTCCAGACAGCAGATCACCTTTTTACAACGGCACAAGACTTCTTGTGCATGCTGTACTGTCGTATCTGTAATCGGTTCAAAGGCACATTCTGTAATGACTTGGCAGGCGAGTGCATTTGCAACAGGATAGTCCACATCATTTTCATGCAGGATACCGGCGGCAAAAGGAATACCGAGCCGTTGCAATCGGCGATAAACAGGGATTCCAGTGCCGTCACCGCCAATGACAAAAACCTGCGGTTTGCCCTGCGGCGCATCCAACTCCAGAGAGCCGTATAGACCGGTATAGCTGCCGCGGTCTACGCGATACAGCGTGCGGATATAATCATCTGTAAAAACTTCTTCTGGTGTGCCATAGCGGTCCACATGGTCATCCCGGATGCAAAGCACATGATCTGATATTTTCTGTGCAAGGTCCAGCTCATGCAAGGACATAATGACCGCAAGATTCTTTCGTCGAACCAAGTCCTTTAGGATGGACAGAAGCTCCAGCTTATGACGGATATCCAAAAAAGAAGTCGGCTCATCCAATACCAGAATGTCCGGTTCCTGACAGATGGCCCGCGCCAGCATGACCCGCTGTCGTTGTCCGTCACTGATGCAATTAAAATCACGCGCTGCCAGCTCGGTGACATGAACCAGTTCCATTGCTTCCCGAACTTGTTTATGGTCGTGTGCAGATAGAATACCCAACCGCCCGGTATAAGGGAAGCGTCCGGATTCCACGACCTCCTCACAACGCATCAGCTCAGGCTCAGCCCATCCGGTCATCATGACAGACACCGTTTGCGCAAAGTCGCGTTCATTGAGTTGATGGATCGACTGTTTGCCGAGATATACTGTGCCGGAGATCGGTTCCAGCTGGCGTGTGATACTTTTTAATATCGTAGATTTGCCCGCGCCATTCGGACCGATCAATGTCAGAATCTGCCCGGGGCGAATGGAAATTTCAATATCACGGATCAAAGGCTTTTTGTTATAGCCTACGGCGAGGCGGGCCGTGTGAAGAATCTCTTCTTTCATCTGCGCATCATCCTTTCCGTGTATTGCGATGCAGCATCATCCAAATGACGACCGGTGCACCGAAAATTGCAGTTACAGAGCTAATACTCAGCTCTGTGGGGGCGAATAACGTTCGTGCGATCAAATCGCAGAACAGGCAAAATACTGCGCCGCCAAGAAAACATGCGGGGATGATGAAAAGCGGCTTTGCTGTGCGGAACAGACTTTTTACCAGATGCGGAACTGCGATACCCACAAAGGAGATCGGACCTGCAAATGCGGTGACACAGGCAGACAAAATGCTTGACAGCAGGATCAGCTCCACACGAAACAGCCGGACATTCACGCCGATATTCTGCGCGTATACCTCGCCCAGCTGATATGCCCCCATTGGCTTGGAAAGCAGGAAGGTGAATACCAGTGAAAGAAATACAACCACTGCCATTGTCTGTACATTACTCCATGTCATGCCGGAGAAGCTGCCCATAGACCAGTTATGTAGATTGACAATATTAGAATCATCTGCAAATGTAACTACAAAATCTGTGATGGCAGAGCAAATATAGCCGATCATCACACCGCTGATGACCAAAAGGGACATTTTCTTTACTTTGCCGGAAATGAGCAAAATAAAGCCCATAGAAATCATAGAGCCGACAAAGGCGGCAATGATCAGAGCAGCGGAATTCAAGACCACGCCTCTGCTTAAGAAAAAGATCATTACCAGTGCGACTACCAATTTTGCGCCGGAGGAAATACCGAGTACGAAGGGGCCAGCGATTGGATTGGCAAAAAACGTTTGCAGCAGAAAACCGGAAACAGACAGAGCACCGCCCAAAATAGTAGCCGCCAGCAGGCGAGGGAAACGGATTTCCCAAATGATCGCGGTATTTTCCGTGCTTTGTCCTGTGAGAATTTGCAGTACCTGTCCGGCGGATAAATCTACACTGCCGGCATTTAGATTAAGGACAAGTAGAGCACAGAGAAGTCCTGCCAGCACTGCGTATCCAATTGCATATCGGGCAAAACGCTGTTGTTCCATGTGGTTCCTCCTGTCAATGTAAACGATGTAAAAAAGTAAGCTGGTCGCTTCCGGAGGCTTCTCCGGTAACGATTGTATGCAGGTCTGTGATCATGTCTGCGGCGCCAGTTGTCTGCTGGAACATATTTTTTTCTGTGCACCAGACATTGCCTTCTTTAACTGCCTTAAAATCCGCCAGCAATGCACTTTTATCCAGCAGCTGGTCTATGGTTTGCAGCTCGCCATCGATGGTGCTGTTGTAAATGAGATAATCCGCATCCTTTGCCGCAGCATAGAAGGCTTCCATCTGCATGTTCATCGTGGACAGCGCATTTTCATCCACATTTAAGTCGTCGGCTGAAAGGACATAGCTTCCGCCCGCCAGCTCAATCATTTTTGAAATATAGTCTCCCGGTTTGCGTACATTGGCATAACCATTGGAGCTGATGTAAAAAAACGCGACGGTTTTTCCGGTACTGCTGCCGGTTAGGATATCGTCCAGCTGTGTTACCTTTTGATCAAAATAATCTACAGCTTCCTCTGTTTTACCGAGCAGCAACCCATACAGCTTGATCCACTCCATCCGTCCCAGCGGATGCGATTCATAGCTGGAACGCTCTACCATTACTGGAATACCGAGGCTTTCCAGCTGTTCTTGTGTTTCTGGGTTGTGATAGATCATTGTCGATTCAATTGCCATGCTGCAGTTTTCGGATATTACTGTCTCATAATCCGGGGTGTTGTATTTGCCGACGTAGAGGATATCTTCGTTTTCCATTGCCTGTTGGATTTCCGGCAAACTCCAGTCCGCCAGTGCCGTACTGGTCATACGGACAGCGTCCAAGGAATCCAGGCCGCAGAATAAATCCATTGCGGAGGAGGCTGCAACATAGATATTTGCAATCGGCTGCTGCAAGACAGTAATATCACTGTCAAGTCCTTCCGGCGTATCTTTACCTTCCGGCACAAGCAGGAATTGGTCTGTGTCACCAATCGTAATCAGTGAATAGCCGCCATCATAATAATCTACAGAAAATTGGTTGGCATATTGCAATTCCATACTGCCCGTTGGCGTCATGTCCGCCCAGCCTCCTGTAGATTCCGACTCGGCAGAGCTGCTGCAGCCGGTCAGACAGCAGATGCAGACGATCAACGCAACAGACATCCATTTTTTTAATGCTTTCATTTGGCTTCAATGGTCGAGGAATCGAAGTACAGCGTATAGTCGATTTCATGCGGCGTACTCATTGCAGTGGTATCCGCAGAAACCGGCATTTTGTAATCAAAACCGGTAACAGGAATTTCAAATGTAGAATTGCCTTCCGTATTTATCAGGTCATACTGCACGTCAGCTACCTTCATATAGTCATAGTTTGAGCTACTCCAAACAATTTTCGCTGTAGCCTTACCATCTTTGATCGTCAGCTCAGCAGGGGAGTCCACGCTTGCGCGTCCAGAACCACCGTCCAGTGTGACATCCACTGTATACGTGCCATCTGCCAGATTGAGACTTTCCGGTGTGGTGATCACACCATCGGCAAAGGCATCGACCGGAAGGGAATCCGCACGGAATACCAATGTGCGGTCATACCATTTTTCCTTGTTCTTGCTAAACGCTGCACAGTCAATGCCTGCGTCCAGTGCTGAAACCGGAACCGTGAATGTATGTTTACCGTCCGCAGTTTCTTCAAACGGGATATAGTCGCTCTCATTTGCCTCAGCTGCTTGCTCGCCGGTACCCATATATACATACAGATAGCCTGTGCCGCTCATCGTCATAACCGCGGTCATTTCACCGCTTTTTACCGTCAGCTCACACGCTGTGATATGAAACATACTGGAGCTGGAATCGACAGTGACCGGGTAGACACCATCTTTGACCTTGTCGCCGGTAATCGGCTCCATACCGTCTTCCACCACTTCTTCGCGTGTTGTCATTTCAGCGGCAGTCGCAACCTTGCTGTCAGCAGAACCGATATCGGCGGAACCAGTTGCCGAGCTATTTGCGTCAGGTGTGTTCCCACAGCCGGACAGCATAGACACTGCCATTGTCAGCGCCATCATGGCAGCCAAAAATTTCTTATTCTTCATTGCTTTTCCCCTTTCAAAAGGAAGGCGGCCCGAGATTGCCCCGCGCCGCCCAGTATCATTTATGAGATTCAGAAATTACTGATTCAGGGAATCGATCGCTGCCTGTGCATGGTCAATATAGATCTGGCGAATTGCCTCGTTTTCGCCCAGACCACGGAGCAGGCACTCGACCTCATAGCCGGCATCCTCGAAGGTCGTCTTCCAGGAACCTTCCTCGTCTCCTGCCATGTCGTTGTTTGCATGGTCACCAGCTACGACCATCAGCGGCTCCAGAATAACGCGCTTGTAGTTTCCTGCCTGAACCTTGGCGAGTACATCGTCCAGAGACGGGGTTGCTTCAACTGTGCCTACGTAATAGTTGTCATAACCGTCAGCTGTCAAAAGATCCTGCATTTTCTGGTATACTTCATTCGATTCTGCTTCTGTGCCATGGCCCATGAAGCAGATTGCAGTCTCGCCGTCGTCATATTCCGCAGTCCAATCGGTGATTGCCTTTTCAACTCTTGCGAAATCGTCGTTACTGGACAGCAGAGGCTCACCGAATACGACCTTGTCAAATGCATCTGCATATCCACCCACTGCTTCTACCAGTTCATCGTATTCCAGTCCATGCATCAGATGGGTCGGCTGAATAACCAGATTCTTTACCTCGTTGTCGACTGCACGTTTCAGGGCAGCATCAACGTCATCGATCAGAATGCCATCACGCTTCTGGACATGGTCAATGATGATGTTAGCGGTAAAACCTCTTCTTACAGAGAAATCCGGGAATGCGTTATCCAGATCGTTCTCAATTGCACCGATGGTCAGGCGGCGGCTGTCGTTAAAGCTGGTGCCGAAGCTGAGAACCAGCAGCTCGTTATCGCCGATATCATCTTGGTTGCGGATGTCGTCCAGAGAAGCATCACCAGTATCATAGTTCTCTTCATCATCCGCATCAGCTACCTCGCCGGAGCCAGCAGCCGTAGTAGATGCAACACCGGAACCGGTATCAGTTGTTTCATTGTCTGTCTTGGAACCACAGCCAGCCAGCAGCATGGTCACTGTCACAGACAGGGCAAGCAGTACAGCGGTCAGTTTTTTCATAACAAAACCCTCCTAAGTAATTTTTTCAAACAATTGCAGGAAGGCACAGAAATCCCACATTCCGCTCTGTTGCCGAGAAAAAAGCAATGCCCCTTACGCATGGTGTAAAGAGCAGCACAATTTATCCGCCACCGCAGGCAGCATCAAAAACAGTACGACCAATACCTCGTGATCTGGAATATAGTATTCCTGTACCAAATAAACGGCAGGTTTCCTGACTTGAGGCTCATTACAGAAAGCAGCCTTCCCGGCATAAATGCCAGTGGCCGTGCGAACGCACATTACTTTGTGCTCCCCTGTCACAGTGACGAGATCGTACAGGATTCACACCTGTTTCCCTTTTACCCTCTGATTCTGCGGTTTTGCGCAGTCAGAGGCACCGATTATTTTATTCAATTGTTTCGAGCGCATCTGGAAAGTCAGAATTCTGAATTTCTTTGTTATTCAAATAACGCTTAAAAGAATTATAACACAGAAAAGCTGAGAAAGATAGAGCCAGATATCAAAGTCTGGAATAAATATGATATTTTTTAATCGGGATTTGGCAGCATAACAGTTTTTGGGTCTCTTGCACGTTGTGATAGAGAGAAAGAACGCCGCACGATTGCGCGGCGTTCGTGTATGCTGTTTTATAAGCCAATCAGCCATGCAGACGGCGAATAATACGGAATGCCGTGGTCTGCTCATTGATCAGCGGGGCAGAATGGGAGAAGAATACAATGCCGTCACACGGCGCATAAACACGATTGATGACATATCCCTCCAAAGGATGGATGATTTGCGCCAATTCGTCACCATAGGAAACTTCATCCCCTGGATGTTTGATTCGCATGAAAATGCCGCCGCAGGGTGACTGCACAGAACGCAGCTCATCCTCTTGGATGATGGAAGCAATGTAGCCGCTGTGGCAATGATATTTCAGGATGCCCATGCGGGACAGGAAACGCAGAACGGAAACGATCGCGATACGAGCGGATTCCTCATCAATATGGTCGGTTTCCTTGGTATAAACGGAGAATGCATTGGTATCCCAAATCTGCCAGTTATAATTTAATGTACCGGTATCATACGGACGCGGCTTGCGGATCAGTGCATACGGCAGACCGAACAGGTTCGCCAGAGATGTAGATTGGAAACCGGTATCCATCATGCGGACATGCGGAATAAAGTCGCCCCGCATATAAAAAGAAGGGAATTGGATACCATACCGGTAGCCCTGAACCTTTTCAAAAATACCAGCGGCAATACGTTGCGTTGTTTCACCGTGGTCATAGCCCGGATACATACGGTTAATATCTGAATTATCCATCGCCCAGAAACGTTTGCCGATATTCATGGAATAATGGTTCACGGAAGGAACTACAAGGATCTCATTGCCCTTAACAAGCAGGCCGCGTTTTTCAAACCGTTCAAGCGTATGTACCAGCTGGGAGCAGATATATAGCTGTTGGATCTCATTGCCGCGCATTGCGCCTACGATACACACGGATTTTTCGCCGCGGCCAAACCGATACCCGGTTATGTTCAGTGGGTCGCGATATGGGGAGGGAAGTTCAAACAGTGTTTCCTTATTCATTTTCGATGTCCTCCTCATATTCATCGTCCAGAATGCGTGCAATCAATGAACCGCTATATACGACCGGATATTCACGCAGGGTAAATACCCTGCCGCTTACTTCCGCTTTGACGTTATGAAGAATCTCACCAGTAGCCGGATAGACGATATCACCGATATGATCCCCTTCATTGACATGCGTCCAGTGCTCAATTGCCGGTATAAAAATACCGGATGCTTCCGCGTTGATAAAGCTGACATGGCGGTCACGCGATACGATTGGCTCCCGAACCGCTGGCGCCTCGCCGGACCAGATACCCATTTCACACATGATGCGGAAAATACCGTCGACCAGCTGTATGCCGTAGTCCTTTGTAATACGCATACCTACACCCATCTCAGCGACCAGGCAGGGGACTCCTGTGACATTCAGACTGTATGCCAGTGTTGCCTCCAGAACAGTTGCGGAAGAGTGCACCCAGACAAAATCCGTGTTCAGCAGCTTGGCATATGGCAGCAGAACATCTGCGGACAGCTCATTGACACGCACCTGCGGAGTCTCTCGCAGGAAAATATTCGATGCATGGATATCAATCGTCATATCAGCACTGGCCATATCCTGCATGATCTGCGCCGCGACATATTCTGTTGTTGCGCCGGTGTTTGTTCCCGGAAAAATACGGTTCATGTCCAGATCGAACATTGGAACAGAGCGGGTAATGGAATCGATGCCCAGCGGATTCAAAGCAGGATAGATGTCTACAATGCCATGTAGCAGTTCGGGATGCGCGTTGATCCGGCGTGCCAGCTCATAACAAACATATTGCCCTTCCAGCTCGTCACCGTGCGTACCTGTTATGACACAGATACGTTTCATGCCGGAATGGGCGCCTTCCTCCGGTTCAAACCGGTTTTTGATGATTTTCCAGCGTTCATCGACCGGCAGACCGACAGATACAACTTCTTGAATCATGAATTATCCCTCCATAACGCCATAATAACCGGCAAGCGTGATACTTGTCGGTCAATATGGTGTGTTTTTATGCTATTTTATACTCTATATAGAGTAGTTACAGGTCGCGGACTGTTACATTTACGGTTTGTTTTTGTGAAACGGTATGCAGCTCATAGCCCGGTATACGGAAAAAGCCCTTATCCAGGATACAGTCATTGTAATCACGTCCTCTGGTCAGACAAATATAATCACTGTTGATCATGCAATTATTGGTAGGGTCAAGGCCGCACCAACGCTTGCCGTCAAAAATTTCAATCCATGCATGGGTTTCTCCCTCGCCATACAGGTAACCAACGACATAGCGTGCCGGGATGCCATCACGGCGGCACAGTGCGATCATCAATTGTGTATAATCCTGACATACACCCTTGCCGAGCGCTGCTGCTTCTTCTGCTGTCGTATGTACATTTGTTACACCTTTTTCATACGTCATGGTGTTGTAAAGCAGATGCATCCATTCCTGCGCACGGGTAACAGGATCGACACTTGTGATTTCTGCCCCAGCATATATCGCTTCAATTGCTTTGCCCGGATGTGTCAGCTCGGAAGGATAGCGGTAAATCGGGTGCAACGGACCTTCAATATACGGCGTATCCTTTACCCACGCGATGCCGGAAACAGAGTAAGAAAACGTATCATGCTCATAATAACAGTCACCGATCCACATGGTTGTGCCCCATTCATCTGTAACAGCTGACAGATGCTCAGTGGGTGTTACATCTTTCTTTAAGTCGCAGATGATCTGACGGCTGTCTGTGGTAGGGACAAGCCGCAGGGAAAAGCTGTGTGAGATAATCGGGGTATCAAATTCGAGCTTTTTACAGTGCGAAAAATACAGCTTTCTCATACACTTTAAACTCCTTACAATTATTCAGTAATCAGCTGCATCAGCTGGCGGGCGCATTCTCTGCGCCAGCCCGGCACATGCATTACTTCCTCACGCACACGTGCGTGGAGACAGTCAAGGATTTCATCATCATATGCGATGCCGCTCTGCTTGAGGCGCGGTGTCATTTTACATAATGCGCGTTCAATAGCTGATGTTGGAAAGCTCAGGCGCAGATAAAGGTCAAGCCGCTCAACATAGCGACCGCATTTGATCACGCTGCGTGCGCGCTGGTCGAATACATTGTCGTCAATGCTTGCCCAGAATGCCAGAAGGTAATCCTGTACTGGTAATAATGCCATAGTCGGTACGTCCGAATGGGAGGAAGCAGCATAGATATCCAGAGACATCTGGATGTAAGCCAGTGAATCGCTTGTGATCTCATTGCGCAGTACAATGCCGTTGTCATACGAGCGGTTGAGCGATGTAAAAATAGAATTCGGGTCATCCTTGTCAAACAGGAAGCGATGGATAAAATCCGATTCACTCTCATAAATATTCGGGATATCCAGACGCTCGCACAGTTTTTTATATGCATCGGCCTGACTATCGATCATTTGGTCATAATAATTATAAAACGCATTTAGTGTGGTATACACACGTTCTGTATATCGTCCCAGCCAATAAAGGCTGTCTCTTTTTTCTACCGAGAAAGTACCCATGTGTCCTTAAATCCTCCTCCTTGCGATGAGTTAACAATAAACGAATCCGGATTGCGCGAGAAACGGGTCAGACCGCTTGCCCAGACCTTGGTTTCCGCTCCGCTGAGTACAAATGCACGAAGGTCTGCCTTACGCATGACGCGCTTGCCTTCATCCATGATTTCCAGATCACGGAAGTCAATGACCTCCTGTGCGATAAAGCGGCGTGGCTCACGCTCGATGAGCGCTCTCCAGTCTGCCAACTCCTGTTCAGACATTTTGTCGCCAAATACAACGCCATAGCCGCCTGCTTCTGCAACGTCCTTGATAACCAGATGGTCAAGATTTTCGAGGACAATTTTCTTATCCTCTTCGTACATTGGCAGATACGTAGGTGCGTTATTGAGGATCGGTTCCTCACCCAGATAATAACGAATCATCTTCGGAACAAAATAATAAATACCCTTATCGTCTGCAACACCATTGCCCGGTGCATTGATGATGGCGACATTGCCGGCACGGTAAGCAGCCATCAGATTTGGAACACCAATAACAGAATCCGAGCGGAAGGTACATGGATCAAGAAACTCATCCGACTGACGACGGTAGACGGCACCAACACGCTGCTTTTTGCCATGATCGCCGCGGTAATAAAGCTTACAATCCTGTACAAACAGGTCATTCGGCATCGCAAGAACGCTGTCTGTTTTTTCTGCGAGATAGGAATGCTCAAAAAATGCTGCATTATATCGTCCAGGGGTCAGAATAACATTGATGCCGCCGAGATTGACATTGTCCATTGTTTCGCGCAGCATGTTTGCATAGTCGCGGTTATCTCGGACGGCATATCTGCGGAACACATCCGGGCTTGCTTTGCGGGATAGTGCGCGTGCAATCAGCGGATAGGAGGCGCCGGACGGAATACGTAGATTGTCCTCAAGTACATACCATGTACCATCCTTTGCCTGTACAAGGTCAATGCCGGAAATATGGCTGTAGATACCTGCGGGCGGAGTAATACCTTCACATTCAGGAAGATAGCCGGAGGAGGAAAAAACAAAATCCTCTGGTACAATACCATCCTGAATAATTTTTTTTGCTCCATAAATATCTGCAAGAAACAGATTCAATGCGTCCACGCGTTGCTTTAAACCGCGCTCCAGATACTCAAAATCATTTGCCGGAATAATACGCGGGATCGGATCAAATGGAAACAGCTGTTCATGAAACGTTCCGTTTTTGTATATACCGAACTTTACGCCGTACCGTGCAAGCAGCACGTTTATATTGTCGCCATGAGCGATAATATCCTTCATGGGAACTCTCCCTTTCTAAAATAATATGCGATGAAAAACAAAAAGAGCAAAGATACCCTTAGATGAGGAGCATCTTTGCTTACTAATATTTTACGCTGAATTCTATGCAATTGTCAAGGTACATTCCTGCATATCAAAGGCAGGAAATGCATCAAAAATCGACCATGATTTCGTGAATATTCCACAAAATATATATTAAATTCTGGAGATAAAACTGAAAAATAACGATAAAAGATTATACTGGTACCACTTTATAAGCATACAGCGTGTATGGGCGAATATTACATTATTTTGCAGCATAAAATGACTGGAGTTTCATTTTCAATTGTGATTTTCAGAAATGGAGGCAGAGCTATGTGCGGAATTGCAGGACTTGTAGGAGAAATTCCGTCAGCACGGGTATTGGAACGGATGCAGCAGACCATGCGCCGCCGCGGACCAGATCAGAACGGCATCTGGATTGGCGAAGGTGCAGCGATGCTACATGATAGGCTTGCGGTTATTGATATTGAAGGCGGTCGGCAGCCTATGCTGCGCCGTATCGGTGAAGATGAATATATTATTGTATATAATGGTGAATTGTATAATACACAGGAGCTGCGGCAGCAGCTTTGCGCGCTCGGACATATATTTTCTACACACTCCGATACAGAGGTCGTCCTGACTGCTTATCTGGAATGGGGAGAGGCATGTCTGAATGTGCTTAATGGAATTTATGCCTTTTCAGTGTGGGATATTCATAAAAAATCGCTGTTTTTTGCACGAGATCGCATTGGTGTAAAGCCATTCTTCTTTACACATAAAAACGACAACTTTTTGTTTGCTTCAGAAATAAAAACATTGCTTTCACATCCGGATATTCATGCGGAGATCGATCTGGAATCCATTTGTGAGCTAATGTTGGTCGGGCCGGGGCGTACACCAGGATATGGGGTATTTTGTGATATTCAGGAGCTTCCAGCAGGATGGTGCGGAACGTATTCTCGGACAGATGGCGTGCGTCTACGGCAATATTGGAAGCTGGAGGACAAGGAGCACACGGACAATACGGAGCAAACCGTGGCACATGTACGGGAGCTTGTAGTGGATGCTGTCAAACGGCAGCTTGTTTCTGATGTTCCGCTGTGCACATTCCTCTCCGGGGGTCTGGATTCCAGTATTATTTCTGCAGTTGCCGCAAAAGAATATGCAGAGCAGGGAAGAACATTGGATACGGTATCAGTCACTTATCGCGATAATGCAAAATATTTTAAAAAGTCTCATTTTCAGCCGAATAGTGATGATACCTTTATTAATAAGATGAATGACGCGATCGGTGCCAAAAATCATCTGGTCATCCTTGATACACCTCAGCTGGTGCAGGCGCTGTTTGAAGCGGTGGAGGCACGTGATTTACCGGGGATGGCAGATGTTGATGCATCGCTGCTGTTGTTCTGCCGGGAAATTAAGAAGATCAGTACAGTTGCATTGTCCGGTGAGTGCGCAGATGAAATTTTCGGTGGATATCCCTGGTATCGTGATGCGGATATCCGGCGCAAGGCGGGATTCCCGTGGGCGCAGTCTACAGAATACCGTGCGTCATTTCTGCGGGAGGAATGGCGGCAGCAGATTGATGCAACTGCTTATGTCGACGAGAAATACCGCCAGACGATTGCACAGGTCATACCAGAGGGTATTCACAGCGATGATGACCGACGTATCCGGGAAATGACGCGACTGAATTTCGGCTGGTTTATGCAGACTCTTCTCGATCGAAAAGACCGTATGAGCATGTTCAGTGGACTTGAGGTTCGTGTGCCGTTCTGCGACCACCGCATTGCAGAATATCTCTACAATGTACCGTGGGAAATGAAGGATTTAAATGGCATGGAAAAGGGGCTGCTACGTGAAGCTGTACGGGGCATTTTGCCAGAAGAAATCCGTGTTCGCAAGAAAAGTCCGTATCCAAAAACACACAACCCGGCGTATATGCGTGCAGTCTCCAATCTGCTGCGGCAGATCATAGACGAAGGAACCTCACCGCTGTTCGATATCGTAAAGAAAGAGGCGCTTGAGCAGCTGTTGACAGAAAGCCGCGCACAGCCGTGGTATGGACAGCTGATGCTTACACCGCAGACAATTGCATATTTCTTACAGCTGCATCACTGGATGGCGCTCTACCATGTGACAATTCGTTGAAAATATTTGCATGTGTCTACCTGTTGCGGTATGATATGAATGGGTGAATATATGTGGAAGAATTACTGGATATCTATGATGAGAACTGGAATCAGATCGGCTGTGCATCACGAAGCCGTGTGCACGCAGAGGGGCTGTTGCATCAGGTAGTGCATTGCTGGGTAGTTGGCAAAACCAGTCCTGTGTTATATTTTCAACAGCGGGCGTATGACAAGCAGGATTTCCCCGGATATTTCGACCTTGCCTGTGGTGGTCACATTGATGCAGGCGAGACGCCGGAACAAGCAGTGGCTCGAGAGCTAGGTGAGGAGATCGGTCTGAAGTTAACGCAAGGAGAATTCATTTCGCTGGGAAAATACCGCGCTCCGGATTTTCAAATACCGGGGTATTATGATCGGACGATTTCCAATGTGTTTGTGCTGCGGCAGGATGTCCCGTCTTTTTCACTAGGGGAAGAGGTTGCACGTATGATCTATGTGCAGGTGTCTGATTTCTGCCGTATGGAGTTGGCGGGAGCGGTGAAAATACCCGCTTATACGCTGGATGGGAGTAAAGTTTCTATCCATCGGAGCAAATGGTGTTGTCATGACGGTGAATTTGCAGCAGTTGTACTGCCATACCTGCGCACGGCTTTCCCACATAGGATTTTTTCAGGAGATTGACAAAATTGTGGATTTCAGTATAATAAAACGCAGTGAGTAAAGTAAACAGCCGCGTAAGCAGTGCCGAAAGGCCGTTTATGAGGAAAGTCCGGGCTGCACAGGGCAGGATAACGGATAACGTCCGCCGGAGGTGACTCCAGGAAAAGTGCAACAGAGATATACCGCCGTGGTTTTCCGCGGTAAGGGTGGAAAGGCGAGGTAAGAGCTCACCAGTCCTGCAGGTAACTGTGGGATTCTGTAAACTCTATCCGCAGCAACACCGCAGAGGGACACATAGGGGCTGCCCGTCCCGTCCCGAGAAGGTGGCTAGAGGCGTGTGGTAACATACGTCCCAGATAGATGGCTGTTCCAATGACAGAACCCGGCTTACTCTTTGCTCACTTCTTAAAAAAATAAGTGTCCCAAATGATTGGGAACAGGATGCGGGAATCCTGTCGCACAGTATGGATTCCTGACTATAAATGAAATAAAACGATGGTTTTGTCTGTGCAGGAGGAAATGCTTCTGCAGCTTACCATCCGGAGGCAAGAAAAAATGAGTGCATTTGATCGTTTTCTGGAATCCATGAGCGGAAAAAGCGTCACTGTGATTGGCATTGGTGTCAGCAATACGCCGCTCAACAGCCTGCTGCTGGAAGCAGGTGCGAATGTCACCGTACATGATCGCAAATCGATAGATGATCTTGGTGAGATCTATGAGGGACTTGCAGATCTTGGCGTTCAGTTCTGTGTCGGCAATGATTATCTGAAGAATCTGTCTGGTGACTATATTTTCCGTACCCCGGGCATGCATCCGAACCAGCCGGCATTGGTAAAGGCACGTGAGCAGGGAAGCATCATCACCAGCGAGATGGAAGTATTCATGCGTGTGTGCCCGTGTCCGATCTTTGCGATCACTGGCTCGGATGGAAAAACCACAACGACAACGCTGACTGCGGAGATTCTGAAAAAGGCAGGCTATGCCTGCCATCTCGGCGGCAATATCGGACGTCCGCTGCTGGCGGATGTACCATTCATGACAGAACAGGATATCGCCGTTGTCGAGCTTTCCTCGTTCCAGCTTATGAATATGCAGTGCTCACCTGCGGCTGCGCTTGTCACCAATGTCACGCCGAATCATCTTGATGTCCACAAGGACATGGCAGAATATATTGAAGCCAAGACCAATATTTTTGTCAATCAGAAGCCCGGCGCCAAGCTGGTACTCAATGCGGATGATGCTGTTTCACAGGATTTCAAGCCAGCAGACGGCGTAGAACTGTTATATTTTTCTATGAAGCAGCCGGTTGAAAATGGTGTCTATCTGCAAGACGGCGTTATTTGGTACGCAGAAGACGGCAACCGCCGCAAAATCATGGATGCTTCTGAAATCCGTATTCCGGGGGCACACAACATTGCAAACTATATGGCGGCCACTTGCCTGACGCATGGAAAGGTATCCTTTGAGGATGTCCGCGAGGTCGCACATACCTTTGGCGGCGTGGAGCATCGTTTGGAGCTTGTTCGCACATTGAACGGTGTTCGCTACTATAATGACTCCATTGCATCCAGCCCAACAAGAACAGCAGCTGGTCTGCGTGCATTTGACCAAAAGGTTATCCTACTGGCGGGTGGGCATGACAAGAAAATTCCGTATGATTCCTTTGGCCCGGTTGTCTGCGACCATGTCAAGCGTTTGATATTGATTGATGCAAATCCGGATGATTCCACTGCACCGGCAATTAAGGCTTCAGTATTGGCTGCTGAAAACTATGATCCGAACGCACTTATGATTGACACATATGATGATTTTGAAAAAGCAGTTAAGGGCGCTGCCGCTGCTGCGGAAGATGGTGATATCGTACTGATGTCTCCTGCCAGCGCATCGTTTGATATCTTTAAAAATTTTATGGAGCGAGGCAACCGTTTTAAGGACATTGTCCGCTCGTTGTAATAGGAATAGAGATTCTGAGCCGCCGGGCATAAGCTCCGGCGGTTTCTTCGTCGCACAGAAAGGAGCAGCCATGGTATTACTCAACGCAGAGCATATCTCCCTGAGCTGGGGTGAAAATACATTGTTTGATGACGTCGGTTTTGCACTTGAGGAGCACGACAAGGTGGGATTTATCGGCATCAATGGTACCGGAAAATCCACCTTCCTGCGTATCCTTGCAGGTTTACAGGAGGCAGACAGCGGCACGATCACATTGGCGCGCGGTGTGCGCATTGGATATCTACCGCAGGAACCGGATTTTTCCGAGCCGGTCACTGTGTTACAGCAGGTATTCCGCGGTGCATCTACTGCATTCGCGCAGGAGCGCGCTTACGAAGCAAAAATGCTGTTGACCCAGCTGGGGGTTACGGATTTCGACAGAGATGTGCGGCTGCTGTCCGGTGGACAGAAAAAGCGCGTTGCGATCTGTTCCGCGCTCATCAATCCAAGTGAGATCCTGATTTTAGACGAGCCGACGAACCATATTGACAATGAAACTGCCGCATGGCTGGAGCAGCAGCTCAAGGCATATCGCGGCGCGATCGTGATCATTACGCATGACCGTTATTTTCTCAACCGTGTTACCAACCGCATTTGTGAGCTGGAGCATGGGAAGCTGTATTTTTACGAAGAAAACTACGAGGGTTATGTGGAGCGCAAAGCAGAACGTATGGCCAGTGCTGCTGCATCTGAACGCAAACGCCAAAGCCTGCTGCGGCGCGAGCTGGAATGGATGCGCCGTGGCGCGCGGGCACGCGGGACCAAGAGCCGCAGCCGGATCGAGCGGTATGAAGCGCTTTCGGCACAGACAGCGCCAGAGGAAGCAAGTTCTGTGGAGATGAAATCCATCTCCACCCGTCTCGGCAAAAAGACGATCGAAGTCAGTGGGCTGTATAAGAGCTGGGACAGCACGACCTATATCCGGGATTTCAGCCTGAATGTCGCCCGCGACGATCGCATTGGCATTGTGGGGCGCAACGGCACCGGAAAATCCACATTCCTGCGTATTCTTGCAGGGCAAGCGCAGCCCGATAGCGGTGAGATATCGTTTGGCGAAACCGTCCGTGTGGGCTATTTTGCACAGGACTGCGGGCATATGGACGAAAATCGGAAAGTAATTGAATTCATCCGCGACATCGCGGAAACCGTGCGCACGCCGGATGGCACGTTATCCGCCGCACAAATGTTGGAAACCTTCTTGTTTTCCGGTGAGTCACAATGGACACGCATTGGCAGCCTTTCCGGCGGAGAGAAACGCCGTCTATACCTGCTCAGTGTCCTGATGAGCGCACCAAATATCCTGTTACTGGACGAGCCGACCAATGACCTTGACATCGAAACGTTGACAATTCTGGAAAATTATCTGGACAATTTTGACGGCGCTGTGCTGGCCGTCTCACATGACCGGTATTTTCTCGATCGCATTGCCAACCGTATTTTTGAATTCCGTCAGGGTGGCAGTGTACAGGAATATCTGGGGAACTATGCGGATTATTTGGAAAAGCGTGCGCCAGCCACCGATTCTGCGCCGAAGAAAACAGAGCGCGCTGCTAAGCCGCGTGCCAAAGCTGCCGCAAAGCCAAAGCTCAGCTACAAGGACCGCTATGAACTGGAGCACATCGACGATGAGATCGCCGTGCTGGAGCAAAAGCTGGCGACATTAAAGCAACAGCTACAGGAAAATACCACAGATTTTATCGCCCTTCAGCAGCTGACAACGGAATCGGAGGAGGTAAGCGCACAGCTGGACGCAAAGACCGAGCGATGGATTGAATTGCAGGAGCTTGCAGAGCAAGAGAACAGCTGAATCAAGATATCCGACAAAAAATCCCTTCTGAACACCGGTTGACCGCAGTTGATATAACTGCATGCAGCACGGTGAAGCAGAAGGGATTGCTTTATTTTTTCAGATACGCCTTAAAATACCTGCCAGTAAGCGGCGAAATACGGAGGAAGCTCAGAACCGCCGCCGAAATCGTGCACGTCACCGGTAATCAGATCGCGTGCGCGTCCGGCATCGGCGTTAAAGTGCGCGGTAAACGGCTGATCGTCTGCGTTGATGACGACCATGACACGCTCGCCCTCGAAGGCGCGCTCAAAGATCACCTGTTTATTGGTCAGCAGGCGGGTGGTAAAGTCGCCATAGCACAGCGCCTTGGAGTCTTTCTTTGCTGCTGCCAGCTTGGAAATAAATTCCGTCAGTTCGTTAAACTGTGGCTCTTCAAAGCACGGACGGAGGTTTGCATCCGAACCGCTCTGCTTCTGCGCCTTTTCGCCCCACTCGCTGCCGTAGTAAATGCATGGGATACCTGGCATGCCGATCATCAGTGCATAAATCAGCGGAAGATGCTTTTCGTTGGTCAGAATAGAAGCCACGCGTGTGACGTCATGGTTGTCGACAAAGGACAGCAGATGCTTTCCCTTATACGTTGTCCAGTATTCCGGCCCGAACTGACGCTGGAGAGAATGGGTGATCTCAAACATGTTCATCGAATTGAACGACGAATACAGCCCCTTGTAGCAGTCATAATTGGTGCAGGAGTGCAGCATATCCTCCTGCAGGAACGGGCTGCAGTCGCTGCTCATGACCTCGCCGACCAGATAAAACTCCGGCTTGAGCGAGTCGCAGAACGAACGCAGGCGGCGGATAAAATCGCGGTCGAGCGAATATGCTACATCAAGGCGCAGACCGTCGATATCAAATTCCTCGACCCAGCCGCGGATACAGTCAAAAATATGCTGGATGACCGCTTCATTGCGCAGGTTCAGCTTGACCAGTTCATAATGGCCTTCCCAGCCTTCGTACCAGAAGCCGTCATTGTAGTTGGAATTGCCCTCGAAGCTGATGTTGAACCAGTCTTTATACGGGGAATCCGCTTTCTTTTCCTGTACATCGCGGAATGCCCAAAAACCGCGTCCGACATGATTGAATACGCCATCCAGTACAACGCGTATGCCGTTTTTGTGAAGGGTATCGCAAACCGCAGCGAAATCCGCATTCGTGCCCAGACGGCAGTCGATCTTGCGGAAATCCCGTGTATCATAACCGTGGCTGTCCGATTCAAAGACAGGGGAGAAGTAAATCGCATTGCAGCCGACAGAAGCGATGTGCTCTGCCCAGTCTCCAACCTTTTTGATGCGGTTTACTGTCTTGCCGTCGTTTTCCCACGGCGCACCGCAGAAGCCCATCGGATAAATCTGATAAAAAACACTTTCATATGCCCACATATTATAGATATCCTCCTTAATATGAAAAATGAAATGATTATTGCCAAACTATTATATCATATTTGGTGAGAACCAACAACAAATATGTACAAATTAGCATGGTATTTTTTGCTTCTTTCTCTTGCATTCCGGGAAAATTCGTGATAAACTTACTACTTGAAACCGGGCAATCCTCTGCTCACCCGGTCACGGGGCGTGACCACCAGTCAGATGCGGCACTGTATGTGTACGACAGTCAGACAGGACATGAGGTTTTAAAAGGGGCATGATTGTCTAAGATTGAGAGGAGAAAATACGATGGACTTAGTAAAGGTTCTCGCAGAACAGCAGATCAAGACCGATCTGCCGGAGCTCAAAGTTGGCGATACCGTAAAGGTACACCAGAAGATCAAGGAAGGTAACCGCGAAAGAATTCAGATTTTCGAGGGTACCATCATCGCTATGAAGCATAGCGGCATCAACAAGTCTGTGACCGTTAGACGTATTTCTTACGGCGTAGGCGTTGAGAAGACCTTCCCGGTACATTCCCCGAACATTGCAAAGTTCGAGGTACTGCGCAACGGTAAGGTTCGCCGTGCAAAGCTGTACTACCTGCGTGGCAGAGTCGGCAAGGCGGCAAAGGTTCAGGAGAAGCTGTAATTCCCAGCCTGTATTCAGAACCACAAGGGAGAGGACATTCGCTGTTCTCTCCCTTTTCGTTTTTGTAGCTCGGTTTGTCGTGCTGCGAACAGATTATTTCGCTGTTTTTGTCCGTTTCTGCGTAAAATTAGCTTGCCAACTTCGTGTAAAACAGTATAATATAAAAATATATGCCTATCCGATGAAAGGATGATTCAATCAATGCGTAAACAAAAAAAATCCAACGAGGAGGAAGCGCCGCAGGGACGGTTTCATAGCGAGCTGTTTGATTGGGGAGAGGCGCTGCTGATTTCGTTGGCAGCAGTCATACTGATCTTTGTATTTGGCGTGCGTATTATCGGCGTGCAAGGCTCTTCTATGGTGCCGACGCTGCAGCAGTCAAATCAGCTTTTGGTGTCTAATCTGTTCTATACGCCGGAAAAGGGCGATGTCGTCATTCTGACGAAGGGCTCCTTTATGGACAGCCCGATCGTCAAGCGTGTTATTGCGACGGAAGGGGATACGGTGGATATCGACTTTGAGACCGGCGAAGTGACCATCAATGGCGAAATACTCCAGGAGGACTATATCGCTGAGCCAACGACGACTTATTATGATGTGACCTTCCCGCAGACTGTGCCGGAGGGCTGTATTTTCGTCATGGGCGATAACCGCAATCACTCGACTGACAGCCGTGATTCCCAGCTTGGCATGGTAGACACAAGGTACATCATCGGCAAAGTGCTGATGCGTATTTATCCGTTTAATGAAATCGGAACGGTAGCATAAAGGGAGGAATACATGAATATACAGTGGTATCCTGGTCATATGACACGTACCCGCCGTCAGATGCAGGAAAGTCTGCGGCAGGTGGATGCTGTGTGTGAGATCGTCGATGCACGCATTCCGCAGGTCAGCCGTAATCCTGATATCGATGAAATCGCGGGGAACAAGCCGCGCCTGCTGGTGCTCAACCGTACGGATCTTGCTGACCCGGAGGCAACGAAGCGCTGGGCAGCGTACTATAGAAAACAGGGCTATGCTGTTGTTTTAACGGATGCCAGAAGCGGCGCAGGCGTCAATAAATTTGTAGCTGCTGTACGTTCGCTGTTGTCGGATAAAATCGAACAGTGGAACGCAAAGGGGCAGACTGGGCGCCCTGTCCGCGTGATGATCGTCGGCATCCCGAATGTTGGTAAGTCGACCTTTATCAATAAGATACTCGGCAGGAAATCTGCCAAGGCATCTGACCGGCCGGGTGTTACACGTGGTCAGCAGTGGTTCCGTATCGAAGGTGGTTTAGAGCTGCTGGATACGCCGGGCATCCTGTGGCCGAAATTTGACGATGAACGCACTGGCATTTATCTTGCTGTTACCGGCGCAGTCAAAGACGACGTTGTGGACGTAGAGACGCTCGGCTGCAAGCTGATGGAAATTCTGTATCATCAGGCACCCCAGTCGTTGACCGGACGCTATAAGATCCAGCTGCCAGACGAGGAAGAAGAAATTGATTTCCTTGGATACGAGCTGTTGATGCGTGCCGGATGCAAGCGCGGCTTCCTGATTTCGGGCGGCGAGATCGATACTGAACGTATGGCGCGTATCCTGCTGGACGAATACCGCGGAGGAAAGCTCGGACGGATCACATTGGAAACACCGGAGGAATACGGCGATTTCGACGGGGAGGAATCGGCGCATGGCTGAGAAGAAACCGCCTGTCCTGCTGACGATGGATAAAGAAGCAGAAATCCGCGCGCAGGGCTTTACCGCTGTATGTGGCATTGATGAAGCCGGACGCGGTCCATTGGCAGGTCCGGTTGTTGCCGCAGCCGTTATACTACCGGAAGGGATTCAACTGCCCGGCGTTAATGACTCTAAGAAAATTACGGAGAAAAAGCGAGAAATACTTTTTGATTTCGTGAAAGAAAATGCCCTTGCGTGGGGCATTGGCGAAGCAAGTGAAACAGAAATTGATGAAATCAATATCCTGCAGGCAACATTTCTTGCGATGAAACGCGCTGTGGAAGCCCTACAGGTCCCTGCGGATTTCGCCCTTGTGGACGGCAACCGAATCAGCGGGCTGGATATCCCGGCGGAATGTGTGATTGGCGGTGATGGCAAAGTGCTGTCCATTGCAGCGGCGTCCATCCTTGCGAAGGTCACACGTGACCGCTATATGCGTCAGATGGCGGAGCAGTATCCGCAGTACGGCTTTGAGAAGCACAAGGGCTACGGTACAAAAGCGCATTATGCGGCAATTGAGCAGTACGGCATCTGCCCATTGCACCGAAAAACCTTTTTAAAAAAGGTGCTTCATACATGACAACTGGTGAGCGGGGAGAGCGACATGCGGAAGCGTTCCTGCGCAGAAAGGGTTATAACATCGTAGCGTGCAATTATCGTACACAGTATGGTGAGATCGATTTGATCTGTGCAGATGCGCAGTATCTTGCTTTTGTCGAGGTCAAGACGCGCAGCAGTACAAAGTTTGGCGCGCCGTGTGAAGCTGTTACAGCTGCTAAGCAGCGGAAAATTATTCTATCCGCCCAGCGGTGGCTACTCCATCATCCGACAGAGCTTCAGCCGCGATTTGACGTCGTTGAGGTTCTGGTTTCGCCGGATTATACGACCTGCCGCATTAACCATATTCCCGACGCATTTGAGGTGGTCTGATGGATTATTTTGACCTGCACTGTGACACGATTTATGAGTTGAGCCGATACGCGATTTACTCGAAAAATGGCGGCACATTGCGAAGAAACAGGGGGCAGCTGGATTTGACGCGTGCAGCGCGATTCGGCCATTATGCGCAGGTCTTCGCGCTGTTCTGCGGTGCAAAACCAGTAGAAGACCCTGTCGATGCACATGCGCGATTTACGCATTTGCTGAAAACTGCACAACAGGCATTTTCGGAGAATGCGGACTGCCTGGTGCATTGTAAAACAGCTATAGATTTTTCACAGGCGAAGCAGCAAGGGAAAACGGCGGCGTTTCTTTCTATTGAAGGCGCGGAGCTGCTGCAAAGCGCGGAAGATATCCGGGCGGCAATCGACGCCGGTGTCCGTATTGTCACGCTGACATGGAATCATCGCTCTATTTACGGCTGCGGAGCCTCGACGGATAATAGAGCCGGTTTGACAGCGGCAGGAAAGCAGCTGGCGCAAGATTTGTCTGCGAACGGCGTGTTTTTGGATGTTTCCCATCTTTCGGAGTGCGGCTTTTGGGACTTAGCGGAATGCATTTCCGCACCGATTCTCGCGACGCATTCAGATAGCAAAGCGGTGTGTCCGCATGTGCGAAATCTGACAGACGCACAGTTCCGCGAGATTGTCCGACGCGGCGGGCTGGTCGGTATCAATTTTTATGTGCCATTTCTGACGAAGAAAACGCGCGCCGCCTGTGATGATATTCTGCGCCACATAGAGCATTTCTGTTCGCTTGGTGGAGAAAAGAACCTGAGTATCGGTGCAGACTGGGACGGCTGCGATCGGCTGCCGGATGGCATCTCGGATATTACTGGCATGGAGCTGCTCGCAGAAGCGCTTGCCCGACATGGCTACTCTGATGAACAAATAGCAGATTTATTTTATAACAATGCAAATCGGTTCGTTCTTACGAACTTTTGATGATAATGAAATACCCAAGGAGGTTTTCAAAGTATGGATTATGTAAGCACAAGAGATAAAACGCGGAAGGTAAGTGCTGCAAAGGCGATCGCTTCCGGTATTGCGCCGGACGGTGGCCTGTATTGCCCGACGGAAATTCCGAAGCTGACAGCGGATGATTTCGCTGATCTGTGCGCCAAGGATTACCGCGGCAGAAGTGCGGATATCTTGGGCAGATACCTGACAGATTTCACTGCGGATGAACTGCAGCAGTATGCGGCACGTGCATATGCAGATGAAAAGTTTGGTGGCTCAGATACTGCTCCGCTGGTCAAACTGGACGAAGGCAAATATATTCTTGAGCTGTGGCATGGCCCGACCTGTGCCTTTAAGGATATGGCATTGCAGATGCTGCCCCACTTGCTGACAGCATCGCTGCGCAAGACTGGGGAAGATCGCACTGCCTGCATCCTTGTCGCGACCTCCGGCGATACCGGAAAGGCTGCTTTGGACGGCTTTGCAGATGTAGAGGGCACCAAGATCATGGTCTACTATCCGGTAGACGGTGTCAGCACCATTCAGAAGCTGCAAATGGTAACACAGAAGGGCAACAACGTCCAGGTCTGCGCGATCCGCGGCAACTTTGATGATGCGCAGAGTGCAGTAAAGAAGATTTTCACCGACAAGGCTTCCATCGATAAGCTGGACCAGCAGGGGATGACACTGTCCTCGGCAAACTCTATCAACTGGGGCCGTCTGGCACCGCAGATCGCATACTATGTTTCTGCATACTGTGATCTGCTCAATCGCGGCGACATTAAGCTGGGTGATCCGATCAACGTCTGTGTACCAACTGGCAATTTTGGTAACATTCTTGCAGCTTATTTTGCAAAGCAGATGGGTGTTCCGATCAAAAAGTTGATCTGTGCATCCAATGAAAACAACGTCCTGACGGATTTCTTTACTTCTGGCGGTACCTATGATCGCATCCGTCCGTTCCACACAACAATTTCCCCGTCGATGGATATTTTA
>JAUNWG010000011.1:35982-45707 GCA_030540435.1 Eubacteriales bacterium
CTTGTTTCCGGCTATAATGACACTATGGTTGCCGATCTGATGAAGCAGCTGTCTGAAAACGGCAGCTATACGGTGCCGTCCGACGTCTTTGCAGGAATCGGAGATCAGTTCGAAGCGGGCTTCTGCGATGATACACAGACCAAGCAGACGATTGCACAGCTGTTTCATGAGAAGAAGTATCTGTCTGATACCCATACAGCTGTTGCTGTCAAGGTCTATGAAGATTATCGCACACGTACCGGTGACACGACACCGACTGTGATCGCATCCACGGCAAGTCCGTTCAAGTTCTGCCAGAGCGTGATTTCTGCACTGGGCGGCGAGGTTAACAGCGATGGCACCGAGCTGCTCGACCAGCTTCATAGCATGACTGGCGCGCCAGTACCGGCGCCGCTGGCTGCTCTGTCCGGCCTTACACCGCGCTTTGATCTGGTGATCGATCGCGAGGATATCCTCGGCACGGTCGATTTGCTGGGCAAGATTTAATATGGCGCTGTATACGATTTCCGACCTGCACCTGTCTGTTGGTGTGCATAAGCCGATGGATATTTTCGGCGGCAAATGGCAGGGATACATGGAGAAAATCGAGAAAAATTGGCGTGCGATCATCTCACCGGATGATACCGTAGTGATCGGCGGCGATATTTCGTGGGGGATCAATCTGGCGCAGAGTCTGCCGGATTTCCAGTTTCTGTCTGATCTGCCTGGAAAAAAGATCATTGGAAAGGGCAATCATGACCTGTGGTGGAGCACAGTCAGCAAAATGAAACGATTTTTTGAAGAAAACAATATAAAAAATATTGATTTCCTCTTTAATAATTGTTTCATTTATGATAATATTGGTATTTGTGGGACACGTGGCTGGTTTTTCGAGGAGAATTTTAAGGAATGCCACGATGAAAAGATATTCCGGCGGGAACTGATCCGGCTGGAAACATCTTTCAAGGCCGCGCAGGCGCAGGGCGCAGAAGAGATCATCTGTTTTCTGCATTACCCACCGATCTTTACCAATTTCCGCTGTGGTGAGATTATTTCGCTGATGCAGAAATATAGTGTACGGCAGTGTATTTATGGGCATCTGCATTCCGACAGCTTGAGATATGCGGTGACCGGCGTGCACGAGGGCATTGATTTTAAGCTCGTATCGGGGGATTTCATTGATTTCACCCCTGTCTTGCTAAAAAAATAGAAAAAATTGTAGCCAAAAAGCCAACTATCTGATAGAATAGATTGGACATATAATTAGGAGGAGTCATTCAATATGGAACTCAAGAATACCGAAAAGCTGGAGCATAGCCAGGTTAAGCTGACGATTGGTGTTTCCGCTGCAGAATTAGATAAGGCCAAGGATGCCGCATACAAGAAGGCAAAGAACCAGATTCAGGTTCCGGGCTTCCGCAAGGGCAAGGCGCCGCGCAAGATCATTGAGAAGATGTATGGTCAGGGCGTATTCCTCGATGATGCGCTGAACATCATCTATCCGGAGGTTTATCCGAAGGCTGTTGAGGAAGCTGGCATCACCCCGGTTGCTGC
Organism: Eubacteriales bacterium; assembly: GCA_030540435.1. Taxonomy (GTDB): domain Bacteria; phylum Bacillota; class Clostridia; order Oscillospirales; family Butyricicoccaceae; genus Butyricicoccus_A. The sequence continues at coordinate 37,516 of JAUNWG010000011.1, forward strand.
TGCTGACGTTAACGTTGACAATTTCACGGATGACGGCTTTGAATTTATCTGCACCGTACCGGTTGAGCCGGAGGTTTCCGTTAAGGATTACAAGGGCGTAGAGGCTGAGAAGGCAGACGCTGCTGTTACTGAGGAGGACATCAAGGCTGAGCTGGATCGTCTGGCACAGCGCGACGCAAGCACCGAGACTGTTGAGCGAGCAGCTGCTCTGGGCGATACCGTTGTGATCGACTTTGAGGGCTTTGTTGACGGCGTAGCATTTGAAGGCGGCAAGGGCGAGGACTATAGCCTGAAGCTGGGTTCCGGCACCTTTATCCCGGGCTTTGAGGATCAGCTGGTAGGCAAGTCCGCAGGCGAGGACTGTGATGTTAACGTTACCTTCCCGGAGGAGTATCAGGCAGCAGATCTCGCAGGCAAGCCGGCAGTATTTAAGTGCACCGTTAAGTCGGTTATGGAAACCGTTCTGCCGGAGATGGACGACGAGTTTGCTAAGGATGTTTCCGAGTTTGAAACACTGGATGAGCTGAAGAAGGACATCGAGGGCAAGATCGCTGAGAGCAAGCGCAGTGCAGCTGACCGCAACTTCGAGGAGAAGGTTCTGGACAAGGTTCTGGCTAACATGGAAGCTGATATTCCGGACGCAATGTATGAGGCACAGCTGGATAATATCATGCAGGATTACAGCTACCGTATCCAGCAGCAGGGCGTTTCTCTGGAAGACTATGTAAAGCAGATGGGCATGGATATGCAGTCCTTCCGCGGTATCTTCCGTGAGCAGGCAGAGCGTCAGGTCAAGGTTCAGCTGGCAGTGAAGAAGATCGCTGAGCTGGAAAACATCGTACCGACCGATGAGGACGTTGATGCCGAGTACGCAAAGCTGGCTGAAATGTATGGCATGGAAACCGATAAGGTTCGTCAGTTTGTTCCGGTTGATTCCATCAAGTCTGACCTGACAACCAGCAAGACCATTGAAATGCTGAAGGAAAATGCCGTTGCAGTTGCACCGGCTGCTGAATAATCGTTAAAAAAGCCCTCCAGCGTTACATACCCCCGATGGGGAAGGAGGAGTTATTTATGAGTTTAGTACCTTATGTAGTCGAACAGACCAACCGTGGCGAGCGGTCCTATGATATTTTCTCCCGCCTGCTCAATGATCGCATTATTATGCTGTCAGAGGAAGTCAATGATACGACAGCATCGCTGGTCGTTGCCCAGATGTTGTATCTGGAGGCACAGGACCCGGATAAGGATATCCAGTTCTATATCAATTCGCCCGGCGGTTCTATCACATCTGGTATGGCGATTTACGACACCATGCAGTACATTAAATGTGATGTGTCTACGATTTGTATTGGTATGGCAGCATCTATGGGCGCATTCCTGCTGTCGTCTGGAGCAAAGGGCAAGCGCTTTGCGCTACCAAACAGCGAGATTATGATTCATCAGCCGCTGATTGGTGGGAATGGTCTGTCCGGACAGACGACTGATATTAAGATCCATACAGATCATCTGGTTCGCACCAGAAACAAGCTGAACGAAATCCTTGCGCTGAATACCGGCAAGCCGATTGAAGAGATTGCACGTGATACCGAGCGTGATAATTTCATGTACGCCGAGCAGGCAAAGGAGTATGGCTTGATCGATCAGGTTATGGTTCACAGATAATTGACCCGATCACCGGAACGGCTGGCTAACGGTCGTTCCGGTATTTCGGTATTTTGGACCTTGTCCGGCGCGCCCATGCGCAGACAGGGATTGATAGAAATTCGAGGTGTATTATGGCACGAAACGACGATAAGCGTGAAATCCGCTGCTCGTTTTGCGGCAAGCCGCAGTCAAGCGTCCACAAGCTGATTGCCGGCCCGAACGTATATATCTGCAACGAATGCATCGAAATCTGCCAGAGTATTCTGGATGAAGAGTTTGATATGGATGCTGCGCTTTCACCAAAGGCTAAAAAGCATGCGGCTGCTCCGGATAAGCTGCCAACACCACGTCAGCTTAAGGAAATACTCGACCAGTATGTTATTGGTCAGGATCGTGCAAAAATTGCGCTGAGCGTTGCGGTGTATAATCACTATAAGCGTATCTTCAAGGAGACCGAAGAAGATGATGTCGAGCTGCAGAAAAGTAATATTTTGCTGGTCGGTCCTTCCGGCTCTGGTAAGACGCTGTTGGCGCAGACGCTGGCAAAGACGCTGGAGGTTCCGTTTGCCATTGCAGATGCAACCACACTGACGGAAGCTGGCTATGTCGGCGAGGATGTAGAGAATATCCTGCTTCGCCTGCTCCAGGCTGCAGACTTTGACGTTGAACGTGCGCAGCGTGGCATCATTTATGTCGATGAGATTGATAAAATTGCCCGGAAGAGCGAAAATCCGTCTATTACCCGTGATGTCAGCGGTGAGGGCGTACAGCAGGCACTGCTGAAGATGCTGGAGGGCACAGTTGCGAATGTTCCGCCACAGGGCGGACGTAAACATCCGCATCAGGAATTTATCCAGATCGACACTTCCAGCATTTTGTTTATCTGCGGCGGTGCATTTGACGGTCTGGAAAAGATTGTAGAAGCACGTACAGAAAAGAGCAGTATGGGCTTTGGTGCACAGATTAAGTCCAGTGTAGAAAAGGATATCGGCACGACATTGCGTGCACTTGAGCCGCATGATTTGATGAAATTCGGTCTGATTCCGGAGATCATCGGACGTCTGCCGGCACTGGTCACATTGGATTCTCTTGACCGTGATGCGTTGATCCGCATCCTAAAGGAGCCAAAAAATGCTCTGGTCAAACAGTATCAAAAACTGTTTGACATGGATCATGTTGATTTGGTCTTTGATGATGCTGCATTGGAACGCGTAGCTGACATTGCGCTGGAGCGCAAGACCGGTGCGCGTGGCCTACGTGGTGTCATGGAGGACGCAATGATGCAGATTATGTTTGAGATTCCGTCAAATGACAGCATTTCCTGTGTTCGGATCACCAAAGAGGTTATTGACAAAACGGGGGAGCCTGTCATTACAAAGAAGACACCAAAGTCTGCGTAAAGGAGAAGGTACAATGGAAATAACGGAAAATCCTTATATTATCCGCTGCCTGTATGTTTGCCCAGGCAAAGAGCCTGAGGTTCAGTACCTCAATGGTACGGAATCGCAGATGGAGGACCTCGTCTCCGGTAAAATCGCATCTGTTGGTGTGGATGACGGTGTATGTGTGATCCATAACGCTTTTGGGGAAGTGCTGAAGATGCCGGAAAACCGTACGATGTATAATCAAACATTTTACGGTCCGATGATTGTTGTCTCATTCGATAATTTTGGCAATATTATTTCGCTCAGCGAGGAAGATACAGAATATTACAGCGGGATGCTTGCTTTGTAAGCTCCCGCTGTATACCGCCTGTAGATCATTTTTTTTGGTCTGCAGGCATTTTTTCTGTCGGAGAAATTCGAGAACCGAGCGATTAAGACAAAATATAAGATTTAGAAAGCGTTTTTTGTGATATACACGAAAAATCTATTGATTTTCACTGCAAAAATACACGTTTTTCGGGGATATTTTGGCGTTTTACCCATATATCGAACTGTAAACAGGCTTGAAATGGCGTATAAAATACTATATAATTTTAAGAAGTATGAAATACGCAAACGCTGTTTGTGCAAGTCCGCATGACGGAATGTCACGCTGAAACGGACTGCCGCAGCATAGAGCACCTGAGGCTCATCGGCTGCCTGCGCTGCCGAGAGGAGGTAACCCACATTTATGTCTCAACAAATCGATACAATAGAAAATAAAGCTCTTTTTGAAACGGAGACACTGCCGGTTCTGCCTTTACGCGGTCTGGTTGCATTTCCAGAAATGCTGATTCATTTTGATGTAGGCCGCCTGATATCCATGAAGGCATTGGAACAGTCTATGAAGGACAACCAGCGGCTGTTTCTTGTGGCACAGCGGGATATCCGTACGGATACGCCAACTGCAGATGATTTATATACCTTTGGTACGATCTGTACAGTCAAACAGATTTTGAAGCTGCCGGGTGATAACATCCGTGTACTGGTAGAAGGCACATGCCGTGCCGGTGTGGAGGATTTCTTCATGCAGGATGACTGCATGTTCGCCAATGTTTTTCGTGTTAACACAGAGCCGGGAAGAACGTCTCAGCGCCGGAAGCAGGCACTTGTTCGCACGCTTCAAGATCATTTTGAAGAATATGCGTCACTTACTTCGCATTTGTCCAATGATGTTCTTCTGTCTGTTCTGGATGGCGGAGAACCGGGTTATCTTGCAGATTATGTCGCACAGAATACCCCGATTGAATATGAGACAAAGCAGGAGCTTCTGGAGGAGCTGCACGATGTGCGCCGTCTGGAGAAGGTTATCCGCGTGATCGGAAACGAAATTGAGATCCTGCGCATTGAAACTGACTTACAGGAAAAGCTCAAGGAACAGGTTGATAAAAACCAGCGGGAATATTATCTTCGCGAACAGATGAAGGTCATTCAAACTGAGCTTGGCGAACAGGATATTGGTGACGAGGCAGAAGAATATCGCGAAAAAATCCGAGCGCTTAAGCTGAGTGAGGAATGCGAGACAAAGCTGCTCAAAGAAGCAGCTCGACTGGAAAAGATGCAGCCGATGTCTGCAGAGAGCGGCGTCATCCGTACGTATCTGGATACCTGTTTGGAACTGCCGTGGAATACCACGACAAAGGAGCAATTTAACCTCAAGCAGGCGCGAAAAATACTGGATCGTGACCATTACGGGCTGGGCAGAGTTAAGGACCGCATTATGGAATTTCTTGCTGTAAAATCCCTCGCGCCGCAGCTTAAGGGGCAGGTACTCTGTCTTGTCGGTCCTCCGGGCGTCGGCAAGACCTCCATTGTCCGTTCGGTCGCAGAGGCGATGAACCGCAAATATGCACGTATGTCGCTGGGCGGCGTACGCGATGAAGCGGATATCCGTGGTCACCGAAAGACCTATATTGGTGCGATGCCGGGACGCATTATGACTGCGTTGACGCAGGCTGGCAGTAAAAACTGCCTGATCCTCATGGACGAAATCGATAAAATGGGTACGGATTCTCGTGGTGATCCGGCAGCCGCACTGTTGGAGGTACTGGATATCGAGCAGAATAATGCATTCCGCGATCATTTTATTGAGCTGCCATTTGATTTGTCGGATGTATTGTTTATTACAACAGCAAATTCGCTGGATACCATTCCGCGCCCGCTGCTCGACCGCATGGAGGTTATTGAAATTTCCAGCTATACCGAGCAGGAAAAGGCAGAAATTGCGATGCGTCATCTGCTACCCAAGCAGTTGGAAAAGCATGGACTGAAAAAAGCAAATCTCAGTTTGACACGCGAGACAATGGTTTATCTGATTGACGCATATACAAAGGAAGCAGGCGTACGCCGTCTGGAGCAGCAGATCGCAAAGGTCTGCCGTAAAGCTGCCAGAATCATTGCGGACGATCAGCTGGATAACCCACAGAAGACGACACGGAAGCGTGTCAGTGTGACACGTTCCAATATGGAAAAATTCCTTGGCACACCGCGCTATAAGCAGGATAACGTCAGCAAAAAGGATGAAATTGGCGTTGTCAACGGTCTTGCGTGGACATCTGTCGGTGGAGAAATGCTGCAGGTAGAAGTGAATGTCGTTCCTGGCACTGGCAAGCTGGAGATCACCGGCAATTTGGGCAAGGTCATGTCAGAATCCGCAAAGGCCGCTGTTACCTATGTGCGTTCGTCGGCAAAGGAACTGGGTATCGATCCGATGTTCTACAAGGACAATGATATCCATATTCATTTTCCGGAGGCTGCCATACCGAAGGACGGTCCGTCTGCGGGTGTTACCATGACGACTGCGATTGCTTCTGCGCTGACCGGCATTCCGGTACGCCATGATGTTGCAATGACAGGTGAGGTCACGCTGCGCGGCAGAGTAATGCCAATTGGCGGTTTGAAGGAAAAAACCATGGCGGCATATCGTGCTGGTATGAAAACCGTAATCGTTCCAGCGGAAAACGAACCGGATTTACAGGACATCGACCCGATCGTCCGTGAAAATGTAGAGTTTGTGACCGCAGAAACCATGAAAACCGTGCTGGATACCGCGCTGCGCAGGAATGCACAGGAATCTGCTGAAGTATCTCAGTTGCTCCCTGATATTGCAGCAGCTGCTCCGGCACAGGCAAACAGACAAGGAGAATTATGCTGAACTTACATAAAGCAGAATTTATCCGCTCAGCTGTAAAGACTGCGGATTTTCCCAATGATGCGCTGCCGCAAATCGCTTTTGCGGGTAAATCAAATGTCGGCAAGTCATCTACGATCAACCGCATACTAAACCGCAAAAATTTCGCTCGTGTTGGCAATGAGCCGGGCAAAACCATACACATCAATTTTTTCTGTATTGATGAAAAGGTATATTTTGTCGACCTTCCCGGTTACGGCTATGCGAAGGTCTCTAAAAAAGAGCGCGACCGCTGGGGCCGTCTGATGGATGAATATTTTTCCAACGGTGATACTCTTACGCTGGGCTTCCAGATCGTCGATATCCGGCACAAGCCGACAGCAGATGATGTCACAATGGCAGATTGGTTTTTGCAGACTGGTATGCCGTTTGCAGTGATTGCCAACAAGCATGACAAAATCAAGAAAAGTCAATTGGAGGGAAACCTTCAGACTATCCGTACTGTACTCCATCTGCCGGAGGAGGTTCCGGTCATCCCGTTTTCCGCGGAAAAAGGAACTGGAAAGGACGAGGTTCTTTCCTTGATTCTGCAGCATATCAATGAGACATAATATATAGATTCACAAAAGAAAAGGATGATTCGCTAATGAACGAGAAAAAACCATTTGTCACAAAGGAACAGGCGGAAGAGATCGCGAAGAAATTTCCAACGCCAATCCATCTGTATGATGAGAAGGGCATCCGTGAAAATGCACGCCGTCTGAACGAGGCATTTTCCTGGAACAAAGGTTTTAAGGAATATTTTGCAGTAAAGGCTACGCCGAATCCGCGTATCCTGCAGGTTCTAAAAGAAGAGGGCTGCGGCACGGATTGTTCCTCGTACACAGAGCTTCTGATGAGCGAAGCATGCGGTTTTTCCGGTAAGGAGATCATGTTCTCATCCAATGATACACCGGCAGAGGACTTTGTACTGGCTGACAAGCTGGGCGCCACCATTAACCTTGACGATATCACTCATATCCCGTTCCTTGAGGATGCCATTGGTCATATCCCGGAGCGCATCTGCTGCCGTTTTAATCCGGGCGGCGTATTCCAGCTGGGTGGTTCCAAAGAGGGCTTCCAGGTCATGGATAATCCGGGAGAAGCAAAATACGGCATGACCCGTGCACAAATGACAGAAGCATATCAGATTCTGAAGGAAAAGGGCGCAAAGGAATTTGGCATTCATGCGTTTCTCGCTTCTAATACCATTTCCAACGAATACTATCCGGAACTGGCACGCATTCTGTTCCGGATGGCTGTTGAGCTGAAGGAAGAGACTGGTGCACATATTACCTTTATCAATCTGTCCGGCGGCATAGGCATTCCATATCGTCCAGAGCAGAGCACCAATGACATTGCTGTCATCGGTGAAGGTGTCCGCAAGGCATATGAAGAGATCCTCGTTCCGGCAGGCATGGATGATGTCGCATTGTATACCGAGCTTGGCCGCTACATGCTTGGTCCTTACGGCTGTCTGTTGACGCGTGCGATCCACGAGAAGAACACATATAAGAACTATATTGGTGTTGATGCGTGTGCAGCAAACCTGATGCGTCCCGCTATTTATGGCGCGTATCATCATATCACGGTACTCGGCAAGGAGGATGCGCCGTGTGATCACAAGTATGATGTCACCGGTTCGTTGTGCGAAAACTGCGATAAGTTTGCAGTTGACCGTATGCTGCCGGAGATTGAGATAGGCGATTTGCTGGTCATCCATGACGCAGGTGCGCATGGCTTCTCTATGGGCTATAACTATAATGGCAAGCTTCGTTCTGCCGAGGTTCTGTTGAAGGAAGACGGCTCTGCTGAGCTGATCCGTCGTGCGGAAACACCGGCTGATTATTTTGCAACGCTGGATGTTACCGGGGTATTCAATAAATAATTATTTATATGCAGTCAGAACCACCGGCATAGCCGGTGGCCTGTTCTGGCCCTATAAGGGCCTT
>JAUNWG010000063.1 GCA_030540435.1 Eubacteriales bacterium
AATGTGTATTTTCACCAAAAAATTGGGATTAATTTTATGCATAACAACGCTTGTGCATCTTGCATTTATCACGTACAATAAACCCATAGAATTGAAAATAGGTTGACCAGATTAGAAAACGACTCATTCACGGACTATTGGGAGGGAAGGTTATGTACGACCTGTTAATCAAAAATGGTAAGCTCGTAACACCGGATCGGATTTATGAGGCCGACATCGTTATCAATGATGGAAAGTACGCAGGATTTTTGCAGCCAGGCTCGGGCGCAGAAGCAGAAAAGGTGATTGATGCAAAAGGCAATTATGTTTTTCCGGGAATTATTGACTGCCATGCACATTTGAATGAGCCGGGCTTTGAATACCGTGAGGATTTTGAAACTGGTTCTCGTGCAGCTGTTGTTGCTGGCTGCACGACGTTGATCGATATGCCGTTGAATAACGATCCATCTCTGATGAACAAAGAGATTTTTGATCTGAAATATGGCAAGATCAGCAAGCATTCACTGGTTGACTATGCGCTGTGGGGCGGTCTGGTCGGCGACTATGATGACCAGCCGGGTTCTGTTAAGAACAACATGGCTGACCTTGAGGAGCTGCATAAGTGCGGCGTGGCTGCATTCAAGGGCTTTACTTGCCCGAATGGTGACCTGTTCCCGACAGTAAACCTCGGTAATGTCCGCAAGGCGCTGGAGATCCTGAAGCCATATAATGCACTGTGTGGATTCCATTGTGAGGAATTTGGACAGGTTCTTGAGCGGGAGAAGGAAGCAAAGGCAAAGGAAGGGCGGACAAACGAGGAAAAGATCCGTGATTTCCTGGATTCCCATGACGTATGGACTGAGTATGTTGCGACCAAGAATGTCATTGATATGGCAAGAGCAACCGGTGGCCGCGTGCATATCTGCCATGTCAGCCATCCGATGGTGGCGCAGGTTGTAAAGGATGCGATCCATGAGGGTCTGCCGATCACTGCAGAAACCTGCCCGCATTATCTTGGCTTCACAGAGGATTTTGTATTTGAGAAGGGCGCTCCGGCAAAGTGCACACCGCCGATGCGTAAAAAGGAAGATATGGAAAAGCTGTGGGATTACGTACTGGATGGTACACTGTCCTGTGTTGGCAGTGACCATTCCCCGGCAGCTGATGAGGAGAAGGACAATGCAACAAAGGATATCTGGCACGCTTGGGGCGGCCTGAATGCGATCCAGTTCTTCCTCCCGATGATGTTTGATATGGTTGTAAACCAGAAGAAGCTCAGCCCGACACTGATCGCGAAGGTCATGGACTATAATCCGGCAAAGATCTTTGGCCTGTACGGCCGCAAGGGCGCGTTTGAGATCGGTTTCGACGGCGATATTGTTATTCTGGACCCAGAGAAGGCATGGAAGTGTGAGCAGGACAAGCTGCTGACCAAGGGACATGTTTCCTGCTTTGATGGTGTAGAAGGCAAGGGCACTCCGGTATGCACCATTATCAGAGGTAAGGTTGTAGCTGAAAACGGCATGTACAAGGAAGATGCGATCGGCTACGGCGCATACATTACTCCCGTTAAATAAAATGGAAAAGAGGTAAGATTATGAGCGACTCTACAAAGAATGCGAAGCAGGAAGCCAGCTCCCTGAAGCCGATCGCTGAAAAAGACCGAATTATGGGTTGGGGCTCCAACACCATGCTATGGCTTGGCGGTTGTATTTCCATTGGCACGCTGTCCATGGGTTCTGCACAGCTTGATAAGGGCCTGAATCTGTTGCAGCTGTTTCTTGCAGTATTGATTGGTTCCACGATTCTGGTTATTGGTATCTGCCTGAATGACCAGTTCAGCTACATAACTGGCGCTCCGTACGCGGTACAGCTAAAGAGTGCATTCGGTACCAAGGGTAACATCGTACCGGTTATGATCCGAGGATTGCCTGCGATCGTCTGGTACGGCTACCAGACATGGCTGGGCGGTACTGCGATCAACAGTATTTCCAAGGCGCTGTTCGGATATGATAATATCTGGATGTTTTTCCTGATATTCCAGCTGGTTCAGATTCTGCTGTCCATCAAGGGCTTTAAGGGTGCAAAGTGGGTAGGCAACATTGGCGGCGTTGTTATCGTCCTGGCGATGTTCTATCTGCTGTATGTATGCATTACCCAGCAGGGCGACGTTATTGCAGCAAATCTGCTGAATAAGGAAGGCACATGGGGTATGCCGTTCGTTGCGGCGATCATCGCGTTCTTCGGCAACAGCACGACTGTTATGCTGAATGCAGGTGACTATTCCCGTGAAATGAAGAGCGGATACTCCGCAGTCAAGCGCGGCGCTTCCTACTTCATTGCAATGGTTCCGACAACTGTTATGCTCGGCATGATCGGCGCTATGGCATGCACCGCAACTGGTGTTGCAAACCCGATCAGTGCGTTCTATGAGATGGTAGATAACAAGATCATTCTGGTTGTAACGCTGGGCTTTATTATCTTTGCACAGCTGTCCACCAACTTGGCAAGTAATGTTATCCCGCCGGCATATGCATTCATGGATGCATTCAAGATCAAGCATAAGACTGCGGTTATTATCGTTGGCGTACTGGCAGTATGCACCTGCCCGTGGATCCTGACCAACGACAGCTCTGCGGCTGGACTGGACATGTTTGTTAAGCTCTATACGGCATTCTTCGGTCCGATCTTCGCTGTACTGATTACGGATTTCTTCATTCTGCATAGAAGAAAGGTAGACGATCTGGACGATCTGTACGACAACAATGGCAACCATGCCGGTGTAAACTGGGCTGCGATCATTGCAATCATTGTTGGCGCGATCATCGGTCTGCTCAATGTTGACATTTCGTTCTTCACTGCGACCATCCCAACCGGCTTGGTTTACTACTTCTGCATGAAGTCGATGAAGTCCTGCGAGCGTTTCCGCATCGGAACTACGTTGGAAAAGTAAAAAACGTATAAAATAAAAGGAGGCTTTTGCCTCCTTTTATTCGGGTTTTGGTGGAAAATCTACACTGAAAGAGGAATGATTTTATCCAAAAAGGCAAGCGTTTTCTTAAGAAGTGTAGCAGTAACCGGCGAATCTTCATCCCGGTCAAAATCATGCTCTTCGCTGGCAGCGATAAACCGCGTTGGTGAAAAGCGGTTGCACAGCTCCAGAAATTCTGAATATGGAACATCGGGATCGTCTGTACTGTGTGCACAGAACAGCGGACAAGGCAATTTGCTGCAGGTACGGAGGGTGTTGTTCAAATAGAAGAACTTATCACGTCCTTCATAGATGAGATTTTTCCATGTGCCTGTCTGTCTGGCATACACATAAAACATATAGTGCGTATCCAGACTGCCCTCGGCGTGAATGCTTTTACCGCAATTTTCCATGCAGGAGGCGTCTATTGCTGGCAGCGAACCGTAATACTGGCTCGGTGTTTCAAACCAGTGGTCGCAGAGAAAGCCATATCCATAATAGGACAGAATCCCGGCAGGAGCCTTTTCCAGTTTGCCCTTTGCCGCAGCGAGCAGGCTGAGATAAGCGCCGGAGGAACGTCCCCAAAGTATATAAGGGAGGTGACAGCCTAAGTACGATTCCATATTTTTTTCAAAAGTATTCACAGAGCAACAGACATCCTCTATGATCTGGTCCAGTTTGACAGCTGGCGCCAGGGGATAATCAAAAGCTGCGATGATATATCCTGCCTCCGTCAACAGCTGAATATGCTTGGAAGGCAGGTCCGTACGCATACCATAAAGAAGTCCGCCGCCATGAAAGTAAAAAATACAAGCCCGTGGGCTTACGTCCTGATCCCTGTAAATGGTGGCGTGTTTTTCATACAGTTCGTTTGGCATATGCAGTTCCTGAATTGTAAGCATTGGTTATCCTCCTCTGGGTGTATCGAATTTCCAGCTGATAGCGGGAAATTTGAACCCGAATTTTACATTAGCTTTTTTAATGATAGCAAAAGTCAGTCGGGATTTCAACTGATTATGTGTTTCTACAGATGGGAATTTAGACGGGAATTTTAAAGTTTACCCCGCAGATATTTCCATATCTTAAATGGATAATTGTTAAAACAAGCTAAAATATTTCGTTTTCACCAAAATAAAACTGGCATATTTGTAAACAATGTCAATTGAAAAAACGGAAAAAAACCTTCATAATAAAAACATAAAATCTGGTTGACCACAAAACGATTTTCATTTTTATTTTTTAGAGAGGAAGAGTTTGCTATGAGTTACTTGAACAATCAGCTTGGATACAGAGATGAGCTGCTGATGACGCGCTCTGTCATTAAGAAGGATAATTGGGTGCTTCTGGAGCCGGATGGACTGGTAAAGAACAGCATTCCAGGATATGTAAACTGTGACACGACAATCCTGGGTTCCCCGGCAATGGGTGCTTCCTTTGCAGATTATATTGTAACTGTTCATGCAGGCGGACAGAATGATGCGATCGGTGGTGACGGTATCGAGACATTCCTGTACGTTCTGGAAGGTGAAGTAAAGGTAGAAAATGCAGATGAAGAGACTGTTTTGACCAAGGGCGGATACTTCTATTCGCCGGAAAACCGTCCGCTTTCGTTCCAGCACAGCGGTGAGGGTGATGCAAAGCTGTATCTGTACAGACGCAGATATGAAAAGCTGGAAGGTTATGCAGCACATACCGTTTGCGGAAATGATGCAGACATCGCGTGGGAAGAGTACGAAGGAATGAAGAACTGCTATATCAAGGACTTCCTGCCGAAGGATTTTGGCTTTGATATGAATATGCATATCCTGAAATTCCATCTCGGTGCTTCCCACGGCTATATCGAGACACATGTACAGGAACACGGCATGTACTTCCTCTCTGGCAAGGGCATGTACCGGCTGGACGATGAGTGGGTTCCGGTTAAAAAGGGTGATTATGTATTTATGGATTCCTACTGCCCGCAGGCGTGCTATGCTGTAGGCGATGAAGGCAGGGAAGAGGAACTGACTTACATTTACTCCAAGGACTGCAATCGCGATGTAAAGCTGTAATCGTTACAAAAATGGGAAAAGGACGGTAATAAAAATGAAAGTTTCGCGCGAAGAGCTGAAAAGCCTGATGAAGAACAAGATGGTCAAGGCTGGACTCCGAGAGGATCACGCAGAGATGACAGCTGAGGTATTGACATGGTCGCATGAGAGAGGTTATGATTCTCATGGTGCGGTTCGTGTAGAGTATTACAGTGAGCGCATCTTCAAGGGCGGTATCACCCATGACCCGAAGTTCACCTGGAAGCAGACTGGACCGTGCTCCGGCATCTTTGACGGCGACAATGGTGTGGGCTATGTTGTAGCCATCGAGGGCATGAAGAAAGCGATCGAGATGGCAAAGGAGAACGGTGTTGCAATTGTAGGTATGACCAACATGTCGCACAGCGGTTCCATTGGATACTATGCTGAAATGGCGGCAAAGGAAGACCTTGTTGCAATCACCTTCTGTCAGTCAGACCCGATGGCGGTTCCATATGGCGGTACAGAGCCGTATTACGGTACAAACCCGATCTCGTTTGCAGCACCGACTGCAGATGAGCGCCGCGTTGTTTTTGATATGGCTACCACAGTACAGGCTTGGGGCAAGATACTTTCTAAGCGTTCCAAGCATCAGTCGATTCCGGATGACTGGGCAGTTGATGAAAAGGGCCAGCCGGTAACTGATCCGAATTTGGTAAACGCGCTGGTACCGATCGCAGGTGCAAAGGGCTATGGCCTGATGATGCTGGTAGATGTCTTTTCCGGCGTACTGCTGGGCGTTCCGTTTGGCAAGCATGTAAGCTCCATGTACCATGACCTGTCCAAGGGAAGAGAGCTGGGTCAGATGCACATTGTTATTGATCCGGATCGCTTCATTGGCAAGGAAGAATTCAAGAAGAGAATGTCTCAGGTTTGCGATGAACTGGGCGAGATGCCGGCAGCGGAAGGCTATGGCAAGGTATACTATCCGGGCGAAAGAGCGGTTATGCGCCGCGATAAGGCATATGCATCCGGTGGTCTGGATGTTGTAGATGAAATCTATGAATATCTGAAGAGCGATGATATTCATTATGACAGATACGATCATAAGAACAGATTTGCGGACTAAAATCAAAATAAAAGGAGACGGCGAATTATGTTAAGAACTGTCGTAAAAAAGGGAAGCTATCATGACTCCGTAGTTCTGATGCTCCTGACAAACGAAATTTCGACGATTGAGGGTGTCAAGAAGGTATCGATCATGATGGCAACTCCGGCCAATAAGGATATCTTCAAGCAGAGCGGTCTGGATACCGAAGAGCTGATGGAGGCTACTGCAAACGATATGGTAGTTGTAGCGGATATTGATGATGACAGCCTGCTGGACACCATTATGGAAAATGTTGACGAGTTCCTCAAGAAGCAGTCTACGACGAGCGCTGCGGCAAAGGGTTCTGAGAGCGTCAAGTCGTGGGACAGAGCACTGGAGAAGATGCCGGATGCAAATCTCGCAGTTATTTCGATTCCGGGCGCATATGCAGCACTGGAAGCTGACCGCGCACTGGATCAGGGTCTGAACGTATTTATGTTCAGCGATAATGTTACCATCGAAGATGAGAAGGCGTTGAAGGAGAAGGCACATGCAAAGGGTCTGTCCGTCATGGGTCCGGACTGCGGCACCGGTATTATTCAGGGTGTCCCGATTGCATTTACCAATAGCGTTACGCCCGGTTCGATCGGCATCATCGGTGCATCCGGTACCGGTATTCAGGAGCTGACCACGATTATCGACCGCTTGGGCGAGGGCGTAAAGAACGCAATTGGTACTGGTGGACGCGATCTGTCTACCACAGTCGGCGGTATCACAATGATGGATATGATCGACGCGATGGAAGGCGACGACAGCGTAAAGGTGCTGATCGTTATCTCCAAGCCGCCGGCACAGGCAGTCCGTGAGAAGATCTCCGACCGTCTGAGCATCTGCAAGAAGCCGGTTATCACGCTGTTCCTTGGTGAGAAGCCAGAGTACCATGAAGAGAACTTCTATCACACCTATACACTGGATGAGGCAGCACGTTTGGCAGTCAGCCTTGTTCGCGGTCAGGAAATACCGGAAGCAACGGTTGATGTAGACGAATCCGAGTTCTTCAAGGCAGAAGAAAATAAGACGATCAAGGCATATTATTCCGGCGGCACGCTGGCAAATGAGGCAGCAATGCTCATTAAGGATGCAATGGATGTCAAGGTTCCGCCGGAAGATATCGAAGGCTATATGCTGCAGCTGGATGGCAACATTGTTGTTGACCTCGGTGACGATGCATACACGCAGGGCAAGCCGCATCCAATGATCGACCCGGCAAAGCGCATCGAGTGCATGCAGGAAGCAGTTGACGACGAGTCCACCGGCGTTATCCTGCTGGACATCATGCTGGGCTATGGCTCGCATGCCGATATGGCTGGCGCACTGCTGCCGACCATCAAGGAGCTGCAGGTAAAGGCTGCCGCTGCAAACAGAAAGGTATTTTTCGTCGCTACGGTATGCGGTACCCGCAGAGACTATCAGGGCTATGATGAAGCGGTAAATAAGCTGAAGGACGCTGGCGTTATCGTCTGCGAGAACAACAAGCTTGCTTGCCGCACTGCGATCCGTGCCATCGGCAGAGACTTTGTTGAGCCGAAGAAGGAGATCCGTGCAAAGCAGACCAAGGATATCCAGCCGGGCAAGCCGTCCGAGAAGCTGCTCCAGATGCTGTCTGAGAAGCCGAAGATCATCAACATCGGTCTGAAGAGCTTCGCAGAGGTATGCGAGGAGTTCGGCTGTGACGTTGTACAGTACGACTGGATGCCGCCGGCAGGTGGTAATCTTGAGATGATCAAGACCCTGAACTTCCTGCGGAATGTGGAAGGCATTGACGAGGCAAACCGCCGCGTAATCGCCAAGGTTGTAGCGAGCCAGCCGGTGCTGAAGGACAATGTCCGCGCAAAGGAAGTCGTTCCGGAGCTGAGAGAGGGCAAGGTCATCCTCCATGCAGGTCCTCCGGTAGCATACGAGAATATGCCTGATCCGATGCAGGGCAGCTGCGTAGGCGCAGTTCTGTTTGAGGAATGGGCAGACAACGAAGCTGACGCAAGAAAGATGCTGGAGGCTGGCGAGATCAAGTTCATCCCGTGCCACCATTGCAACGCGGTAGGCCCGATGGGCGGCATCACCTCCCCGAATATGGCAGTATTTGTTGTTGAGAACGAGACAGATGGCAACCGTGCATACTGCACCATGAACGAGGGTATTGGCAAGGTTCTCCGCTTCGGTGCATATTCCGAAGAGGTCGTTGATCGCCTGCGCTGGATGAGAGATGTCCTCGGCCCGGTACTCGGAAGAGCACTGCGCTCGATGGAAAACGGTCTGGCCATTAATCCGTTGATTGCAAAGGCAATTGCAATGGGCGACGAATTCCATCAGAGAAACATTGCAGCATCGCTGGCATTCCTGAAGGAAGTAGCGCCGATCATCACCGCAATGGATATGGATGAGAAGGATCGCTACGATGTTATCAAGTTCCTCGCTGATACCGATCAGTTCTTCCTGAACATTATGATGGCTACCGGCAAGGCAGTTATGGACGGCGCCCGCACGATCCAGGAGGGCACCATCGTCACTGCAATGTGCAGAAACGGTTATGAGTTTGGTATCCGTATTGCAGGTATGGGCGACGAGTGGTTCACCGGCCCGGTCAACACCCCGCAGGGTCTGTACTTCACCGGCTATGACGGCGAGGATGCTTGCCCGGATATGGGTGACAGTGCGATCACAGAGACATTCGGTGTAGGCGGCATGGCAATGATCGCAGCACCGGCAGTAACCCGTTTCGTCGGTGCAGGCGGCTATGAGGATGCACTGCGTACCAGCAACGAAATGACGGAGATCACCATTGACCGCAACCCGAACTTTACTGTTCCGACTTGGAATTTCCAGGGCATTTGCCTCGGTATTGATGCACGGCTGGTTGTTGAAAAAGGCATCACTCCGGTTATCAACACAGGTATTGCACACAAGGTTGCAGGCTACGGACAGATTGGTGCAGGTACGGTACATCCGCCGATTTCGTGCTTTGAAAAGGCAGTTGCAGCTTATGCAAAGAAGCTGGGCTTCCAGGCGTAACAGCTGAATTTGGAGGCAGATATATGGCTAATAATAGAGTTGTCATTGCCCTTGGCGGCAATGCACTTGGAAAAGATGTAGAAGAGCAGAAGGAAGCGGTGGCAAGAACCGCAAAGGTGATCGTCGATCTCGCAGAGCAGGGACTGGATCTCATCATTACGCACGGAAATGGTCCGCAGGTGGGTATGATTCAGAATGCAATGGACAATCTGGTTGTCATGCATCAGAATTATAAGCAGATTCCTCTTCCGACCTGTGTAGCGATGAGTCAGGGCTATATCGGTATCGACCTGCAAAATGCGATCAAGTATGAGCTGTTCAGCCGCGGCCTTGATAAAAAGGTGTCGACCATTCTTTCTCAGGTCGAGGTTGACGGCAACGACCCGGCATTCCAGAATCCGTCAAAGCCCATCGGCAGATTCCTGACAAAGGAAGAGGCTGAGGAAAATGAGGCAAATGGCGTGCACTGCGTAGAGGATGCGGGCAGAGGCTATCGTGTCGTCGTGGCTTCCCCGATGCCAAAGCGCATCCGGGAGCTGGAAACGATCAAGACACTGGTCAACGCCGGTCATATCGTCATCACTTGTGGCGGCGGTGGCATTCCGGTTGCCAGCGAAAACGGCAAGCTGGTCGGAACCAATGCAGTGATTGACAAGGATAATGCCAGCAGTCTGCTGGCAGCACAGATGGGTGCAGATTATCTGATCATTCTGACTGCTGTAGAAAAGGTTGCCATTAACTTCGGCAAGGAAAATCAGGAATGGCTTTCCGACCTGACTGTTGAACAGGCGAAGCAGTATATCGCCGAGGAACAGTTTGCAAAGGGCTCTATGCTTCCAAAAATTGAAGCTGCGATCCGCTTTGCAGAATCCGGTCAGGGACGCCGGACGCTGATTACCCTGCTGGATAAGGCAGCGGATGGTATTGCCGGCAAAACAGGTACAGTGATTCATTTATAAGAATAACATTTCACATCGAAGCAGGAGGACGCTCTGTTGCTCATATTTAGGGCAGCAGAGCAGAGCCTCCGGCTGAAAGGAAAGCCTTCAAGGAAGACCTGTACCGGAAAGTGAGCAATAAAATAGAAATGAATATACCAATTAATGCGTTTATGTGGATAATGGCATTTTTGCCCATTATCGTACTTTTATTCCTGCTGATTAAGTGTGGATGGGGCGCGACGGAAGCAGCGCCGGTAGGTCTTTTGATTACGATTCTTACCGGTATTTTTGTATATAAGGCGGATATCACGCTGATCGCTGCGGAAAGTGCCAAGGGTATTTGGAATGCGCTGATCATCCTGCTGATTGTCTGGACAGCGATCCTAATGTATCAGGTCGGCGATGAGGCGAAGGCATTTCTTGTCATACGCAATGGCATGAGAAAGCTGCTGCCGAATGAGCTGCTGCTGGTGCTTGCAATGGGCTGGATTTTTGAGAGCTTTTTACAGGGCATCACCGGCTTTGGCGTGCCGGTTGCGGTGGGCGCTCCGCTGCTGATCGGTATTGGTGTTGCGCCGGTATGGGCGGTTATCATTCCGCTGTTTGGCCAGGCATGGGGCAATACGTTCGGCACATTGGGCGCTGCATGGGATTCTCTCGCAATGTCTGCGAATCTGGCAGTCGGCAGCCCGGAATATTTTCAGACTGCATTCTGGACAGCAGCGTTTATCTGGCTGTGGAACGTGATTGCCGGCGTTGCAATGTGCTGGTTCTATGGCAAGGGCAAGGCTGTCAAGAAGGGTCTTCCGGCGGTCATTATTATGTGTCTGATCCAGGGCGGCGGCGAGCTGCTGCTCAGCCAGATCAATACAACGATCTCGTGCTTTGTACCGGCATGTATTTCTCTGATCGTTGTCCTGCTTCTCGGCCGCACAAAGCTGTATCGGGACGAATGGCGCGTGGACAACAGCCCGATCATGAACCGTGATTTTACCGAGCAGAAGTCCGAAGAGAAGCTGCCGGATATGAATCTGGTTCAGGCATTTGTACCGTATTTCCTGCTGTCTGCGATCACGCTGATCGTGCTGGTAGTCAAGCCTATCAACAGCTTGCTGGGACAGATATCCTTTGGTTTTGCGTTCCCGGAGACGTCGACAGGCTATGGTTATGTTAACCAGGCAGTTGAGAGCTTCTCCCCGCTGACACCGTTTACCCATGCGAGCATGTTCCTGTTCGTGTCTGCGATTATCGGCCTGATTTACTACAAGAAGCATGGCTGGATCAAGGCAGGCGGCGTCAAGCGCGTATTTGTAAAGTCGATCTCCATGACGATGCCGTCCGGCATTGCAGTTATTGGTCTGGTTATTATGTCGAAGATCATGGATGGTACGGGACAGACAGTCGTATTGGCAAATGGTATTGCCGATGTCCTTGGCAACATCTATGTTATCCTCGCTCCGTTTGTCGGTCTGCTCGGTACATTTATGACGGGCAGCAATATGAGCTCCAACATTCTCTTTGGCGGCTTTCAGATGACGACGGCAAATCTGCTGAATGTCAATGCGGCAGGTATTCTCGGCGCACAGTCTGCGGGCGGCGCGATCGGCAGTGCAGTCAGCCCAAGCAAGATCATTCTGGGTACGACTACGGCCAATATCCTCGGCTCGGAGGGTGAAGTGCTGAAACGAATCATAGCGATTACAGTACCTGCGACGATCCTCATCGGTGTCATCCTGTTTGTGCTGGTAGCGATTTAACTGCGCAGAGAGAAAGGAGACATTGAGATGGAAAACAAAGGCTTTTTTCAAACAAAAGAAGGCGGCCTGACAATTGCGTTTATTGTTATCATGGTTGCATTTGCTGTTATCATGGCAGGTTTGGGCATGGAGAGCGGAACGATCTGCACGATTGGCTTCCTGCTGATTGTAGCTGCAATGCTGTATTCCCCAATCAAGGTACAGGTTATTGACAGGCTCAAAAAGAAATAAACAAACATACGATAGAGATGGAGGAATACCATGGGAATGGAAGAGATTACAGGCAGAATCGCTGTAGATTTGGAACACCTGAAGCAGTTTACTGCAACACCGGGGAACGGCTGCACCAGACTTCCGTTTACAAAGGAGGCAAGAGCTGCGGTTGATTTCCTGAAGCAGTTGATGGCGGAGGCAGGTCTTGCGGTATCTGAGGATGCCGCAGGCAATGTGATCGGTGTTTTGAAGGGCGAAGATCCGGATGCGCCATGTGTCATGATGGGTTCACATTACGATTCCGTTATTAACGGCGGTGACTTCGACGGCATTGCCGGCGTTGTGTGCGCAATTGAAGTTGCAAGACAGCTCAAGGAGAATGGAAAGCCGCTGAAGCGCAATTTTGTCGCTGTCGGCTTCTGCGATGAGGAAGGCATGCGTTTCGGCACTGGTTATTTTGGCTCCGGCGCTATGCTGGGACATCGCGACACGGCGTACTGCAAAAACTTCAAAGATACAGACGGTATCTCCATTTATGATGCAATGAAGAGCTACGGCCTTGACCCGGAGAAGGTCACAGATGCAGCTTGGAAGGAAGGCTCGATCGGACATTTCCTCGAAGCGCACATTGAACAGGGCCCGGTTCTCGATGCAGAAAATATTGAGATCGGCTTGGTTGACTGTATTGTCGGTATCCAGCGGTATATGGTGACGGTACATGGCCGGGCAGACCATGCGGGCACTACACCGATGGATATGCGTATGGATGCCGTTGACGCTGCAACAAAGGTGATTTCCAAAATTCCGGACTGGGCGCGCGAGAAGGCCGACGGCACTGTTGCGACAGTCGGTTACATCAATACTGTCCCGGGCGGTATGAACATCGTTGCAGAAAAGGTAGAATTTACGGTTGATATCCGTTCCAAAAACAATGACAATATCAATGACATTGCAAACCGCATCCGTGCTGCACTGGAGCATGAGACGAAGGAAATGGGCGGCAGCTATGAAATTGATACCAAGCTGGTCATCACACCGGTTAACCTGTCGACGGAAATGCTGGAGATCATGGAAAACAGCTGCAAGGAGCATCAGTTTACCTATAAGTATTTGCCGAGCGGCGCAGGACATGATTCGCTTGAGATTGGTCAGCAGCTTCCTACGGTTATGATCTTTGTACCGAGTAAGGATGGCAGAAGCCATTGCCCGGTAGAATTTACAAAATACAGCGATTTTGCAAAGGCATCTG
>JAUNWG010000001.1 GCA_030540435.1 Eubacteriales bacterium
TAGGCTTTGGGATCGCATGTTTCATCGGAGTTTTAGCTTGTATCTGTAGCTTGATTAGTGATAGAACTGTTCCGGCAAGAAATATAAAGAACAAAGAGGAGTATGATAATAATCAAGCGCTTTTGGCTCACAGTAAAGAAAAATATGCATTGCGATTAAAGGAATTGAATGAAGCAAAAAGAAAGTTAACACAAATGAAGAAAAATTCAATTGTACCTGAAAAATATTTAGGTTCTGCGTCTACACTTCTCGAATTTCTTGAGGATGGCAGAGCTGACAATATGAAGGAAGCGTTGAATTTATTACATCAATATTGGGATGAGCTTGACAGATATCATGAGATGGAACGTCATCATAGGGCCTTGGAACAGGAAAATGCGCAGCATAACGCACAAGTAGAAGCTGCACTTCGGCGTAACTCCGCTGCTGCTGAAAGGGCGGCAGATGCCGCAGAGGACGCTGCGTATTGGGAAAAGAGAAAGTATTATGATGATTTCTTCGATGATTTAATTGGTAAATAAAAACAAAGCGAAGTAAAACAACAGCAACACAAAGCAGAGGATTTTCTCTGTTCCGTGTTGCTGTTTTTATGTTTTCACTCCCTCTAGCTTCCTTGTCTGAGGGAGCCTCGGGACAATTATTGTAAATCTGGCGCACCAAAGGCTCCTTTTGAAAGGAGCTGTCAGCGAAGCTGACTGAGGATTGTTATGGATGGATTGAGCCAAGCCAAATCTAAGACTTTTACATGGTAACAATCCTCCGTCTTCGCCTTCGGCGAATCCACCTCCTTTCAAAAGGAGGCTAAGGGCGGTAGTTGTTCATCTGGCATACCGCGACTTTCAAAAGAAGCCCATTCTCTTCACCCCTCCAGCAAATGATCCATCAGCTCATAGCCGTGCTCGATCAGCTTGCCGGTGCTTTTTGCCATTTCCTCGTTATACAGCATTCCGGCATTATCCAGCGGCTTGGTGCTGTCATACAGCAGATAAGGGATGGAGTCGCTGGTGTGCGTGCGGCAACGGATGGGAGTAGGATGATCCGGCATGACGAGCAGACGGAAGTCCTCGCCTGCCTTTGTCAGTTCGTCCACGACAACGCGGATCACGCGCTGGTCAAGATATTCGATCGACTGGACCTTGTTTGCAACATTGCCCTGATGCCCCATTTCATCCGGCGCTTCGACATGGATGTATGCAAAATCCTTGCCGCCCCGCAGCGCATCCACAGCAGCCATTGCCTTGCCCTCATAGTTGGTATGCAGCGAGCCGGTCGCGCCCTCTACCTCAATAACTTCCATGCCTGCGCCGACGGCGATGCCTTTGAGCAGATCGACGGCGGAGATCATCACGCCGGTCTTGCCGGTCTTTTCCTCGAACGACGAGAGCGCCGGACGGGTGCCTGCGCCCCAGAACCACAGGCAGTTCGCCTTGTTTAAGCCCTTGCGCGCGCGTTCGATGTTGATCGGATGCTCGTTCAGAATATCATAGCTGCGAATCATCATATCGCGCAGAACCGGGTCAGACGGAATATAGGGAGCAATGACTTCCCCCAGATGGTCATGGGGCTGCGCCAGATCAATCACCTCGCCATGATCCCAGATCAGCAGATGGCGGTAGCTGGTGCCGACATGGAAGTGATAGGTATCGGTTTCAAATTCCTTTTTGACCGCGTCGATGAGCACGGCGGCATCCTCGGTGGAGATTTCCCCTGCGCTGTGGTCAATGATCGTGCGCTGCTCAAACGGAATGCCTTCCTCCTCTGTGAGCGTTACAATATTGGTGCGCAGGGCGATATCCGTCGGCTTCATGTCGACGCCAATGCTCAGCGCCTCCAGCGGGGAGCGTCCGGAATAATATTTGCGCGGATTGTAGCCCATGACAGCGAGATTTGCCGTATCGCTGCCCGGCTTCATGCCGTCCGGAATCGTATGTACCATTGCAATTTCAGACTTTGGCGCCAGTGCATCCAGCATAGGCGTAGCGGCATAGGCAAGCGGCGTTTTTCCGCCGAGCGCTTCGATCGGCTCGTCTGCCATGCCGTCGCCAAGTACAACAATATATTTCATCAGAATCTCCTTTGACATGTTTTTGAAAACGTAAAATATCCTTCATACCATATCATTATGATACAAAAACATGCTGTTGTCCAGCAAAAAAGCGGATTTTGCGAACTTTTTTGCATTTGTACGCGGTAGAAAGATGAATGGGAGCAATGTGCGCGACACGCGGACAAATGCACGTATAAAAAAGAGCGCATCCAGCAAGCACAGTTAAAAATTCCGTACATTGCCGGATGTCTGCGGATGAAAAAGGACAGCGCACATACCTGCACGCTGTCCATACAAATGCTTCATAGAATAATACAGATCAGGCCGCCGGAGCCTTCGTTGATGATGCGCTCCAGCGTTTCCTGTAATTTGCTGCGGGCGTCATCCGGCATCCGCATGAGCTTGGTGGACATGCCGTCATTGACCAGCTCGTTGAGGGACTTGCCAAAGATGTTGGTCTGCCAGATGCGTTCCGGCTCGCCGTCAAATTCCGACATCAGATATTGTACCAGATCAGCAGACTGCTTTTCTGAGCCGACGATTGGGGAGACTTCTGTCTGGATATCTGCGCGGATCATGTGGATCGATGGGGCAGAGGCAGTCAGCTTGACGCCGTAGCGCCCACCCTGCTTGACGATCTCCGGCTCATCCAGCTTGAGCTCTTCGATGGTCGGCAGGACAATGCCATAGCCGGTCTGCCGCACCTGCGCGAGCGCACCGTCAAAGCGCTCATATTCCTTCTGGATCTTGGCGAGCTTGGTGAGCAGGGGAATGAGGTCGGCCTCTCCTTTGATGGTCAGACCGGATTGCTCCCCGGCGATCTGATAAAAGATCGACTGCGGGATACGCATTTCCAGCCGGACAGAACCGGTGCCCAGATCCATCGACTGCACCTGTGCATCCGAAACATATTCGGTCTGTGCCAGCGCCTTCGCACAGGTCTGCATGTCGCGCATACGCCCGATATGGTCCGCCTGACCGCGGATGCCGCTGTAAACAGCTTCTTTTACCTTGTGTCCCGCTGGTAGTGTACCGACCCACGGCGGGAGAATGATACCCACCTCGCGTACGGGAAATTCATACAGCACGGATTTTAGTACGCTGCCCATCTGTGTAGCATCCATGTTCAGGCAGTCAACCGCCAGCGCCGTGACATCATAGGTATCGGAAATCTGCTTGCATATCTGCTGTGCTGCTGCGCCCTGGGGCTGGGTGGAATTGACCAGTACGAGGAATGGCTTGTTTAATCCCTGCAATTCCCGTATGACGCGGTCCTCTGCTTCCAGATAGTTCTCACGTGGGATATCCGTGACGGTACCGTCTGTTGTAACCACAAGGCCAATGGTGGAATGGTCGGCAATAACCTTACGCGTGCCAAGCTCGGCGGCTTCTGCCATCGGCATGGGCTGGTCGCTCCAAGGAGTAGACACCATACGCGGTTCATCCTCCTCGGTGTGTCCGAGGGCGCCGTCAACCAGATAGCCGACACAATCCACCAACCGCACCTTGCAGGTACTGCCGCCGTCCAGCGCGATCTCCGCCGCTTCCTCCGGTACAAATTTCGGCTCTGCCGTCATGATCGTGCGGCCGGAACCGGACTGCGGCAGCTCATCCTTTGCCCGTTCGCGGCGGTAGACATTTTCAATGCCGGGCAGGACGAGCGTTTCCATAAACCGTTTGATGAGTGTGGATTTGCCTGTCCGTACCGGCCCGACGACACCGATGTAAATGGTGCCGCCGGTGCGGCGGCTGATATCTTCATACAGCTTTTGATGTTCCATATGCACCTCCATAGGCTCCTTTACTGCACAGGGATCAGCAGCATCTGTGCGTGCGCACTCAGGTGATCTGCACTGAGCTGGTTTGCCTGCCGGATGGCATCCACTGTTGTGCGGTAGCACTTGGCGATATCCCACAGCCGTTCCTCTGCGTCAACATAGCGCAGGATGATGGAAACCGGAGCGGCAGATGCGATATTTCCCTCCTCTACCGTCAGGGCAGACAGATTGCTCAACTGCAGCGGCTCCTCACAGAGCAGGCCGCAGCGTCCGCTGAGGGAGAGTACGACGGAATCCTCTCCGCTGATGGAGGCGGAGGCGCGGCACTGCATCCCGTTCAGGCGCACCTGCTGCGTACCATCCGGCAGGCTCAGCGGCATCTGCACAGCGCGATGTACCGAATAATATTCCCCGTCGTCTGAGCGATAGACAACACAGGCCATCATGCGCAGCACGGTGCGGGATGGTTCCTGGATTAACGTATCAAAAACCGCAGAAACATCCGCGATCTGTGCGATCTTCATGCCGACAGGGATGGTTTCCGAAGCCTCACAGCCCAGCTCTGCCAGCGGATGGCTGGCAGGGATGCTGACCGGCGCTGTCTCCACATGTACAGGGTGCTCCAGATGGTATACATCAGCGACTAGATGCAGCGTATGCGTTTCAAATGCTGTGAGCAATGCACCGGCACCCAGACCGACTGCCAGCGTGCCGTCATCCCGCAGTTCCGCGTCCAAATGCCGGATGGAAAAGCTGACACAGACCTGCTGATTGTCTGACATACCGTCGACTTCAAATATTTGCGTAAAGGGAAGGACGCATTCTGCATTTTCCAGCGTGTTTTCATGCGTGATCGCCAGCAGATGCAGGGCGACATCTCCCTTGAGGACCGCTTTGCCGTTCATCAGGCGGCAGTCGGACAGGCGCAGCTCTGCGCGTGGGGCGGCGATCTCACGATAGCGTGTGCCATCCGGCAGTGAGACGTCGTCCATCAGCGTAAATTCCCGGCGGTGTACCGCTACGGGAACGGTAATGGTATGGGTAGAGGTGAGCATTTCCAGCCCGGTTTCATCGCCGGCGAAGCCGTCGGTCAGCGCCAGCGTGTCCGGTACAAATACGCGGCAGGAAATGGAGAGTGTCGCCGTGACGGACAGCTTGCGGGAATTCATGATGTGCGCATCCGCTGCCACAACGCGGCAGGAGACAAACAGCTGGCTGTCTTCGTTGATACCGGCAGCCTCTTCAATATGTGCAAAGCTGATGGGAATGTCCAGTCGGCAAAGCGGTCCGCCGCCATCGGGGACATACAATACGGTCATGCGGACAGAGCCGGAGATCAGCACCCTGCCGGACTGCGGCGTATCATCCTTTAGCTGCGGGTTACCATATACGGCGGCAATGCGGGAAATATCGGGGAACGTGTCCGGAACAATGGCATCGGTCGTTTCTTCATAATTATTCCATGCATCTAAAATCAGACGGCTCAGGTTTACACTGCTTTGGGTCAACTCCATAGAACTTCCTCCAGTCAAACGGTATTACTATAGTTCTATGGCGTACAGCAGGCAGATATGCCAAAAATAGGATTGCCTAGCGGTATGGGTTCGTGGTACAATGTAACATGGAAGGATGTGTGAGATGTGCAGAAGTTCGCAGTTATTTTTGATTTTAACGGCACGATGCTGTTTGATACCCCACTTCAGTTCCATGCATGGGATGAGCTGGCGAAGGAAACATTGGGGCACGGTATTTTGTGGGATGAATTTATCCGGTGTACCAATGGGCGGACCAGTAGTGAGACCGTGGAATATTTTTGGGGCGATACCATAGATAAAGAGGAGAAGAAGGCGCTCATCAGGCGCAAACGGGAGCTGTACCAGCAGCAATGTCTGGCGCATCCGGAGGTATTCCATCTTGCGGAGGGCATTCCGGAGGTTTTGGATATGCTCAAGCAAAAAAGGATTTCCTTTACGATTGCGACCTCTTCCAATCCGCAGAGTGTAGATTTTTATTTTGCGCATCTGAATCTGGGAAAATGGTTTGAACGGAAGAGGGTCATTTGTAGTGACCAAAAATTCCCCGGCAAGCCCGCGCCGGATATTTACCGTATTGCAGCGCAACGATTGGCGGTCCCGCCGGCGCGGTGCATTGTGGTTGAGGATGCGCTTGCGGGCGCCAAGGCAGCGCGCGGCGCAGGCGTCGGGTATGTGATCGTCATAGATTCAGATAATACCGGCGCGATCTGGGTCGGGGATGAAGTGGATTATGTGATCCATGCGCACAGTGAATTGAATGAGATTCTGTGCAATATCATGCATGGGTTTGAGGCGGACTGAGTTGCTCGGATATTATTGTGAAAGAAAAAAAGGACGATCCCCTTTTAACTGGAACGTCCTTTTGTAATGGTTGGATATCAGTCCAGACCGTGCTTTTTGCGATAAGTGAAGGAAGACGGGTGGTTACGTCCCCATGCCATGTAAATCACGATGGACAGGATATTGAAAACAGCCATAATGACAAACATGTGGTTGTAGCCGACTGCGGTGATCAGAGAACCGGCGATGCCGCCGCCGACACCGATGCCGATATCATAAGCGCACAGGAAGGTGGAATTTGCGCTGCCACGGCACTCCGGCGGCGCAATGGCAACTGCCATGGACTGCAGCGCAGGCTCCAATCCGCCAAAGCCGAAACCTGCCAGGACGGCGGAGAGCAGATAGGTAACGATATTCGGGCACAGACCCATCAGCAGGAAGGCAACGAGCATGGCGATATTACAAGTGTAAGCGAAGATGCTTTCACCGTGCTGGTCCGTTACCTTTCCGGCGGAAAGACGGGTGACCAAAAGTGCGACAGCCATGATAGCGAAGAAAATACCGCCGCTGGGCAGGCCCTGTTCTGCTGCGAATTTTGCGGTGAAGTTTTCTAGCGCACCGTAGGTCAGCATAAAGATTAAAGCAGTAAAAGAGGCCGGAAGTGCATCCTTATCCAGCAGACCCTTGATGGTAAACGGTTTGCTTTCAACCTCGATCTTCGGTACCCGAAGCATCAGAAACAGGATGAGCGCAATGACAACGGAGATCGCTGCAAACAGGAACAGTGTGGTAAAGCCCATATGATCCATCAGGGCAAGACCGAGCGCCGGTGCGCAGGCAGTTGCAAGTGCAGTCGCCAGACCGAACATACCCATGCCTTCGGCAAAACGGGCTTTTGGGATGATGTCGGTAGCGATCGTAGAGGTCGAAGTATTGGAAAAGGCAAGCGATGCGCCGTGAACCATACGGCAGACAAACGCAAGGAACATGGTGGAAAGCACAAGATAGCCGACCGGCATCAGCGCCATACCGCACAGGCCGATGATAAGGATCGTCTTACGCTTGCCGTTATCCAGCATCCAGCCGATGATCGGGCGGAAGACAACTGCGACAATGGAAAACAGTGCGGCAGCAAGGCCGGCAACGGTTTCCGAACCGCCCAGATATTCGATATAAAACGGAAAGGTCGACAGGATCATCAGATGATTCATAAATACAAGGAAATTGATGATAATGATCAACGTAAAATCCTTTGTCCATAGCTTAACTGGTTTTTGACTCATAAATAAACACTCCTGAAAAAAATATTTTCGAGTATGTACAGACGAAAAAAGAGCGTAAGCCCAGATTATCCCTGGATTTACGCTCTTCGCAACTCGGTGTGCCTATTTTAACAAATCATTGTATCAGATGTCAAGAATAAATTTTGCAGCTGCGGTTCATGTACGCTCCATTTTAGGGCGTCGGCACTTTTTTGATGCCAAAGATACTGCGCAGAATACCGGCAAGCAGCTTAGGGCTCTTGATGACAACGATTTTCATAAAAAACGACCCCTTTCGGATTATCGGAGATGAATGACGATGCCGACCGCAACCAGCATCAGCGAAGATACCGGTACAAGGATGACCGCCGGGAGCAACGTGGCAAGCAGCAGGCCCAGCCCGAATGCGGCCGCCGTCAGTCCGAAGGTCTTCCAGCAGCAGTGCATTTACCTCACCTCTGCAAGCAGTATAAGCGAAAGAGGATGGAATGGTGCGTGTCCGGCAAAAATTATTTTTTTAGACGGGCGTTGATCTCCCGCAGCGTGGCGCGGCGAATGAGAAATAGGACAAAATGGATGATAACATACATAATGAGAACGGAGGGCAGCATACGCATCAGCAGAACAGAGAAGGATCCGTCGCCGTAATTCAGAATCCAACCGGAAATCAATGCGACGGCAATTGTGATGGGCGCATGGATCATGGTAGCTGTGATGTCTGTCAAGCGGTCGCTTTCATATACAATAGAGATCAGTCCGATCAATGCTGCGGCAATCAGCCATACAATGATCTGCTTTAACATTTCATTCATACCGAAATTGACATACAAGCTGAACGTGATGGCAATGGCGCCAAAGGCAATGGCAACAGCGATATACATTAGGCTTGTTTGAATGATAGAATGTTTCATAGTTCACAACTCCTTTATAACATATTGGCGGAAGGGTTTAAAATACTTGCGGGAAATCGTCAGTCGGGTCTTACGGTCGCTGAGCGTGGCAGTATAGTTTCCGGAAAATTCCGGCTCAACAGACAGCACGTCGTGTACGTTGACTAAGATCGCTTTGCTGATCTGGACAAAGCCGTTGCCGGACAGCATATCCGCCAGCTCATACAGCTTATAGCGGGATTCCATCGTGCCCTGCAGGGTGTGGGCAAGGATTTTGCCGTGCATTGCTTCAAAATACAGAATCTCGGAGACAGGGCACAGGTATTCCTTTTCCTCCCGATACAGGAACAGACGGGAAATCACCTTTGCCGCAGTGAGTGCAGCAATGATTTTCGGCACCTGCGGGTCATTGAGGTCGCCGCGGATGATGATTTCCAATTCATCATTTTCCGCAGGCTCTAGCGTGAACTTCATGGTATTCCTCCTCTCTGTTTTGCTTGTGTACACAGTATAGCAGAGGGCGAGATATTTGTCTCAGATTTTGCGGCAAGTGGTCGGCATTGGGGGCTGAAAGGTAGAAATGCGGAAGTGAAAAATTCAAGGGCAGGAGTAAAATATTTTAAACAGCATATACTTGAAAGTGCCTGACAGATGTGGTATATTTGTTCTAGGCAAATGTTAAGATAATTTCTTCCACGAGCAAAACGAAATCCCCCGGAGACTGCTACTCTCCAGGGGATTTCTATTCCTTTATAGGCGGCTTAGACCTTTTAGACTGACTGTTTTACCGTTTGCTGTTGCTATCCAGCCATTTGCAAATGAAGTAGGCAACGACATTTGCTGCGACAGCAACACTGAATGATAAAATATTTTCTTCCACTTGGGTCACCTCCTTCCCATGTAGGCGGGAAGAAAGTGGTAAAACAGTAAAAATAGTATAGCATATATTCGACAAAAAGAAAACCGGCAGACACCGAAGGGCGTCTGCCGGAAATTTTTTAGGTTATGAGAAAATGTGTCTATTACTCAGCGACAATTGCAAACCCTTTATAACGTGGTAATATTGTGTCAAATTTCTTGCAATATATATTAAATCAGAGAACATTTCGAGCAAAAAGTTATTGGCTCTAATTCTTTTTAGAGCCAAAATAGAGCCGGTTTTATTGTAGATTTTGCAGCCGTGCGGCAACCTGCTCTTGTTTGTTTGGGTACAAATGGGCGTATGTGTTGAGGGTAGTTTCCACTTTTTCATGTCCGAGCCGGTCGGCAATCAGAAGAGGGCTAAAACCCTGCTCGATCAACAGGGAAGCGTGAGAATGACGAATATCGTGAATCCGTATCTTTTTCACGCCTGCCTTGATGCATCCGCGCTGTAATGCCTTGGTGAGCATGTGCACGGTAAAGTCAAAGATGCGGTTGTTTTCTTTAAGGTCGTAAATCTGCCCCATATATGCGCTCAGTTCGTCGGTAAGAAACGGGGGCATAGTTATTATGCGATTGCTCTTCGGTGTTTTAGGTGGCGTTATAACGTCCTTTCCGTCCATCCTGGTGTAGGTCTTGTTAATAGAGATAGTTCCGGCTTCTAGGTCAATGTCTGCCGGAGTCAAGGCGAGTAGCTCCCCGCAGCGCATACCGGTATAATACAGAAGTTGAAACGCCATGTATGCCGATGGCTTTTTTTCAAGAACCTTCCGAAATTGTTTGTATTCTTCCAGCGTCCAGAATTGCATTTCTTCCGCTTTGTTTTTGCCAATACTGCCCGCTTTCTTGCAGGGGTTCTCCGGCAGTTTATAATATCTGACTGCATAGTTGAACATAGCGGATAGCTGATTGTTTACGGTCTTTAGATAGGTCTGTGAATATTCATGAGGATCTGTCATTAAAGCATTCTGCCACTTGCGGATATCCGACGGAGTAACGCCGCACAACGGTTTCTTTCCAAAATAAGGTAGTATTTTTAATTCAATTATATATTTTTTCTGTCGATAGGTGGTTTCCCGTACACGGTGCTGCATGTCTTCTAGGTACAGTTTCGTGAAGGAATCTATTGACATATTGATATTCGCGGTTTCACGGCTAAGAAATTCCCGCTCCCATTCAAGGGCAGCCTTTCTAGTCTCGAAGCCGCGTTTTTTCTTTTTCTTCCGGGTGCCAGTCCAATCGGTATAGTAGCATTGCACTGTCCATGTTCCGTTGGTGTCTTTATTCGCTGGCACGGCTGCACCTCCTACGTCGGCTCAAAAATGAGCGCACTAGTCGTTGTCTTTCTTGATAGTGATTTTTTCACCGGTTACACGATCTTCAATAGTGGTTTTCTCTATGTCGTGCGCGATAGCAGCATCCAGCCTGCGCCCCTCTGTAAATTCGGGAATATTTGTCATTTCAGCCGTGCGCTTGACCGCTTCTTCCTGCCCGTGGGCGTTTAGCTTGCGAAAATTTGTTGTCAGTCTTTCAAGGCGTTCGCTTTCTGCGGCGTCGGCTTTTTTTATGTCTTCCGTAACTTTATTCCGTGCCTTATCAAAATCCGCGCCGGTTTCATAGGTTTCGATTTCCGAGGAAGCAAGCAACTCTGTTACAGGTATATTCAAAGCGGCTGCGATTTTTTGTTGCTGTTCAAGTCGTGGTTCTCTTTTCTCGCTCTCGTATTGGCGGATAGTTATTGTGGCAACGCCGAGTTTTTCGGCAAGTTGAGCTTGTGTTAATCCGGATTGCATTCGATGTTTTTTTATTTGACTTCCAATACCCATAAGATAAATCACCTCTTTTAGATAGAGTATCACATTGAATGAAAATATTCAAGATGAATCTCAAAAAACACTTGACAGATTCGAAATGAATTGATATTATATATTCAAATTGAATCGGTTGGAGGTGAGACTATGCGAATCAACCGTAGGAAGTTGAATATCGCAATGGCACGCGCTTGTATGAAGCCCAAAGACATTGTGAAAGCAGGTATTCCACGTGGAACGTGGTGCCGGTCATTAAACAGCGATGTGAGCGCCGCAACAGTCGGCAAAATCGCCCGCGCTTTAGGCGTGGACGTACTGGACATTATCGAACAGGAGGAAAAGCCGTGAAAACGACAAAATATGCAGAGGGCAATACCCGATATGTCACCGCTGCGGAAGTAGCGGAAGCAATGGGCGTTTGTCTGGCAACTGCCTACACAGTTATTAAGAAGCTCAACGCCGAGCTGAATGAAAAGGGATACATAACTGTTCGTGGTAAGGTGTCCCGCAAGTATTTTGAAGAACGCTGCATGTATTGATGCAGGACGGGTATAAGAAAGCAGGTGAATGACCACGGAATTACAGGAATTTCTATCGCACTTTAAAAACGTGAAGCCGTATAACGGCTATTACATGGCTATGTGCCCGGTACATAACAAAAAAGATACGACCTTGAGCATTAAGCAGGTCGAAGACGGAAAAATACTATTGCACTGTCACAGAGAATGCAAAACAGAGGATATTGTTGCCGCAGCGGAATTAACAATGGCCGATCTGTTCCCTGATCGACACAGCGCAGCTTCGGCTTCCCGCGATTTCAAGAAGATCGAGCAGCCGCCAAAGAAGCAGCCTAAGCCGTGGAAACAGCGGTATGATATCGCCGCGTCATACGAATATAGGGACGACGGCGGGCATCTGCTGGCGGTTAAAGACCGGTATTACAAAGACGGTAAGAAGCAACAGTGTTGGCGGCATCAGGATAGATCTGGTGCATGGTATTACGGCGCGGGTGGCGTAGAACTTCCACTGTATAAGCATGAATGTATCAGCAATCCTGTATTTCTCGTTGAAGGAGAAAAGGACGTTGACACGATGCTGGCGGGCGGTCTCCACGCTGTCACCAATCCGAACGGCGCGGGCGAATGGAAAGACCGGTACACCGAACAACTGCGCGGCTATGATGTGTGTATCATCCCGGACAATGACGCGCCGGGAAGGAAGCACGCCGAGACAGCAGCTAACGCCCTACATGGTGTAGCAGCGTCGGTAAAGCTGCTCGACCTATCCGAACTGTGGCCAGATATACCGGAGAAAGGCGACGTGACCGACTATGTAGAATGGTGTCGGAGCATAGGACGCAAGGATGGCGATATATTCAATTGCCTGAGCTTGGCGCGGGATGGCGCGTCGGAGTTTGTACCTAATGAGGACAATACCAAAATCGACACCGTTGTCGATTTTGATTGGGGAATGTTTCGACCATTAAACGATTTTGAAGAAGTCGAACCGGAATGGCTTGTACCACGATGGATTCCAAAGGAGCAAATAACCATTTTTGCATCCGAGGGCGGCGTAGGTAAAACGTCGATGGTTTGCGACATAGCCGCGGCAATCAGCAACGGCGGGCAATGTATCTTAGACGCAGAAGATATAGAACGTAATCCGGCGAAAGTTTTGTTCATGACCACAGAGGACAGCATCAGTAAGAAATTGCGGAAGCAATTAAGGCTTGCCGGTGCGAATATGCAAAATATTTTTGCACCAGATCCCCAAAAGGACAAAGAGTATAAGGCGTTAAAGATTAAATTCGGTTCTCCTGAATTGGAAGCAATGATTGAGCATTTCAAGCCTGCGTTGTGCATATTTGACCCGATACAGGGTTATGTGCCGCCGAATATCAACATGATATCGCGTAATGCAATGCGTGATTGTCTCGCGCCGTTGATACCGCTGGGCGAGAAAACCGGATGTACGTTTATTCTTGTATGTCACAGTAACAAAAAGCGCGGCGCGTTTGGTCGTGAGAGGATTTCGGACTCGTCGGATTTGTGGGACATTGCACGGTCGGTCATAATGGCGGGATACACAGACCAGCACGATAAAAAAATCAGATATGTGTCAAACGAGAAAAACAGTTACGCAACGACCATGCAAACGATTTTATTTTCCATCGGTGAAAATCGACAGATTGTTTTTGAAGGGCATTCCGATAAGAGCGATTATGATTTTTCCACGGCGATCTTTGAGGAAAGAGCAAAGAAGCCGCCTGAACCGTTGAATGAAAAACTCTTGGAAGCATTGAAGGATGCTGCAAGCCCGTTTGATGCCGTCAAGTTTTTTTACGCGGAATTTGAAGAAAAATATGGCGCGACGATCTACGGCGGCAAGCAGCCTAAAAAAGCTCTTGACCTGATGAAACCACATATGGAAGAAGCCGGGTATTCTTTAATCACAAAACAAATAAAGATCGGAAAGCAAGGCGGAAAAGGTTTTGTCATTCAGCCGATAAACGACAACGAACCAGAACAGATTGCAGTATGACCGAGGGAGTGCAAAAAACAGAAACCAGAAACCAAAGATTTTAAACGTGAAAAAGGTTATATAACGAATGCAATTATGTTTTATTTTTACGTTTTTTACCGTTATAAGTTACTGGTTTCCAAGTTTCTATTTTTCTTCCTCACGGTAAAGCGGTAACCGTGCCGGAAAAACGGTAACCAAAAATGTAATCCGTGCAGACGGCGCAAAATTGCGCTATAGGATTGGACACCTAAAACTTTAGGTGTCGAAATGACGGGACAAAGGGGCAGAAAATTTCCACATTTCACGCTCAACGATTGGCGACGTTGGGCACAAAGGAGGTGAACATCGTGAAGAAAAACTTAGCTTCCACGCGAACCAACGAAAAGGCACTTGCACATGCAATGCAGCGGGGCTTTGGAGCATTCCGACAGAGACCCAAGCGGGTTGAAGTGCCGGAGGAGTGGCGTAAAAAGCCGATTACAAAACAGGAGTAATACAAATAGTAATCATATTACAGGAGGTAATTATTATGAACAACAATCAGACAATGCAGGCTGAATACCTGCGCGAAGCAATCAAGACGTTGGTAGACCGTATGGACGATGTTGACGAGCTCACAGAAGTTCTCGACATGCTCGGATATTATGGAGGTTAATTATTATGAAGTACACACATAACGCAGACGGCAGCACTACCATTCAGTATACCAAGCTGGAAGCACAGAAATATCAGCATTATCGTGGACGCTGCGAGGAGATGCTGAGATCGGCTCGGAGGATACCGAATGACTCAGCAGGAAAAGGAAAACCGTATGATTCGAGAGTTGCGGCAGGAGATTATTGCATCTGTCATGCTGATCGGCGATTATGATGAATTGATGAAGATTTATGCAGATGTACTTTGGTACGCTGTAGGTCCGCCGAGTGTACACGGGTGATACGCTCAAAATTGAGCACAAAAACACCGTTTAAACGTGAAAAATAATAAAAAACATGACTTTTCCAAACTTTAGTGCCACTGATCTACTAAGTGCCTTGAAAAGTTGCAAAAACAGAATGTTTTTAAAGAAATAGGGGGCATACCGCCCTCCCCAGCGCAACGCTGAGCTTCATACGGCGTACTGCACAAATATCTCGCGGAGATTAAAAAGACTCTTTCCCATCCGCCTACCAAGCAGGGAAAGAGCCACGTACACCTACCCACACAGGGCGGCTATCTGGTCTCATTGTACCAGAGCCGCCCGCCAGATACAAGGAGAATTTGAAAAAATGTCTTTTTTGCTCAGCAGTTTTGACGATGTATGTGCAAGGCTTGAAATGCATGTTGAACGCGCTCTATTCGTCCACGGTGATATGACCAATGAAACGAATGAAATTGATTTTGACAAGGATGAACGTTGGAAGCTCGAACTCGTCGGAAGACACACCGCCATGCGTGCTGAAATCATTTTTGACTATTTGTGGATGATGAACAATGAAATAGATGAGCTGAAGGAGCTTGTACAGGCATTACAGAACCAGAAGAAAAGTGGTGGTCAGGCATGAAAATCAAGATTACATATCAGTCGGGTGAGCCGGTCACAGACATATTGAACGCTCTTGCGCCGTTCTTTCAGGCAGACCCGCACGCAACCTGTAAAACATCGACCAATCACCTACCGTATTATCACATCTATGTGACCTTTACACCACGCGAGAAAAAAACAGATCCGGGCGAGAAAGTCCATATAGATTGACTACTTTCAGGTATTGAGGGCGGAAAAGTTGCGAAAATCAACAGTTTTATTGACTATACCCCCTATATGTGATATAATAAAACCATAGAGTACCGCCGGTAACGGTTAGCTGATTCGAGGCATGGGAAACAGTGGAAACGCTGCGCCCATGCCTTTTTTCATTGGTGGGGTTTCTATCCTTTCTCCCCGCAAATCGCCCGGCAATACTCTAATATAATATTAGCCGAAACTCACAGGCGTAAAACGGAGGTATTTATTATGAATGAACAGATACAGAACATTGAACAGCCGCAGGACAGCACCCAGCAGGGAGCACCAACTCAGCCGGAGGAAAACGGTGGCGCTGGTAAGATGTTCACGCAAGAGGACGTTAATAGAATCGTATCGGAACGCCTGGCACGCGACAGAGCCAATAAGGGAACGTCTTCCGATGATCGGGAAGCAGGGCTTAATAAGCGAGAAGCTGAACTCCAAGCGCGAGAAGCCCGCCTTGCGCAGATGGAAATTGACAACTTGAAATTACGCGTCGCTATGGAGGTAGGCTTACCGCTTGCAATGGCGAGCCGTCTTACAGGCGACGATGAGGATGCAATCCGCGCCGACGCAAATGAGCTGGCGAAACTGATGAAGCCGCAGCACAAAGCGCCGCCTATGAGAAATCCAGATGCAAAGCCGGGGGCTGCAATTGCGGGATACGGTTCTGAGATGTCCAATACAAAACATAAACCAAAAAGATATGAAATTGGATATTATGATGATTGATATATTATGAGTATTGAATTAGTAAAAAAATTTGCGCCTTACACCGATGAGGTTTTCAAGGCGGAATCGAAAACAAGCCTTTTAACCAACAGTGATTTTGATTGGACGGGTGCACATTCTGTTTCCGTGTGGAAGATTAGCACTGTTCCTCTTCAAAATTATGCGAGAAATCGCAGCGCAGCGGATTATTCCGATCCTGACAGCGTGGCAAGTATTTCCCGATACGGAGAAATTATTGACCTTGACGCGCAGACGGAAGAAATGCTGCTGAAGAATGACCGTAGCTTTATCTTCAATGTTGACCGGCTGGATGCCGACGAAACAGCGGGACAGTTGGAAGCGGGCAAGGCGCTCACGCGCGAGTTGCGGGAGGTTGTCGTGCCGGAAGTTGATAAATATGTGTACGGTGTTATGGTGGAAAAAGCTGGTACAGTAGCAGAACCAGCGAATGCTGTGGGTTGGAGTGCTTACACAGCTATCGCAAAGGGCAATGAGGCTCTTGACGATGCAGAAGTACCAGAAACAGATCGCGTTATTGTTGTTACACCTGCAACATACCGCAGTTTGAAAGAGTGCCCGGATGTTTACCTTGACTGCGATATTGCGCAGGAAATGCGAATGAAGGGCGTTGTTGCTATGATTGATGGGTGCGCGGTTGTCAAGGTTCCTGCTGCACGTCTGCCGAAAAACTTCGGTTTCATGATTGCTCATCCGTCCGCAACAGTCGCTCCGGTCAAGCTGGAGGACTACGGTACGCACACCGATACACCGCTTTCTAGCGGTACAATTGTAACCGGTCGTATTTGCTATGACGCTTTTGTACTCGATAACAAAAAGATGGGTATTTACTATCAGCCGCTTATCGAATCAGAGACTGGAACGACTGGGGAATAACACTATGGGCGACGAATTGAGAAATGCATATTTGAAGCTGGTGCACGACATTTGTGAACAGATCAAACGGCAGTGGGAAGCTGACAGAATCAATAGATCGTTACCAGGCTTGCTTCAAAAGCTGGCACAGGAAATTTAAAGTTACGGGGGGATGGTAAAAGCCGTCCCCCCTGTTCTTTATTCATATGGGGAGCTGCACGCAGATTTGCGCTGTGAACAAAAGAAGATTGACTGATAAGTAGAGCCATTTTAGAGCCGGGCACAAAACAAAGAACCCCGCAATCCAACTTTTTTGCGGTTGAACTGCGGGGATTTGCTTGAAATTATCTGAATACAGAATAAATTCGGGTGGATTGGAAATGCTGTCTATTACTCAGCGACGATCTTAGCCAGCTTTGCAAAGCGCGGCAGACCATTTTCCTTCTTCATCTGGGTCTCGCCCTGAATCAGCGGCAGAGCGTAGTTGATGAAGTCCTGAGATACGTTGTTGCCACGCTCGTTGATCCACTCTACCGGAACCTTCTTCTCGTAGTTTGCTACGTCGGACAGGTTCAGCAGCTTGGTGGTGCAGGTGTAGCCGTTCTCACGGGAGCACTCGAACGCAACCATCTTGTCGGTCTCGCCAGCAACTGCGGAGTTAACAGCAGTCTGACCAGCCAGGAAGGACTCGTCGATATCAGTCTGGGAAGCGCAGTGTGCAGCGCAGCGCTGCAGCAGAGACAGCTCGATGGCACGAACCTTAACGCCGAGCTTTTCCTTGACAACGTCTGCCAGCATAGCAGCCAGACCGCCCAGCTGCGCATGACCGAAGCCGTCGGTAGCAGAGGTCTTAGCCTCGGATACGAAGGAACCGTCAGCATAGTGGATGCCTTCGGAAACAGCTACGATAACGTTGTGGTTCTTGTCCCAGATAGCCTGAACATCTTCCAGGAACTCGTCCATATTGAAGTCGACCTCCGGCAGGTAAACCAGATCAGCCGGATAACCAGCGACCTCAGCCAGGGAAGCAGCGCCAGCCAGCCAGCCTGCATGACGACCCATGATCTCAATGATGGAAACCTGACCCTTGTC
The DNA here is from genome assembly GCA_030540435.1 of Eubacteriales bacterium. Taxonomy (GTDB): domain Bacteria; phylum Bacillota; class Clostridia; order Oscillospirales; family Butyricicoccaceae; genus Butyricicoccus_A. Next base: position 18,010 of record JAUNWG010000001.1, read on the forward strand.
GTATACGTGGGAATCCTGATAAACTTCTGCGATGGAAGTAGCGATATACTTAGCAGCAGAAGCGAAGCCCGGGCAGTGGTCAGTGCCGAACAGGTCGTTGTCGATGGTCTTCGGGATACCCATTACGCGGCAGTCATAGCCAACCTTCTTCATATACTTGGAAATCTTGTTGCAGGTATCCATGGAGTCGTTACCGCCGTTGTAGAAGAAGTAACGAACGTCATACTTCTTGAAGATCTCAAGGATGCGCTTGTAATCGGTGTCATCAACATCCGGGTCAGCGATCTTGTAGCGGCAGGAACCCAGTGCAGAGGACGGGGTGTACTTCAGAAGCTCCAGCTCAGCCGGGTCTTCCTTGTCCATTACATACAGTTTATCGTTCAGAACACCGACAATGCCGTTTGCAGCGCCGTATACGGTGGTGATGGAATCAGAATCCAGACCAGCCTTGATTGCGCCGTATGCGCTGGCATTGATAACAGAAGTAGGACCACCGGACTGACCGATGATCATTGCGCCCTTCAGCTCACTCATAATCAAAAACCTCCTAAATTATCACGAAACAAATGCGGCGGGATTTTGGCAGAAAACCACGGGAGATGTGTCCTGTCAAGCCGCACTTTCCGATGTTAAGATGAATATACCATATTTTTTGTGGAAAATCAAGGTAACGCAGAATAAATGATGCTGCCAATTTGCTTGCAGACGGACATATAGGGACAGGACGGGAAGGGGAGCGCCTGTAGCCTCCTGTTTTCGTTTTTTTGCACAGCTATTAGAAATTTTTTGCCGAAAGCCCGCATACTATTCCGGCGTTACCTTTGTAAGTGCACAAATTTTGAGCAGGATTTAGATAAAATTTGCGAAAATTATATAATCGACTTGATTTTATATGGAAAGGCTGGTAAAATATCATCATACGGAATCCGTGTGTCGTGAGGAACGTGTACATGCGGAAAAATCTGAAAGGAAGATGAATAATGGCACTTGTAACTACTACTGAGATGTTCAAGAAGGCTTATGACGGCGGCTACGCTGTTGGTGCTTTCAATGTAAACAACATGGAAATCGTACAGGGCATCACTGAGGCTGCTGGAGAACTGAAGTCCCCGGTTGTCCTCCAGGTTTCCAAGGGCGCACGCGCTTATGCAAACCACACCTATCTGGTAAAGATGGTTGAGGCAGCAGTAATTGAGAACCCGGATATCCCGATCGCACTGCATCTGGACCACGGCGATTCTTTTGAGGTTTGTAAGTCCTGCATCGACGGCGGCTTCACCTCCGTTATGATCGACGCTTCCTCCAAGCCGTTCGAGGAGAACATCGAACTGACCAAGAAGGTCGTAGAGTATGCGCACGAGCGCGGCGTAGTTGTTGAGGCTGAGCTGGGCACTCTGGCTGGCGTTGAGGACGAAGTCGTTGTTGAAGCTGGTCAGGAAAGCTACACCCATCCGGAAGAGGTTGAGGAATTTGTTTCCCGCACCGGATGTGACTCCCTGGCAATCGCAATCGGCACCTCCCACGGCGCTTACAAGTTCACCCCGGAGCAGTGCACCCGCAATGAGGAAGGCATCCTTGTTCCGCCTCCGCTGCGTTTCGACGTACTGGAAGAGTGCATCAAGCGTCTGCCGGGCTTCCCGATCGTTCTGCACGGTTCCTCTTCTGTTCCGCAGGAGTTCGTAAAGCTGGTTAACACCTACGGCGGCAATATGCCGGATGCAATCGGCATTCCGGAGGATCAGCTGCGTAAGGCTGCTAAGCTGGCTGTATGCAAGATCAACATCGACTCTGACATCCGTCTGGCTATCACTGCTTCTATCCGTAAGCACTTTGCTGAGCATCCGGATCACTTTGACCCGCGCCAGTACCTGAAGCCGGCTCGTCAGGCTGTTAAGGACATGGTAGCTCATAAGATCGTTAACGTTCTGGGCTCCGATGGCAAGGCCTAATTGATTTTCCCTTCAAACAAAACAGAGCCGCATCCGTTTGGATGCGGCTCTTTTCCGTGGACGGGGCCGGCACATGGGAGAAAACGAATCAATCTGCCCAAATAGCCTTGCGGCATGAATCAAATCATGCGGAAAATGCAGAAAAAAACGAAGTAGCATTCAAAAAAATGGCGATATCCGCAAAAAATTGCGGCAAGGCTCTTGCAATATGCAGGGAAGTTATATAAAATATTCTCATATGAATAATTATTTTAACAAATTCGCTGTATGGCGGGAAAAGAGTGAAATATAAAATGCTTAACATCAAGATCACTCCGGCAACGGAGAAGAAGCAGAAGCCGGACCAGACAAAGCTGGGCTTCGGTATCTATTACACCGATAATATGTTTATGATCGACCATACCGAAGGGATCGGCTGGCATGATGCCCGCATCGTACCGTACCAGCCGCTTCAGATCGATCCGGCAGCGATGGTCCTGCATTACGCAATGGAGTCCTTTGAGGGCTTGAAGGCTTACCGCACACCGGAAGGCAAGATCCAGCTGTTCCGTCCGGACTGCAATGCAGAGCGTATGATCAATACCAATGCACGTATGTGCCTGCCGTCTCTGCCTGTTGAGGATTTCGTTCAGGCGGTCAAGACACTGGTCAAGGTAGAAGAGGACTGGGTTCCGACCGAGCCGGGCACCTCGCTGTACATCCGCCCGTTTGTCATTGCAACAGAGCCGCATCTGGGCGTCCGTCCGTCTAAGACTCACCACTTTATTATCATCTGCTCCCCGGTTGGCGCTTACTATTCTACTGGTATCAATCCGGTTAAGATTTTCGTTGAGGATGAATATACCCGTGCATGCCCGGGCGGCACCGGCTTTACCAAGTGCGGCGGTAACTACGCTGCATCGCTGATTTCCCAGGTCAAGGCACATGACCTCGGCTATGAGCAGACCCTGTGGCTGGATGGCGTAGAGCACAAGTATGTAGAAGAGGTCGGTTCGATGAACTGCTTCTTTAAGATCGACGGCAAGGTTTACACTGCTCCGTGCGTAGGCACTGTACTGCCGGGCGTTACCCGCCGTTCCTGCATTGACCTGCTGAAGAAGTGGGGCTATGAGGTGTCGGAGGAGCGTCTGCCGATCGCTGACGTTATGAAGGCTTTCAAGGAAGGCAAGCTGGAAGAAGTATTCGGCACTGGTACGGCTGCGGTCATCTCTCCGGTTGGCGAGCTGCGCTATGAGGGCGAGGTCGCTTACATCAATAACGGCGAGATCGGCCCGGTGACCCATAAGCTGTATGATACTCTGACCGGTATCCAGTGGGGCACGCTGCAGGACGATATGGGCTGGACCGTTCCGGTTGAGTAATTTTTCATTTTTTTCACAATAAAACAGGGGATGGACCGCGATGCGTCTTTTCGCTGGTTCATCCTCTTTTTTATAAAAATCAAATTTAAAGAAGGGACAAAAGACATGAAAAAAGGCACAAAACGTGTGCTGGCGATGTGTTTGGCTTTGCTTGTCGTAATGGGCGGTATGTTCTTTCCCGCAGGAAGTACGGCAAAAGCGGCAGAGGTCATCACGGTTGGCACAAATGCAGAATTTCCGCCGTTTGAGTACATCAACAATGACGGCGAACCGGATGGCTTTGACATGGCTATCATGAAGGCCATTGGTGAAGCAGAGGACTTTGAGGTCAAGTTCACCAATATGGAGTTCAAATCTCTGGTTGCGTCGCTGGCGACAGGCAGTCTGGATGCCGTCATTGCCGGTATGACGATCACAGAGGAGCGCCAGCAGTCGGTCGATTTTTCCGACAGCTATTACACAGCAAAGCAGTGCATTGTTATTCCAAAGGACAGCAATATTACCTCGCTGGCAGACCTGAACGGCAAGAAGATCGCCGTGCAGGAAGGCACGACAGGTGATATCCTGTGTACCCCGGCAGAGGATAATGATGTCATTACAGACGAGAATACAGAAGTAAAGCGCTTCAAAAAGGGCACGGATGCCATTGTCACGCTGAACAACGGCGGTGTCGATGCGGTCGTCATCGACAAAAACCCGGCAGAAAATTTTGTCGCCAACAATGAAGACAAGCTCAAGATGATCGAGGACGATACCTCTACGGAGGAATATGCGATCGCAGTTGGCAAGGGCGATACCGAGCTGTTGGAAAAGATCAATGCAGGTCTTGAAAAGATTAAGGAAGATGGCACCTTTGATAAGCTGGTTGCAGAATATATTGGCGGTGACACGGAGGAAGAGGCTGCTTCTGAGGCAGAGTTTACTATCACGGTCGGTACGAACGCTGAATTTCCGCCGTTTGAGTACATCAACAATGACGGCGAGCCGGATGGCTTCGACATGGCGGTCATTAAGGCCATCGGCGAGGCGGAAGGCTTTGATGTTAAGATCACCAATATGGAGTTCAAAGCCCTGATCGCATCGCTTGCTACGGGCAGCCTGGACGCTGTCATTGCTGGTATGACAATCACGGAAGAGCGCCAGCAGTCGGTTGACTTTTCTGACAGCTATTATACGGCGACACAGTGTATCGTCATTCCGAAGGATAGCCAGATTACCAGCCTTGCAGACCTGAACGGCAAAAAGATCGCGGTACAGGAGGGCACGACAGGAGACATTCTGTGCACACCGGCAGAGGACAATGACATCATCACCGATGAGAGCACGGAAGTACAGCGCTTTAAAAAGGGAACAGACGCCATTGTCACGTTGAATAACGGCGGTGTCGATGCGGTCGTCATTGACAAAAACCCGGCAGAGAACTTTGTTGCAAACAACGCGGACAGCCTGAAGCTGATCAAGGACGATACCTCTACAGAGGAATATGCAATTGCGGTGGGCAAGGGCAACACCGAGCTGCTGGAAAAGATCAATGCAGGTCTTGCAAAGATCAAGGAAGACGGTACATTCGATGAGCTGGTTGCCGAATATATCGAAGGAAATACCAGCGACATAGAGGACAGCGACGGAGCGCAGAAAAAGACGTTCCTTGAAAATCTGAAATATGTATTCGTCGACACCAATGGCTATCAGCTGATGCTGAACGGCCTGGGCGTTACGATCGGTATCTCGTTTGCGGCAGGCGTTCTGGGCATTGCTCTGGGCTTTGTTCTGGCGCTGATGAAACTGACAGAGACGCGCAAAAAGCGTAAGACGGTACTGTCCCGCATCGCAGGCGCGTACATTGATATCATCCGCGGCACGCCGGCAATGGTCCAGCTGCTTATCATGTTCATGGTAATCTTCCGCAGTAAGTATGCACCGATCGCGGCGATCCTGTCCTTTGGTATGAACAGCGGTGCATATGTTGCAGAAAACATTCGCGCTGGCATTCTGGCAGTGGACATCGGACAGATGGAAGGCGGACGTTCGCTCGGCTTTACCTATGGCGAGACGATGCGCTATATTATCCTGCCGCAGGCGATCAAGAATGTCATTCCGGCTTTGGGCAATGAGATGATCACACTGGTAAAGGAGACATCTATTGTCGGCTATGTTGCGATCGTTGACTTGACGAAGGCGGGCGACTTTATCGTATCGCGTACCTATCAGGCATTCCTGCCGCTGATCGCGGTTGCGATTGTCTACTATATCATTGTAAAGATCATGACCAAGATTCTGGCTGTTATCGAAAGGAGGCTGCGTCAGAGTGATAATCGTTAAGGACTTAAAGAAGAGCTTTGGCGAGCTTGAGGTTTTAAAAGGGATCGATTGCCATGTCCATCCGGGCGAGTGCGTTGTTGTCATCGGGCCGTCTGGCTCCGGCAAGAGCACATTCCTGCGCTGCCTGAACCGGTTGGAGGAACCATCCGGCGGCGAAATTGTTTTCGACGGGCAGAATGTTGTGGACAGGTCAAATGATATCAATAAGATCCGCCAGAAGCTGAGCATGGTATTCCAGCATTTCAATCTGTTCAACCATTTGACGGTGGAACAAAATCTGACGCTTGCGCCGGTGAAGCAGAAGCTGATGAATGAAGCGGAAGCGAAGAAAAAGGCGATGGAGCTGCTCACCCGTGTTGGGTTGGAGGAAAAGGCGGATAATTATCCGGCACAGCTTTCCGGTGGTCAGAAGCAGCGTGTTGCCATTGTGCGTTCGCTGATGATGAACCCAAAGGCGATTTTGTTTGATGAGCCGACAAGTGCACTTGACCCGGAAATGGTCGGTGAAGTTCTGGACGTTATGAAGGCTTTGGCAAAGGAAGGTATGACAATGGTCGTCGTTACCCATGAGATGGGCTTTGCAAAGGATGTGGCTGACCGCATTATCTTTATGTCGGACGGCTACATTACCGAGGAAGGCACGCCGGAGCAGATATTTGAGCACCCACAGCAGGAACGTACACAGGCGTTTCTCCGTGCGGTCATGACGTAAGGAAAAATAGAATAAAAGGGCGGCTGCAATATGCCGTCCTTTTTGTTATACTGGATATGTAAATGAAAGTACGGGGAGGAAGGAACATGGAAATCAGAAGGATGGACTGTAAGGGGTGCAGCAATGGCTGCCCGCTGACGGTAACCGTTGAACAGCAAGAGGTGGTTGACGTCACAGGGAACTGCTGCCACAGAGGGATTGCAAGTGCGAAAGCACAGTTGAAGAGTGTACAGCAGCAGTGGCAGCAGCCCGGCAGATATTCTGGTCGGAGAAATATTTTTTGCAGTGGTTGCAGCAACCGCTGTTTGCTGACTGTGACGGTACTGGATGGCGTGGTGCACAGCCTGACTGGGGAGGGCTGCCGCAGGGGTATCATCAGTGCGAGGAAGCAGCTGGAAAAATAAAAATCATGCGGACGTAGAGCCACGTAAGCGGGCTGCTCCTGTCATGTCGATATTTGTCACCAAAGGGCTTGTTGCCACATAGAATAAAACAGAGGCAATCATTGCCTCAAATTTAAAGCAGGGGGCACTGTTTTATGGATTACGGTCTTTTACAGGGCAGATTCAACGGCGAAGACAGCGTATCGTTCGCGTTCGGTAAAAGAAGCGGTGATTGCGGCTGTGGCGATAAGGACAAAGGCAAGGAGAAGGGCTGTGGCTGTGACGACCACGGCAGAAACAATGGCCGTGGCCGTGATGACGACGGCAGAAACAATGGCTGCGGCTGTGATGACCACGGCAGAAAAAATGACTGTGGCTGTGGCTACGGAGATAACGGCAATGACAGAGGGAACGGCCGCAAACAGCGGCACGTGCATGAGGTCGTTGGCAGCACACAGATCGAGGGTTGCTGCGACGAGGCGCATAACCACCGCTTTGCAACCGTAAGCGGTGAGGCGATCCCGAAGGGCTGCGATGACCATGTACACGAAATCTGTTTCCGCACAGACTCTACGGATGGGCATTGTCACGAGTTCAAGGGCAAGACCGGCGGTGCTATTGACGTTGGCGACGGACGCCACGTGCATTTTGCTGAGGCAAAGACGGATGAGGCAGATGGACACAAACATTGCTTCCGTGTAGCTTCTCTCATTGACGACCCGATCGGCAAGTGCAAGAAAGACTAACAGCACACAAAAAGGGGCAGTCCCGTACGGGACTGCCCTGTTGTTATCGTACTACGTTTATTTTCTGCGGTTTTGCTTCCTGCGCTTTTGTGCAAGACGGCGTTTCTTATTGCGGCGGTTGCGACCTGCAATGAACGAAAGGATCAGATACAGGACGAAAACCGCGATAATAATGATGACAGCGATGCGTACCGGCATCAGGCTGAAGAATTTTGCAATTTCATCGAGCGCATACAGGATGGGGGAGCGCTTGACCTCCGTCAGCGAGACCAGATCGGCGGACGCACATTCCATGCCTTGGTAGGAATAGGTGACTGTGCCGAGCTTTTCTCCCTTGGCGATCGGTGCATCATAGCTGTCTTCTACAGAGATATCGACGTCCAGTTCGCTCGGATCAAGCCCGTCCGGCACCAGCACTGGGACATCCTCGGAGGTGACAAGTGTTACATGGTCTGTGCCGCGTCCAAGGCGGACCGGGCATTCCGTAACAGCCTCGCCGGATTCCGTCGCGGTCAGCATGCTGAAATTATCAAATGCCCATTCAAACATGCGGCGCGTCTCAGTAAAGCTGCCCGCATATTCCTCGCCGGCCTTTGCGCCGAGCACAACGGAATAATACGTATAGCCGCTCTGCTTTGCATACGAAACAAGGCAATAGCCAGCCGGTGTGGTATGACCGGTCTTGATGCCGTAGCAGTTGTCGTAGTAAATGGAAGAATAACTGCTCAGGATCAGGGAATTGGTGGTATAAATGATGCGCTCGGCATTCATATTGGACGCCGGGAGCTTTTTCTGCGCCGTATTGACGACTGTGGCAAAGGTGGAATTTTGCATGGCCTGCTGCGCAATGAGATACAGGTCATAGGCGCAGGTGTAATGGTTTTCGTTATGTAAGCCGTTCGGGTTTACAAAGTGCGTATTGACACAGCCAAGCTCCTTGGCGCGGTCGTTCATCATGGAGACAAACTGGTCTACAGAACCGCCTACGGTACGTGCCAGCGCATTGGCAGCTTCGTTGCCGGAGGGGAGCATCAGACAGTACAGCAGGTTTTCGACTGTGATCTTTTCACCGACCTTCAGACCGGCGTTGCTTGCACCGTTGTTGACGTCGGTAAAATCCTCTTCCTGCATTGTGACAACAGTATCCAAGCTGCATTTTTCCAGCGCCAGCAGAGCGGTCATGATCTTCGTACAGGAAGCCGGATATCTCTTTTCCTTTTCATTGTCTGCATGGACAATTTCGCCGGTTTCCGCATTGACCAGGATAGAAGCCTCTGCATCTACGGTGATCGTCGGCATACGGACATTGCCGTTTTCATCCACGGAGGACGTCTGGTTTTCCGGTTCCTCCTGCGCGGGCTGCTGTGCGGCAGTATCGTCGGCAGGTGTGGCAGTGTCTGCGCCCTCTGCCGGGGTTTCCGTACCGTCTGTACCGGCGGCGTCCGTTGCGGGGGTCGCAGCATCCGGCTGGGTATTGGCATCCGCACCGTCTGTACCCGACTGCTCCGGCGCAGTAGTATCTGTGGTCTGGGTCGTCGTTGTGGGATTTTCAGCAGTATCCGGCTCCGGCTCGGCAAAGGAAGGAACTGCCGTACCGGCAAGCAGTACCACCGAGAGCAGCAGGGCTGCAAGCTGTTTATTCGTCTTCATTTTCAGGCTCCTCATGGGTTTCTTCCGGTATATCCGGTTCGGTTTGTTCTGCGGGTTCATCCGACGCAGCGTTGTCCGGCTCCGGTGCCGTGGCAGGCGCATCATCATCCTCCCAAAGATCGGCAAATTGGCTGAGATCATCGGAGATCAGCGGCTTGTGCGGGAGATCGGCGGGCTTGTCCTGCGGCTTGGGGTCGGCGGGCGCGTCGGTTTCGTTTTCCTCAAAGAAGAAATCATCAGCGGTAAACCGTCCGCGGATGCGGGCAGGCTTTGGTGGCCTGCGGCGCAGGGCGTCATATTCAAACCGGCGGCAGCTGCCTGCCATGGCGACGATGCCGCGGTAATCACATACGCCCTGATATTCATTGTCCGGCTTGCAGTGCGCGCAATATGCGCAGTGCGGTTCGATGGACTCGTTATATAAGCAGTTCCTTCGGAACAGATTGAACATGGAAATTCTCCTTTTCACAGCATAGGGCACTATTTCAATATTATAGCGCATATCGCCCGCGGTTTCCAGATGTATTCGGCGAAAAATATCGCCAAAAAACAGCTTCCGGCATGTGGAAATCTCGGTGCAGTCCTATACCGGACAGGGAAGCAGGCGGAGCAGGAGGATGCACAGCAGCGCCGCAAGGCAAGCGTGCAGACATTTGCCGCGGATACACCGGGAGATACGCAGTCCTTCTGCGGCAGCGGCGGACTGGAACAGGACAGACGCCCCGCCAAATGCGCATAAAAAGGAAACAGCTGTCAGCCGGGCCGCTGTTGTTCCTGCTGCGCCGGTTATACCGGCAAGTCCCTGTGTCAGCTCTGCGCAACCGGTGAGTAGTGCAAGTGTGCCGCTTTCCGAAAGGCCGAGTGGGGAAAAGAGCGGCGCGGCGGCGCGGCACAAGGCAGGAAGCAGACCGGTCAGCCGAAGCAGGCATAATATGATCGAAAAGAACAGGATAAACGCCGAAACCATCAGGCAGGAGCGGCCTGCGGACAGAACTGACTGCGTCAAACAGCGGAAAAACGGGATGTCCTCTGACTGTGTCTGCTTGTGTACGGTAGGCGGACAGGCCTTCGGGCGGAATAATACGGCGGCCAGCAGGGCGGAGCAGATGTGTACGGCATACAAAAACAGTCCGGCGCGCAGGGAATGGAACAATCCGCCGCCGCACATGCCGATGAGGAAGGCAGGGCCGGTGTTGTTGCATACGGACAGCAGCGCTTCCGCTTCGGACTGGGAGCAGGCACCGCTGCGCCATAGCTCTGCCGCCATGCACGCCCCGGCAGGATAGCCGCCAAGAAAGCCGAGCACAAGTGCCGCAGCTCCGCAGCCCGGCAGATGGAAGATGCGCCGCGTGAGCGGTGACAATAGGTTCCCAAGCGATTGCGCCATGCCGCAGGAAACAGCCAGTGAGCTGGCGGCAAAAAACGGGAACAGCGACGGCACCGCCGAACGGAGGCATAGCTCGATTGCCGCCCGCACGGCATCGGCACAGTCTGCGGAATACCAACACAGCAGCGTGAGGAATGCTGTACAGCCGGCGTAAGTGAGCAGACGCCGCATACAAATCACCGCCTTTCTCCTTCATCCTATCGAAAAAAGGCAACAAACATGCCTGCAACGCATACAAATTTCAAAAAAGCAGGCGCTATCTGGTTTTCTGATACGCCATGGTTCCGAAAGGGGGCGGCGCGGTGGAGCGCGGGAAACTGCCGCATATGAACGGCCCGGTGATCGAGCTGGATGCGAACCGGAGCATTGTCATTGCCGGAAAGTGTGCGATCACATTGTACAGCGAGACAGAGATGCGCGTGCAGTGCGGGCGGCTGACGATCCGTGTCAGCGGGGACGGGCTGGAACTGTGCACACTGGATGAAAACGAACTGTCCATCATCGGGCTGATCGCTGAGGTGGGCTTTTTGTCCGGAACGTAGGGGAAGGAGGGATGCAATGGTTTCTGACTGGATCCGCCTGTGCGGCGGCATGTTGGATATCCGGGTGCGCGGTGCGGAGCTGGAACGGTTTTTAAACCTGTGTGCGCGCAAGCGCATCCGCCTGCACCGGATGGAGCGCAAGGACATTGATGAAATGCGGGCATCCATTTCCGTCCGTGATTTTTACCGCCTGTCCCGGCTGCCGCAGCGGACGCGGTGCCGCGTACACATCATCAAGCGGCGCGGATTGCCCTTTCTGCTGAAGAAGCTGCGGCGGCGGTATGCGCTGTGGGGCGGCCTGCTGCTCATGTGCTTTGTGTGTTATGAGCTGTCCACGCGGATATGGGTCATACAGGCAGATTTTCCACAGGGTGTGGATGGCTATGCCGTGATGGAGGAGCTGGAACAGCTGGGCATCGGCATTGGGACAAAAAGCGCTGATATTGACGCCCATGCGGTCAAGGTGCATATGATGACCGCATTGGATGAGCTGAAATTTTTTGCCGTAAATGTGGACGGGAATACCCTGTCCGTCGAAACAGCGGCGGCGGAAGACCCGCCGGAAAATGAAAAGGAAAACGGTATCCATGACGTCGTCGCGCTGCGGGACGGCGTGATACAGAAGCAGGTTGTGCGCCGCGGTACAGAACAGCGGGAGGAAGGCGACGCGGTGCTCAAGGGTGATGTGCTGGTGGATGCGCTGGTCGAGCCAAAGGAGGAGCTGTACAGCGTTGGAGGAAGCCATCTGGTGGACGCCAGCGCGGATATCTGGGCGGCGACGCGGTATTATGTCACGCGCAAAATGCCGCTGGAAGCGGACAAAAAGTACAAAACAGGCGCGTCGAAAACGCGGTATGCCATATGTTTTGGCAAAACACGGATAAATTTATATTTCAGCAGTAGTCTAACACAGGGGAATTGTGATAGAATAATATCAACTGAGACGATCTGGCTCAATGACCATCTGGCGCTCCCGTTGTCGCTGTATTGTGAGACAGTCGAGCTATACACGAGCAAGCGCGTCACGCATACGGCGGAGGAGCTGCAGGCGAAGCTGGAGTATGGCGCGCGCCGTGCAGTTGAGCAGCAGCTGAACGAGGGGAACATCACCTCCATGCAGGCGGATGCGGCGGAAGAGGACGGTGCGGCGGTGCTGCGTGCTGCGGTATGGTGCTATGAACAGATCGGCGAAAGCGTCGAGGACGGCAGGACACAGGCCGACCTGCCGCAGGAGGAGCCAGAGGAAACAGAGGGATCATAAAAGCTGTAAAAACAAGGAGAGCGAAAACATATATGGCAGAAACGACCATGCACATCGATTCGATCGACCTGATTATGGGAATCTTCGGTGCATTTGATGAAAATATGAAGGTGCTGGAAAAAGCGCTGGATGTCACCGTGCTCAGCCGGGAAAATGAGCTGAAGGTCACGGGCAGTGACCCGGAGCACGTAGAGCTGGCAATGAAGACCATCCAGTCGCTGATGCAGCTGGCGGAGCGCGGCGAGAGCATCGGCACGCAGACTGTGCAGTATGTGCTCGGGCTGGTAAAGGACGGACGGCAGAATCAGGTGTCTGAGATCGGGCGCGACGTTGTTTGCATCACGGCAAAGGGCAAGCCGGTCAAGGCGAAGACATTGGGGCAGAAGCGCTATATGGATGCGATGCGCACGCATACCGTCACCATCGGCATCGGCCCGGCGGGCACGGGTAAGACCTATCTCGCTGTAGCAGCAGCGGTGGCGGCCTTCCGCGACAAGCAGATCAGCCGCATTATTTTGACGCGCCCTGCGGTAGAGGCGGGCGAAAAGCTGGGCTTCCTGCCGGGCGACCTGCAAAGCAAGGTCGACCCATACCTGCGCCCGCTGTATGACGGTCTGTTTGATATGATGGGTGCGGAAACCTTCAACAAGCTGCTTGAGCGCGGCAGCATCGAGGTTGCGCCGCTGGCATACATGCGCGGACGCACGCTGGACGATTCGTTTATCATTCTGGATGAAGCGCAGAACACCACGCCGGAGCAGATGAAGATGTTTTTGACGCGTATCGGCTTTGGCTCCAAGGCGGTCGTCACCGGCGATATCACGCAGATCGACCTGCCGGGCGACCGCGTGAGCGGCTTGAAGGAAGCGATCAAGGTATTGAAAAACGTCGAGGATATCGCGCAGTGCACGCTGACCGACCGCGACGTTGTGCGCCATGAACTGGTGCAGCGCATTGTACGCGCGTATGAAAAGTATGAACAGCAGAAGGTCCTGCGTCAGGTGAAGGACACCCCGAAGCGCAGACCGGCGAAAAAGTAAGGAGGGAAACCGCATGGAACACCGCATCCGTATTACGCCGGAGGCTGAGGTAGCGGAGCTGGACAGCGTTTGTGAACTGATCACGCGCTGTGCGCAGGCTGCGCTGGAAGCCGAGGGCGCGCCGGAAGGCTGTTTTGTCGATGTGACTATCGTCGACGGTGACACCATCCGTGAGATCAACCGGGAAAACCGCGGCAAGGACACTGTTACCGACGTGCTGTCCTTCCCGATGCTGGAATTTTTCAACGGCGAATGGCCGGAGGATGTCGAGGAGGAGCGCAGCCCGGAGGACGGCTTGCTGTTTCTCGGCGATATGATATTGAATTATGACCGCGCTGTGGAGCAGGCCGAGGAATACGGACATTCCGTACAGCGGGAATGTGGGTTTTTGACTGTGCATTCCATGCTGCATCTGCTGGGCTATGACCATGAGCGCAGCGAGGACGAGCGGCAGCTCCAGCGGAAGCAGGAGGAAGCGGTGCTGTCGTCGTTCGGCCTGCTCCGGGAAACCTGATGGATTGAGAAAAATACAAGGAGAACATACATGAGTGTGAAAAAAAGTGCCATTATTTCCATCGTTGGCAAACCGAATGTCGGCAAGTCCACGCTGCTCAATCAGCTGGTGGGCGCAAAAATCGCAATCGTGTCCAGCAAGCCGCAGACGACGCGCACACGCATCACCGGCGTGTTGACAAAAGGCGACTGCCAGTTTGTTTTTCTGGACACGCCCGGCCTGCACAAGCCGCGCTCTCGTCTGGGCGATTACATGGTAAAGGTCGTCAATGATACCGTCACGGATGTGGATATTGCGGCGCTGGTTGTCGACCCGACGGCGCATATCGGCCCCGCCGAGCAGGAGCTGATCGCGCGGATGAAGCAGTACCACATGCCGTCTGTGCTCATCATCAACAAGATCGACACGGTAAAAAACGAGGAGCTGCTGGCAGTCATTGCCGCCTATTCGCAGGCGCATGAATGGGACGCTGTCGTACCGCTGTCTGCCAAAAACGGTGAAAACTGCGACATCCTGTTTGACGAATTTTCCAAGTTTGCGATCGAAGGGCCGCAGCTGTTCCCGGATGATATGCTGTGCGACCAGCCGGAGCGCCAGCTTGTGGCGGAAATGGTGCGCGAGAAAATGCTCCTGCTGCTGGATCGCGAGGTGCCGCACGGCACAGCGGTCGCGGTGGAACGCATGCGGGAGCGCGACGACGGCCTGATCGAGATCGACGCGACGATCTACTGCGAAAAGAAGAGCCACAAGGGCATCATCATCGGCAAGGGCGGTTCGATGCTCAAGAAGATCGGCGCGCAGGCGCGTGCAGATATTGAGGAACTGCTGGACGCGCGCGTGTTCCTCCAGCTTTGGGTCAAGGTCAAGGAGGACTGGCGCAATAACCAGTACCAGATGCGCAACTTTGGTTACGAGGACGAATAAGACAGAAGGGGAACGGGCATGGCACATGTGACGGTAAAGGGGCTGGTAATCCGCGAGACAGATTTCGGTGAGGCAGACCGTTTTATTACCGTTTTGACTGCAGAGCTGGGAAAAATCGAGGTGCTGTGCCGTGGACTGCGCCGTAAAAAAGGACGGCTCGCCAATGCGGCGGGACTGTTCTGTTACAGTGAATTTACGCTGTTTTCCGGCAAACGGTACATGCTGAACGACGCGGAGATCGACACGCAGTTTTGGGGCATTACCAGCAATATCGAGCATTATGCGCTGTGCTGCTATTTTGCCGAGCTTGCGGGTATGGCGGCGGATGCGGATACCAATGGCACATCCGAACTGCTCGCAATGTTCCTGCGTGCGCTGTATGCGCTCGACCGCCAGCGCCGCCCGGTACAGACTGTCAAGGCCGCGTTTGAGCTGCGGCTGGCATCCCAACTGGGCTTTCTACCCGATCTGACCGGCTGCGCCGTGTGCGGCACGGCGGAGACCGGCGCGTGGTCGTTCCTGCTGGAAAACGGCGCACTGGTCTGTGCAGACTGTCGCAAGCGCGTGGGCGGCACCTATTTCGATGTAGCGCCGGGCGTGCTGTCCGCGATGCGGTATATTGTCTCCTGCGAGGGCAAAAAGCTGTTTGCCTTTGCGGTGAACGAACAGACCGCCGCACAGCTGGGGATGATCTGTGAGCGGTATCTGCTGTACCATCTTGAGGTGCACTGCCCGACATTGGATTTTTATCATTCTCTTTTTTCAGATACAACATCAAACACAACATGAGGAGTGAAAAGAAATAGGCGCTATCTGAAAACCAAGAAAATGACGAATATTTCGCAAAGACGAGATGGATTCGAGGCAAACAAAACATTTCCAGCTGCACTGGCGTTTGCTGTAAATATCTGTGCTACGCACAGTTCACTACGTGAAGTGTTTTGCATAACTCGCTGCGGCTCGAAAATTCATGCAGGAATCCTTTCGGATTTCAAGTGATTTTAACGAAGAAGCCATCCGTATTTGTAGAAATAGTCAAAATTTTCGACTTTTCAGATGCGCCCTAACTAAACAGATATGAGCAAATTATCAGAAAAAAGCCTGAGAATATTGGAATATTACACCATCCTTGACCAGCTGGCGGAACGCTGTGTCAGCAACAAGGCGAAGCAGGCGGCAAAGTCGCTGCGCCCGCTGCATGATATCGAGGATGTCCGTGAGCTGCTGACACAGACAGATGATGCGAAGCGCCTGATGACGACCGGCGGCGCGCCGGCTTTCGGCGGCATCCGCGATGTCACCGCAGCGCTCAGCCGCGCTGACCACGGCGGCGTGCTGTCCACAAGGGAGCTGCTCAACGTGGCGTCTCTGCTGCACGCCGCAAATCAGGTGCGCAAATACGGCGCAGAGCAGCAGGAAAAGGGAAATTCCACAACGCTGGACGCCTATTTCAATCGGATCAACAGCAACAAATACCTGGAGGACAAGATCAACCGCGCGATCATCAGCGAAGAGGAGATCGCGGATGCCGCGTCTACGACGCTTGCCAACCTGCGCCGCCAGATGCGCCAGCAGAATACGCGCGTGCGGGAAACGCTGAATCATATAGTCTCGTCCCAGACGTACGCCAAGTATTTGCAGGAAAGCCTGATTACCCAGCGCGATGGGCGCTATGTTATCCCGGTCAAGAGCGAATACCGCGGCAATATCCCCGGCATGGTGCACGATGTATCCTCCTCCGGCGCGACGCTGTTTGTCGAGCCGTCGCAGGTCGTGGATGCAAATAACCAGATCAAGATTTTGCTGGGCAAGGAAAAGGCAGAGATCGAGCGCATCCTTGCCGAGCTGACGGCGGATGTTGCGGAATTTTCCGGCGCAATCGAGGCGGATTATGATGTGCTGTGCAAGCTGGATTTCATTTTTGCCAAGGCGCAGTATTCCTTTGCACTGAATGCCTGTACGCCGAAGATCAGTGAGAAGACGCAGGTAAGCCTGATTCAGGCGCGCCATCCGCTGCTGGATCAGAAAAAGGCGGTGCCGATCGATATTGCCCTCGGCGTGGATTACGATACGCTGGTCATCACCGGCCCGAATACGGGCGGCAAGACGGTCAGTCTGAAAACGCTGGGGCTACTCAGTCTGATGGCAGCGTCCGGCCTGCATATCCCGGCGAATGAGGAGAGTACCGTCTGCCTGTTCCAAAATATTTATGCGGATATCGGCGATGAGCAGAGCATCGAGCAGTCGCTGTCCACCTTCTCAGCGCATATGAAAAACATTGTTGCCATCATGCAGAAGTGTGGGCCGGATGATCTCATTTTGTTTGACGAGTTGGGTGCAGGCACAGACCCGGAGGAAGGTGCGGCACTGGCGATCGCTGTCATTGAGTATGGCAGGAAGATGTGCTCACTGGTCGCGGCAACGACGCATTATTCCGAGCTGAAGGTGTTTGCGCTGACAACGGACGGTGTGGAAAATGCATCGTGCGAATTTGACGTCAAGACCTTACAGCCGACCTATCATTTGCTCACCGGTGTGCCGGGCAAGTCAAATGCGTTTGCGATCTCCCGCCGCCTTGGGCTGCCGCCTGCGATTATTGAGCGCGCAAAGGAGCAGATCTCTGCGGAAAGCACACGGTTTGAGGATGTTCTGGAACATCTGGAGCGCGAACGGTATCAGCTGCAGAAGCAGCGGGAGGACGCCGACCGGCTGCGCCGTACCGCCCAGTCGGAAAAGGATAAGGCAGTTACGATGAAGGGCCGCGCGGAGGATGAAACCGATGCCATTCTGGAAAAAGCGCGCGAGCAGGCAGAGCGTATCCTGCGCGAAGCGCGCATGGCGTCCGAGACGGTATTCGCCCAGCTGGATGAGATGAAAAAGAACGCGCAAAAGGATGCGGCAGACCAGAATCTTGCGGCGGCGCGCGCCGCCCTGCGCAGTACGATGACGCAGGCGGAAAAGAAGGCGATGCACCGCGAAAAGAAAAAGGTGGAGCCGGAGAGCATCCGCCCGCTCAAGGTGGGCGATACCGTGCACCTTATCAATGTCGGCGTGGATGGCACAGTGCTCAAGCCGCAGGACAAGGACGGCATGGTATATGTACAGGCGGGTATCCTCAAAGTCAATGTACCCATAAACGAACTGCGACCGGTTGAAAAGAAGAAGCCGAAGAAACAGGCGTACCGCGCACCGTCCAGTGGCGTGCGTGAGCTGCGCCGTTCGGCAGCAAAGAGTGAGCTGGATGTGCGCGGCATGATGGTGGAGGAGGCGCTGATGGAGGTAGACCGCTATCTGTCCGACTGCCTGCTTGCCCGCCTTGATGTGGTAACCATCATCCACGGCAAGGGCACCGGCGCGCTGCGTGAGGCGATCCAGCAGCATTTGCGACATGATAAGCATGTCAAATCCATGCGCAGTGGACGCTACGGCGAGGGTGAAACCGGCGTCACGATCGTTGAATTGAAATGATATCCAAATAAAGGAGAAAAATTTCCTGTGGAAATCGCGGTCTGATTGGGAAAAATGCCTAGTCAGTTTCCGGGATGACGGCAGAACATCCTACAAATTTTGACGGGAAAATGCTCTCTTTTGGTACAAAAGCATATTGACGAAATCGAAAAAAACAGGTATGCTATTAATAATATGTGATTCCTTATGGAATCGAGCTGTTCATGTATATGTTTGTGTAGGTTTAGTTTTAATTTTGTTTATAGGAGCGATGTTGAAATGTTTTCACAGGAAGTTCAGGTAACGAACCAGGTAGGGCTGTATGCACGCCCGGCTACATTTTTTATTCAGTGCGCAAATGGCTTTAAGAGCACGATTCTGGTTGAGAAGGAAGAGCGCAGAGTCAACGCAAAAAGCCTGCTGGGTATTTTGTCCCTCGGCATCACCAAGGGCACCACAATCACGCTGATTGCTGACGGCGTAGATGAAGTTGAGGCAGTAAACGCACTGACCGATCTGATTCAGTCCAATTTCAGCGATTCGAACTTCAGCGACTGATTTCAATCCAACGCATCACAGGGGGCACCGCCGAATTTTGCGGTGCCCCCCCTTTTTTGCAAAAGGAGGGATTTTCCACATGGCAGACCGCGATGAGCTGCACCGTAGGGTGCTGACCCTGCCGCGTGAGCCGGGCGTATATATCATGAAGAACAAGCATGGTCAGGTTATCTACGTCGGCAAGGCAAAGGTATTAAAAAACCGCGTTTCGCAATATTTCCAGAATGAAGCACGGCATACGCCGAAAACGCGGAAAATGGTGGGAAATATTGATGACTTTGATATTATCGTGTGTTCTTCGGAATTTGAAGCACTGGTTTTGGAAAACCAGATGATTAAAAAATATCAGCCAAAGTACAACATCCTGCTCAAAGACGACAAAGGATATCCGTTTATCCGTGTGACAACTGGGCAGCCGTACCCGGAATTTTCCGTTGTCGCAAAGCCAAAAGCGGATGCGGCACGGTATCTGGGACCATATACCGGACAGGGTGCGGCAATGCGTGCGATTGATACAGTCAGCCGTGCGCTCGGTTTGCGCACTTGCCGCCGTGTGCTGCCGCGCGATATTGGCAAAACACGGCCCTGCCTGAACGCACAGCTCGGACGTTGCTGTGCGCCGTGTGCAGGAAACGTTTCGCAGGAGGAATATGCTGCACGCGTTGCACAGGCGATCGATGTGCTGGAGGGTAATTATGAACAACTTGCGGCGCAGCTGGAGCAGGAAATGCAGCAGGCGGCGGAGGAAGAACGCTTTGAACAGGCGGCGCAGCTGCGCGACCGGATGCGCGCCATTACACGTGCCGGACAGCACCAGATGGTCGTCGCAAGCGGTTTTTCGGATATGGATATCCTTGCGTTTGTACAAGGTGAGACAAAGGGCTGTATCGTTACGCTGCATTATATTGCGGGAAATTTTCATGACAAGGAATATACGATGCTGGACGGGACATCCGCAGAAGACGGCGCAGAGCTGTTGGGCAGTTATATCAAGCAGTATTATTCCATGCGCGGTGTCGCGCCGAGCTTGGTGTTGATCTCAGAGGAGATCGAGGATATGCAGGCGGTAGAACAGTTTTTGAGGTCAGTTGCTGGGAAAAAGGTTACGCTGACTGTTCCACAGCGCGGCAGACGGCGTGAGCTTATACTGATGGCAAAAAAGAATGCTACAGAGGAAATTACCCGTTCGGAAACCAGCGCAGAGCGCAGACAAAAATCGTTGGAGCTGTTCGGCAAGATGATGGGACTGGAGCAAACACCGGTCAGCTTTGAGGCGTATGATATTTCCAATCTTGCGGGGACAAATACGGTCGGCTCGATGATTGTATTTGAAAATGGACAGCCTAAGCGCAGTCGATACCGCAGGTTCCGCATTGAATCAGTGGCGAACGGGCAGGATGATTACAAAGCGATGGAGGAAATGCTCACGCGGCGTATGCAGCGCTGGAAGGATGGAGATGAAAAATTTTCCGAGCTGCCCAGCGTATTCTTGATCGACGGCGGGCTGGGACATGCACATATCGCCCAACAGGTCATGGATCGTTTTGGTTGTACGCGCCCAGTATTCGGCATGGTGAAGGATGACCACCACCGCACCCGGGGATTGGTTGCACCGGATGGCAGAGAATTTAGCATTTCTACAACACCGGCGGTGTTTGCACTCGTTGGCCGTATGCAGGAGGAGGTGCACCGGTTTGCGATCACCTACCAGCGTTCGCTGCGGCAGGCGGAGACCGTGCGTTCCGAGCTGGATAACATCCCAGGCATTGGCGAAAAACGCCGCGCTGCCCTGTTAAAGACCTTTAAGAGCATCAAGCGCATCCGGCAGGCGAGTGAGGAGGAGTTGGAGGCAGCGGTGCCACGTTCGGCAGCTAAGGCAGTTTATGCATATTTTCACAGCACGCAGGAGGAGGAAAAACAATGAGAGTCATCAGTGGGAGCGCCCGCGGCAAGGTATTGGAATCTGTGCCCGGCATGGATACACGACCGACTACAGACAGGGTGAAGGAGTCAGTATACAATATCCTCCAGTTCCGTGTGATGGGCGCATCGATGTTGGATTTATTTGCAGGAACCGGTCAGATGGGGATTGAAGCGCTCAGCCGCGGTGCATCGCACGCAGTTTTTGTCGATCAAGCGCCGCAGGCAATTTCCGTCATTCGGAAGAATATTGCAGCGGCGCGAGTTCAACCGCGTGCTGAAATCATACAGGCAGGATATCGGCAGGCGCTCGAACGCTTGTCTGAACAAAAATTTGACATTATCTTCCTAGATCCGCCATATGGAGGCGAACTGTTAAATTCTGCGCTGAAAGCAGTAGAATTGTTTGACATCTTGTCGGTGGATGGTATAATAATATGTGAAAGCTCCATCGGAGATAAAGTGATCTGCCCGGATGGTTTTGCGGTGCGTAAGACCTATCAATATGGCACGATCCGTCTGACCACGATGGAATGGAAAAAAGAAACAGACTGAGGCTCTGCCCGCGGCAGAGTCGGAAAGGCACACAGTTATGAGAATCGGGGTATATCCCGGCAGCTTTGATCCTGCCACACTCGGACATCTTGACATTATTCGCCGTGCGTCCAAGCTTTTTGACAAGCTGATTGTTGCGGCAATGGTAAATGGCGAAAAGCGTTCTTCGTTTACGATGGAGGAAAAGGTAGATTTCCTTAAGCGCATGACATGTGATTTGCCTAATGTCGAGGTGGAAAGCTTCAGCGGTCTGCTGGCAGATTATGTAAAGGAAAAACAGGCGTGCGCAATCGTTAAGGGGTTACGTGCAGTATCAGATTTCGAGTATGAATTTCAGATGGCGCTGGCAAATAAAAAGCTGAATGCGGATGTGGATACAGTCTTTCTGATGACAGAACAGAAATATCTGTTCCTTAGTTCAACGATTGTGCGTGATATCGCGCGCCACGGGGGAGATATCACAGGCTTTGTCTCGGAAGAGATACGAGATGATATTATGAATAAACTGGATCAGGCGAAGTGATTCGGCGGGACGATAAAGAATATGGAGGACAATGGTAATGGTAGCTGTTTTGGAAGAACTTGTGAATTCGTTATACGATATGGTTCAAGAGGCACGCAGTGTCCCGCTTAGCGCGGAAAAATGCATGATTGACCGGGAGAAGGCGCTTGATATCCTGGATGAGATCCGCAATAATATGCCGAAGGATCTGGAGATGGCACGTGCCATTGTCGAAAAGCGGAATGATATGGTTGAGGCCGGCAAGAAGGAAGTGGAGAATCTGCGTAGGAAAGCAGAGGAATATGTCCGTAAGACGGTAAATGAAAGCGCAATGGTCACAGAAGCGCAGAAGCAGGCGGATGAGATCGTCGCAGCGGCAGAACAGCAGGCTGCACAGCTGCGCAGTGCAGTCGGCACATACTGTGATGAAAAGCTGGCAGCAACCGAAGCGTGCGCCGCAGCGACGCTGGAAGAAGTCAAGAAGTGCCGTGCGCAGTTTGAAAATGCGACCAGGAAATAAGTTATATGCTTACGCAAAAATGGGCAGAGGATGGCAAGATGCCGTTCTCTGCCTTTGTTGTATTTGTTGGTTTGCGGAAAGTAACAGGAAAATTGCGAACGCGCGTTCGTTTTGGACAAAATCTGTTTACAACTCACTAAAAAAGTCACAAATTATCAATAAAAAAATCGCGCTTTGCCTTGCAATTTAAGATTGCAAAACGTATAATAAATATGTGGTGGGGAAGAGTGGTTTAAAATACCACATACCTCCATGCAAATGGATCAGGAGGGCGCGATAGTGAAGGGCGAATACCGGCACACGTTGGATGCAAAAGGTCGCCTGTTTATCCCGGCAAAGCTGCGGGAAGAGCTGGGTGACAGCTTCGTCGTGACCAAAGGGCTGGATCAATGCCTGTTCCTGTATCCACAGGCGGCATGGAATGCACTGGAGGAAAAAATCCGGCAGCTTCCGATGTCTAAATCCAGAGATTTACAGCGTTTCTTCCTGTCATCGGCGTCAGATGTCTCCGTGGACAAGCAGGGACGCATTGTTGTCCCGACGGTTTTGCGCGGCTATGCGGCGCTGGATCATGATGTTACCGTTATCGGTGTAAGCGAACGGGCAGAGATCTGGGATACACAGGCGTGGGACGCATACAACGGCAGGCTGGATGCCGCCAGCATCGCACAGGCGATGGAAGATCTGGGCTTTTAAGCATTGGAGGAATGGGTGCATATGGAGTTTCAGCACGTTTCAATTTTACTTTCTGAATGTCTGGACAGCCTGCATATCCGCCCGGACGGCGTTTATGTAGATGCAACGCTGGGCGGCGCAGGGCACTCACGGCATATTGCGGAACGACTGACAGAGGGCGGCAGGCTGATCGCACTGGATCGAGACGATATGGCGCTGGAAAACGCGAAGATTCGTTTGGCAGATGTCATGGATCGTGTGACATTGGTCAAAAGTGATTTCCGCAATCTGGATACCGCACTGGCATCGTGCGGCGTGCATCAGGTGGACGGCATTTTGTTTGATCTCGGCGTATCGTCTCCGCAGTTGGATATCGCGGAGCGGGGCTTTTCCTATATGCAGGATGCCCGATTAGATATGCGTATGGATCAACAGCAGGCGCTGTCTGCTTACGAAGTCGTTAATGAATGGAGTCGTCAGGAGCTTCGTCGCATTCTGTGGGAATACGGCGAGGAACGCTATGCACCACAAATTGCAGCGGCAATTGATCGCGAACGACAGCAACAGCCGATTGAAACGACGATGCAGCTGGCTGATATCATCCGCGCGGCGATGCCGCCGGCAGCGCGCAGAGAAAAGCAGCATCCAGCAAAGCGGAGTTTTCAGGCAATTCGTATCGCCGTCAATGACGAGCTGATGGCAGTGCAGGAGGCAATGAAGCGTGCGATTGATGCATTGGCACCCGGTGGACGGCTTGCCGTTATTACCTTCCATTCGCTGGAAGATCGCATTGTCAAAAGTGCGTTCAGAAATGCCGCGCAGGGCTGTACCTGCCCGAAGGATTTTCCGGTTTGTGTATGCGGAAAAAAAGCAAAGGTAAAGCTGACAGCGCGAAAACCTGTGCTGCCGTCTATGGAGGAAATCGCTCGAAATCCCCGCGCACGAAGCGCAAAGTTGAGAGTATGCGAGAAATTATTGGAAAATTAAAGGGAGAGCGGCTCAGATATGACAAATTATTCCGGTAGCAGTGCAACAGTTGCACGCACCGTTGATAATAAAGGAAAAAACAGCAGACAAAGAGAGCGGAATGCGCGTATGCGGCGCAGGCGTGCACGCCTGCGTATGCTGGCGATCGGCATGGTGGGAATTATTTTTGCGTTTTTAGCAATGACCACTGTGTCATATTATGTTCAGGTGACAGAGCTCAAAGGCGAAGTCGAAACCAAGAAATCGACGCTGGCGCAGCTGGACAGTGAATTTGTTTCGCTCACAGCCAAGAAGC
The DNA here is from genome assembly GCA_030540435.1 of Eubacteriales bacterium. Lineage (GTDB taxonomy): Bacteria > Bacillota > Clostridia > Oscillospirales > Butyricicoccaceae > Butyricicoccus_A. The sequence goes on from JAUNWG010000001.1 coordinate 42,260, forward strand.
AAAATTCCATTGACCTTTCCTATGTAGAGGAATATGCGGAAAATGTGCTCGGATTGGTCAAGATGGATCGCAGCCAGGAGGAATATCTGGAGCTGCAAAAAACCGACCAAGTCGAGGTGAACGAGGCTTCCAGTGGGGTGGAGAAGCTGGTCTCCAGCTTTGTAAAGAGCTTCAATGCAATTTTGTCATTTTTGCGCTGATGCATCATATACATATGGAAAGCAGTGGGAGTGAGAAGTGTGAACAACCTTCTGACTCCTGTTTTTTGTCATAATGACGATGAAATGGCATGACAGTTGTGATATAATATTCGCGGAGCAGTTTGATTTTTTTGTATTCAAACGTTCATTTGACAGGAGAATGGATCTATGGCACAAAAACGCCCAACCAAAGTAAATAAAACCATGCGAAACCGACTGACTATCTTGATCATTGCGGTTGCTATATTGGGTTTTGTTGCCGTCGGTGTAAAGCTGTTTTACTTACAGGTTATCAACACCAATTTCTATCAGGGAAAGGCAGCGGAGAATCAGACAAAGGATCTGATTATCACGCCGACCCGCGGTACGATTTATGACCGTAATATGACGGAGCTTGCCGTCAGCGCAACGACGCAGGAGATCAGTGTCGACCCGAGCATTATAAAGGACAAAGGCGAAAAGTCTGTCGAAACACGGACGGATGAAAACGGAAAGAACGTTGCGGCAACGGATGGCGAGATTGCCGCAGCGCGCAAGGCCTATCAGGAAAAGGTCGCAACGCTGCTGGCGGAAAAGCTGGAGCTGGATTACGAGGAGACACTGGAAAAGGTACAGCGCGATGCTTCGTATGTGCGCATTGCACGCCGTGTGGATGCAGACGTCGCGGATGAGCTGATACAGGAGCTGGAGGATGCGGGGCTTGTAGGTGTATATACCACCGCAGATTCCAAGCGGTATTACCGGTATGGGACGTTTGCGTCGCAGGTGCTCGGCTTTACCAACGATGACGGCGAGGGCCTGTACGGCATTGAGCTGCAGTATAACGACGTGCTCAAGGGCGTAGCCGGGCGCGTGGTCAAAGCGACCAATGCCCTCGGCTCGGATATGCCGTATGAGTATGAAAAGTATGTCCCGGAGCAGAACGGCGACGGCGTCGTCACCACGATAGATGAAGGCGTGCAGCATTATCTCGAAAAGCATCTGGAGGAAGCGTTGCAGGATTATCAGGCAAAGTATGGTGTCTGCGGCATTGTCATGGACATCAAGACCGGTGAGATCTTCGGAATGTCTACCAAGCCGGACTTTGACCTCAATGACCCGCGCACGATTCCAGAGGAGTATACTTCGCTGCTTGCTGAGCTGAATAATCTGAGTGGTGAGGAATACAGCAAGAAATACAGCGAGATCCTGCTACGGCTGTGGCGCAATAAGCCCATCAACGATACCTATGAGCCCGGTTCAACATTTAAGATATTTACTGTGTCCTCTGCATTGGAGGAGGGAGTTGTCTCGGAGGACGATACGTTTTCCTGTGGCGGCTCCAAGGTCGTCAAGGACCGTACCATCAGATGCTGGAAGACGGGCGGTCATGGCTCCCAGATTCTGAAGGATACGCTTGCCAATTCGTGCAACGTTGCGATGATGGATATCAGTGCACTGATGGGCACGGATATATTCCGCAAGTTTTTTGAAGCCTATGGCATGATGGAGAAGACAAATATCGACCTTCCAGGTGAAGCGACCGGTATTTTCTTTGACAGCATGGGAGAGGTCGACCTTGCGACCGCATCGTTTGGTCAGAACTTCCAGGTCACGCCGCTGCAGGAGCTGTGTATGGTTGCAGCTGTCTGCAATGGCGGCAAGCTGGTCACACCGCATGTGGTGCGTGAGATCGTGGATACCGACGGCAATGTCCGGGAAACGATGTCCACAGAGGTCAAGCGGCAGATCATCTCTGAGGAGACCAGTGCGACCATGCGGGAGTATCTGGAAAATGTTGTGGCAAACGGCACAGCCCAGAATGCATATGTAGCCGGTTACCGGATCGGTGGTAAGACGGCTACCTCGGAGAAGCAGCCAAAGAGCAATAAAAATTTGCGTATTGCTTCGTTTATCGGTGTGGCGCCGATGGATGACCCGCAGTATGCGGTACTGGTCATGATCGATGAGCCGCAGACGGTGAACAAGGGCGGCGGCGCATTGGCAGCACCTGTTGTTGGGCGTATTTTTGAGGATATCCTGCCCTATCTGGGTGTGGAAGCAGTGTATTCTGAGGATGAGACAGATCGGCAGGAAATCACCGTTCCGACGCTCACCGGCAAGTCCGTTGAGGATGCAAAGGCGGCGCTGGATGAGCTTGGTCTGGAGTACCGCGTCAAGGGCGACGGAGAGGACGTTACAGACCAGCTTCCGGTGGCAGGCATTTCCATCCAGCCGGGCAATACGGTCGTGCTGTATGCGGATGAGCACAGGCCAGAGGATAAGGTAGAAGTTCCAGACGTCAGCGGCATGTCGATTTCGGCAGCGCGTCAGCAGCTGGCTGACTATGGATTGTATATGAAACAGAACGGTATTGCCGATTGGCGCGCGTCCAGCGCATCTATTGCGATGGCGCAAAGCCCGGCTGCCGGAAGCAAGGTTGCACCTGGCTCGGTCGTTACGGTAGCATTCGGCAATAACGTCAGCAGTCAGGAATAGCTTGAAGGAGGATATCAAATGAAACTGGAAAAAATCCTCGTCGGCGTGGACATCGCAGAGCAGACTGCGGACGCCGCATGTGAGATCAAAGAACTGAAATATGATTCCCGTCAGGTACAGCCGGGCGATGTGTTTGTCGCCATTACCGGTTTCGAGACGGACGGACACAAGTATATCGCCAAGGCAGTTGCACAGGGCGCTGCTGTGGTCGTGTGCGAGTATATCCCGGAGGGCGGCATTGCCGTGCCGTATGTGCGTGTGGCGTCGTCGCGCCGCGCGCTGGCACAGATGGCGGCAAATTACTTTGACCATCCGGCGGACAGCATGACCATGATCGGCATTACAGGCACCAACGGCAAGACGACCACGACCTACCTGCTCAAGACCATTTTGGAAGCGCAGGGACATAAGGTCGGACTCATCGGCACGAATCAGAACATGATCGGCGACGAGGTTTTGGAAACGGAGCGCACGACGCCGGAATCGTTTGAGCTGCAAAAGCTGTTTGCGCATATGCGCGATGCGGGCTGCTCGCACGTGCTGATGGAGGTTTCGTCTCATTCGCTTGTGCTTGACCGCGTGTACGGTATTACGTTTGTGGTCGGTGCATTTACCAATCTGACACAGGATCATCTGGACTTCCACAAGACGATGGAGGCCTACCGCGACGCCAAGGCACTGCTGTTCCACCAGAGCGTGAACGGTGTCATGAATCTGGACGACGCGGATGGGCGCGTGATTCTGGCGGAGCAGGCATGTCCGTTCCTGACCTATGGCGAGCAGGACGGCTGCGATATGTGCGCAAAGGATATTCAGCTGCATGCGGACAGCATCAGCTTCAGCTGCGTGGCAGCGGGCGAGGTCGTGCCGGTCACGCTGGGTATCCCGGGACAGTTTACCGTATATAATGCGCTCTGCGCGCTGTCGTGCGCAAAGGCGCTGGGTATCCCGACTGCACAGGCTGCGGCTGCGCTGCGCACAGCGCATGGCGTCAAGGGCCGTGTAGAGGTCGTTCCGACAGATACGGATTATACCGTTCTCATTGACTATGCGCATTCCCCGGACGGCGTGGAAAACGTCCTGCGCGCGGCACGCGGATTCACAAAGGGCCGTGTCATTGGTTTGTTTGGCTGCGGCGGCGACCGCGATCGTACCAAGCGTCCGAAAATGGGTGCAATCGCAGCACAGCTTTCCGATCTGTGCATCGTCACCTCGGATAACCCGCGTACAGAACAGCCGGAGGCAATCATCGACGACATCCTCGAAGGCATGAAGGACACGGCGACGCCGTATGAGGTTATTGTCAATAGACCGGAGGCGATCTGGCACGCGATGGATATCGCACAGGCGGGCGATACCATTGTCCTGATGGGCAAGGGCCATGAGACATATCAGGAGATCAACCATGTCAAGCATCATCTGGATGAGCGTGAAGTGGTTGCAGAATATTTCACAAAGAAAAAGTAAAATACCCTATGGGGATAGAAAGATAAGGTAAGAGGAGAAGCAGTATGAAGATGATTACGGCTGCACAGGCTGCCGCCTTTGCCGGCGGTACGGTTGTTGGAGATGGTGCGGTGCAGATTACCGGCATATCTACCGATTCCCGTTCGATTCCGGCGGGAAGCCTGTTTATCCCGATCCGCGGTGAGCGGTTCGACGGGCATGATTTTCTGGAAAAGGCTGTAGAGCAGCATGCGGCAGCAGTAATGTCAGAAAAAGAGATCGACCTGCCGGTGCCGGTGATCCGCGTGGATGACACGCGCCGGGCGATCCTTGCGCTGGCTGGCGGCTATCGTTCGCTGTTCCGCGTGCCGGTCGTCGGCGTGACCGGTTCTGTCGGCAAGACGACCACAAAGGAAATGACGGCTTCGGTGCTGGCACAGAAGTTCAACACCATGTATACACAGGGAAACCTGAACAACGAGATCGGCATGCCGCTGACATTGTTCCGCATGGGTGAGGACACACAGGCGGCTGTTGTGGAGATGGGAATGTCCAACTTCAAGGAGATTTCCCGCATGACGGTGCAGGCAAAGCCGGATGTTGCAGTGATTACCAATGTGGGCACAGCGCATATTGAATTTCTCGGCTCCCGCGAGGGTATCCGGGACGCAAAGCTGGAGATCCTTGAGGGCCTGCAGCCCGGCGGTACAGCGGTGCTCAATGGAGATGAGCCTCTGCTGTGGTGCAAAAAGAACCGTCTGGGCGTCAAAACGCTGTATTTCGGTATCGACAACCCGGAATGCGATGTACGTGCGGAACATATTGTATTGAAGGATGACCATGTTGATCTGACGATCGTCCACCCGGGCGGCAGCTTCGATGCAGTGTTGGGAACAGCCGGTATGCATAACGTGTACAACGCATTGGCGGCAACGGCTGCGGGCCTGTGCCTTGGGCTGTCGCATGAGCAGATTGCCGCAGGTCTGGCTTCTTTCCGTGACCTGCACCAGACCATTACCTATGAGGATGGCTATGCCATTATTGATGCATGCTATAATGCAAGCCCGGATGCGGTGGAGGCATCGCTGGAGGTGCTCAAAAGCCTGCATGTCACCGGCAGACGGTTTGCCGTGCTGGGTGGTATGCGTGAGCTGGGCAAATTCTCCCAGACCGGACATCAGAACTGCGGCAGAAAAGCGGCAGCATGTGCGGATTTCTTATACTGCTATGGCGACGGCGCGGAGGATTACCGCCTTGGCGCGATAGCGGCAGGCATGCCGGATCAAAACATCCATATCCTGCATTCGCACGAGGGTCTTGCAGGTGCGCTCAAGCGTGCGGCAAAGCCGGGGGATGCCCTGCTGTTCAAGGGCAGCCGTTATTGGAAGATGGAAAAAGCGCTGGAGCTGTTCCGTGAGAAATAAAAAGAAAGACAGGGATTTGAAAACATGGTAACCAATACATCAATGATGATTGCAGTGTCGGTGATCGCGTCGTTTCTGATTGCGGCAGCAATAGGCCCGGCATTGATTAAATATTTGCGCAACAAGCACTTTGGGCAGAAGATTTTGTCCTATGTGCCGGAGCACGCCGGAAAGCAGAACACCCCGACGATGGGCGGCTTTATGTTCATCATCAGCATTACCGTCGTGACCGTAGCGGTGAACCTGATTATGAATCAGGATATCGGCATTCAGTCGTTTACCGTACTGGTATTGTCGCTGTGCTATGGCGTCATTGGCTTTATTGACGACAGCACAAAGATCCGCAAGGCGGAGAATGCCGGACTGACCTCCGGGCAGAAATTCGCGCTCCAGCTGGTGCTGGCGCTGGTTTTCCTGACGGTCGTCCATATGGGCGGTTACCTGATGCCGAGCCTGTACATTCCGTTTGTGAATGTATCGCTGGATATCCCGTGGCTGATCTATGTTGTCATCGCGGCATTCATTATGGTCGGCTGCAACAATGCAGTCAACCTGACGGATGGACTGGATGGCCTTGCCGCAGGCGTGACGCTGCCGGTAGCGATTTATTTCATTGTCATTGGCGCGATTTCCGATAATACGCCGGTCGTGATCTTTGCCTCTGCACTGGCAGGCGGCCTGGCTGCATTCCTCATCTTTAACTTCAATCCGGCAAAGGTATTCATGGGAGATACCGGCTCGTTGTTCCTCGGCGGCGCTGTGGCGGGTCTTGCCTTTGCCTGCGACCAGCCGCTGGTGCTGGTGCTGGTCGGACTGATCTATGTGATCGAGACACTGTCTGACATTGCACAGGTGGCATACTATAAAGCGACCAAAAAACCGGTGCTGGATGAAAACGGCAATCCGGTCCGCGATGCAAAGGGCAACATTAAGATGGCAGGAAAGCGCATCTTTAAGAAAGCGCCGATCCACCATCATTTCCAGCTGTGCGGCTGGGGCGAGAAAAAGATCGTATTTGTCTTTGCGGGTATTACGGTAGTGATGTGCATTCTTGCATACATTGGCGTGGCACCGCGGTATATGTAAACGATACACGTGACACAGGCGGGAAATGGAGGTGATCTCCCTGCCGGCAACTTATCATTCCAATCGAAGGGGGAAGGCACGCAGGCGTGCGGTTTCCCGCAGCACGCGGAAGGAGGAATCCAATCCGCAGAGAAAGAATAGAAAAAAGCAGGCGTACAGGCAGCAGACACGCAGGCAGGCGCCGCGCATACCGATGACGCAGGGCATGGCGCAGGAGAGACGGCGGAAGGTGGATGCACCGCTGCTGCTGATCACCATTATGCTGCTCATTGTCGGCTTGATTTCTCTGCTGTCTGCGAGCTACCCAAAGGGCTATTACAGTACGAATATCGGTCCATTTTATTACTTTATCCGCCAGTTGGGCATGGCAATCGTCGGACTGGTGCTGATGTGGATCGTCTCTTCCATCCATTATGAAAATTACCGCAAATATGCGATCTGGCTGTATTTGATTTCGGCGGTGCTGCTGGTTCTGGTTTTGACGCCGCTGGGCACGACGCTCAATAAATCGCAGCGCTGGCTGTTTGGCTTCCAGCCGTCTGAAATCGCGAAGCTCGCCATTATTGTGGTGTTTGCCGCACTGGCGAGCAATCAGCCGGAGAGCGTATTCCGCCTGCGCACGCTGATGTTCTATGCTGCGCTGGTTGCGGTCTACGTCGGGCTTCTGGCGCTGGAGCCGCATATGTCAGCGGCAATGATTATTGTCGTCATTGCCTTTGTCATTTTGTTTGTCGCAGGCATGCATGTCGGATTTTTGGTTCCCGTGGGCATTGCGGGCGTGTGCGTGTCCATTGCTTCGTATTTCCTGCTCGGTCATGTGCAGGCTAGATTAAGAGTGTTTCTTGATCCATTCTCTGATGCCCGAGGAAAGGGCTGGCAGGCAGTCCAGTCGCTGATCGCCATTGGTTCAGGCGGGACATTTGGTCTTGGTCTTGGACAGAGCCGACAGAAGTTTCTGTATCTGCCGGAGCCGATGAATGATTTCATTTTTTCGGTTATCTGCGAGGAGCTTGGCTTTATCGGCGCATCCTTGATCCTGATTCTGTTTGCCTATCTTGTTTACCGCGGATTTTCCATTGCACGGCGTGCTGCTGACCGTTTCGGCTGTCTGCTAGCCACCGGCATCACGATGCAGTTTGCATTCCAGATTTTGTTGAATCTTGCGGTGGTATCCGGATTGTTTCCGGTTACCGGCGCATCGCTGCCGCTGTTCAGCTATGGCGGTACAGCATTGGTCATGCAGCTGGTGGAGATCGGCATCCTATTGAATATTTCACGACACATACCACCGTCCAAACAGGATTGACGGTCAGCCTAACGAAAAGGGGTAGATCTGATATGAAATTGCTTATTACAGGCGGCGGAACCGGCGGCCATGTCAACCCCGGTCTTGCCATTGCAAAATATGTGCAGTCGCGCCGGAATGATGCAGAGGTGCGGTTTGCCGGAACATCGACGGGCATTGAATCCAAGCTGGTGCCGCGCGAGGGATATCAACTGTATACGGTTGATGTGCGCGGCTTACGGCGCTCGCTGTCGCCGTCCGCGATTGCATACAACATCGGAACGCTGCAGAAGTCTGTAACGGCTTCCGGCAAGGCGAAAAAGATACTGAAGGAATACAAGCCGGATGTTGTGATTGGCTGCGGCGGCTATGCCAGCTATCCGATGGTACATGCGGCACAGCAGCTGCATATCCCGACCGTGCTGCTGGAGGTCAATGCTTTTCCGGGCGTTGTCACCAAGTCGTGTGCAAAGAAGGCAGACCGTGTCCTGATCAGCTTTGAAAATACCCGTGCGCTGTTGGAAAACCGTCCGAATATTCATCTGACCGGTGCGCCGGTGCGCGGTGAAATCATCTTTGCACGCCGGGCGGATGCACGCCGTAAGCTGAAGCTGCAGGATGGCGAAAAGCTGGTCGTTTCGTTCTGGGGCAGTATGGGCGCCCTGTATATGAACCGTCACATGGCAGGCTTTATCAAGCTAGAAAGCGAAACGGATGCGTTCCGGCATATCCACGCGACTGGCGCCGCAGCCTATAAATGGCTGCCGGACAGTGTGCGCGAGATGGGCGTCGACTTGGACAAGCATCCGAATATCGAGCTGCGCGAATATATCTACGATATGGCGGATGTCATGGCGGCGGCAGATTTGGTTATCTGCCGTGCCGGTGCGGCAACATTGGGTGAGTTGTGCGTGCTGGGCAAGCCGTCCATTATCGTGCCGTCTCCCTATGTCGCAGAAAACCATCAGGAAAAGAATGCGCGTGCGCTGGAGCAGAAGGGCGCATGTAAGGTCATTACCGAGCCGGAATGCACACCGGAAAAACTGTACAACGCCGTGACCGAGCTGCTGATGGATGATGAGAAGCTCGAAGAAATGGGACACTGTGCTAAGACGATGGCAATTGTTGATTCCAGTGAGAAAATTTACCAGCATATTCTGGAGGCTGCCCGCAGATAACCGCAGGCAGCCGGAGAGGAGGGGGAAATGGCGAGGCAAAACCATTCCCGACAATCCGATAAGGCATCCGCACCACGTGCATCACGCCCCGCAGACGGCCGCAGCAGAAGCGCCCGCAATTCGGGGAAACAGCGCATCCGGCGGAAACGGCGCAACCAACTGCTGTTTAAGGTGATTTGCGGCGTTATGATCTGTGTCGTCATTGTTCTTGCACCAACTGTCTTTTTCCGTGTTTCTACGATCAGGGTCGCAGGAGACACGCGGTATACGCAGGAGGAGCTGATCGCATCCAGCGGCGTGCGGGAAGGCGATAACATGTTTTTCTTGGACTCCGGACGCATCGCTGACACGCTGTACGACGAGTATCCCTATCTGGAAACCGTGACGCTGCACCGCAGGCTGCCGAGTACGCTGCAGATTGAGGTCAGTGAGCGCACACCGGCGCTGTCCATAGAGAGCGGCAATGATTATCTGCTGATGGACATGTCCGGCAAGATCGTGGAAAAAACATCGGCGGAAGCGGCGGATACCGTCGTTGTGACTGGTGTAGATACCAGCGGGATAGAGGTGGGCAACACCATCGGCGAGAAGCAGGAAAAGCTGTTGACAGTGCTCAATTTGATGGAGCTGATGACGCAGTATGAGCTGAATACTGAAATAAAGAGTATCGACATCCAAAAAGCATATGATGTACGTGTGCAGTATGCAGACCGGTATACCATCCTGTTTGGCAATCTGAGTGAGCTGGAGCATAAGATTCAGTTCCTGCAGGCGATCCTGCGGGAGTCGTCCCTGCCGGACAGCGGCGTGATTGATCTGACGGATGACAAGGAGGCGCGTTACCGCCCGGCATTGGAGAGCGATTCGAGTGATAGCGACGACGAGAAGACGCAGGAAGACACCAAGAAAGAACAAACCGCGGACAACGGCGACAGCGCGCAAGACGGTACGCAGGACACCGAGTCTGACGGCAATGCGGACAGCACGGACCAGGAAGATACGCAGACAGATGATGCAGAGCAGACAGGGGATACCGGACAGGCGGAAAATGTCGAACAGACGGATACATAAACTACTGCGTACCCTGCGGAAGCGGTGCCGAATTGGATGGAATTTCCAGAATCCGGCATGACTTCCAGCCACTGTTCGTGCGAAAACCGCAAGTTTTTTTGAAGAATACGCCATCTTATCTTGCAAAAGCGGCGGGAAAGAGGTAGAATGAAAGAAATAGGTTTCCCGGTGTCCGCAGCAGGCGCCGCAGGGCTTATTCAATTGGAAATTTGAAAAGTATTTCATAGATTATCACGGAGGAGATCAGATATGGGTTTCGAGTTTGAAATGGATTATGATACCATTGTCAACATTAAGGTCATCGGTGTTGGCGGCGGCGGAAACAACGCAGTAAACCGCATGGTCACCAGCGGCCTGCAGGGTGTTGAGTTTATTGCGATCAATACGGACAAGCAGGCGCTGAATCGTTCCGAGGCTTCGGTAAAGATTCAGATCGGCGCAAAACTGACCAAGGGCCAGGGCGCGGGCTCCAGACCGGAGACAGGCCGCAAAGCTGCCGAGGAGAGCCGCGAGGAGATCTCCCGTGCTCTGGAAGGCGCACATATGGTATTTATCACCGCAGGCATGGGCGGCGGCACTGGCACTGGCGGTGCGCCGGTCGTAGCACAGATCGCCCGTGAGCTGGGTATCCTGACAGTCGGCGTTGTCACCAGACCGTTCGGCTTTGAGGGCAGAAAGCGCATGGAGCAGGCAAATGAGGGCATTGAAAACCTGAAGGAAAATGTCGACTCCCTGATCGTTATCCCGAATGAGCGCCTCAAGTTTGTTTCCGATCAGAAGATCAGCTTCAAGAACGCATTTGAGATCGCAGATAACGTACTGCGTCAGGCAGTGGCGTCTATCTCCGAGCTGATTACCGTTCCGGGCCTGATCAACCTTGACTTTGCAGACGTTACTTCTGTTATGAAGGGCGCAGGCTATGCACATATGGGCGTCGGCTCCGCAAGCGGCAAGGACAAGGCAGAGGAAGCTGCAAAGCAGGCGATCCAGTCCCCGTTGCTTGAGACCTCCATCAATGGCGCACACGGCGTTATCCTGTCTGTCATTGGCTCTGACGATATCGGTTTGGACGAGATTGAGCAGGCTGCAAGCATGGTACAGGCAGCAGCACACCCGGATGCACATATCATCTTCGGCGCTTCCATTGCGGACGACGTAGACGACGAGATCCGTGTTGTTGTTATCGCAACCGGCTTCGATGCACCTCCGACTCCGAAGCAGCAGCAGTCCACGATCTTCTCCAATGCGAGAAAGACCGCTTCTACATTCTCTGCACCGGCACAGACCTTTACGGCAGCGCCGACACCGGCACCGCAGCAGTCTCAGGCAGAGGCAAGCGTTGCTGACGGCAAGCCGGTTGAGGCCGACGATCCGTTTGCAGATATCATGAAGATATTCAGCAGCAAATAATTTTGCCGATTCATTCGAGCTTTTTTGAGCATTATCGACATATCATAGATGAACCGCCCTTCTTCTTCGGAGGAAGGGCTTTTCATCGGGAAGAATTTTCAAAGGCACTGTGGGGCAGGCTGAAAGAAGGACGCGCTCTGCGGTATCTGTCCGATCAGGGGAGGTGTGTGCATGATTGAATATTTAAAATCAGATGGCGGCAAAATGGCTGCGCTGGAACAGGCGGAGCCGGGCTGCTGGATCAATCTGGTCAATCCGACACAGGCAGAGGTAGACAGTGTAATCATGTCGCAGAAAGTGGATGCCGGCTTTGTGCGTGCCGCACTTGACCCGGAGGAATCCTCGCGTGTGGAGGTCGAGGACGACCAGGTGCTGTTGATCGTCGACATTCCGGTAGAGGAACAGAGCGACAGTATCACGCGCGATGTGCAGATGTATGCGACACTGCCAATGGGGATTGTCGTGGCAGAAAACGTTGTCATCACGGTCTGCCTGCAAGAAACCAGTGTGACACGCGATATTGCTTCGGGCAAGGTCACGCGGGGCATCCACACGGCGATGCGTACCCGCTTTGTGTTCCAGCTGTTGCTGCGCGTAGCAGGGCGTTTTCTGAATTATCTGCATCGCATCGAACGCAGCTTTACCGAGATCGAACGCCGTCTGTACGACAGCCTGCGCAATGAGGAACTGATGCAGCTGTTGGGCTTGCAAAAGTCTCTCGTCTATTTTTCCGCATCCCTCAAGGGCAATGAGGTCACGATGGAGAAGGTGCTGCGCGGGCGCATTTTAAAGCTGTATGAGGATGACCGCGATTTGCTGGAGGATGCCCTGATTGAGATCCGTCAGGCGATCGAGATGTCCAGTATTTATTCCTCCATTCTTGCGGGCACGATGGAAACCTACTCCTCCGTAGTTTCCAACAACATGAATGACATCATGAAGGCCCTCACGGTTATCACCCTGATTATGACCATTCCAAACATGATTTTTGGCTTCTATGGTATGAACGTTTCCATGCTGCCCGGTGCGGTCAGCTTTATTCCGCTGATCATTTCCATTGTTGCATGCATCATTGCATGGCAGTTCCTCAAGAAGCACAAGCTGTACTGATTTGCATTTATGATAAAAGGAGAGCACAATGACAACAAAAACGATTCCTTCGGTAGTTTCTCTTGCCGGACTGCTCAAGAGCATTTTTGTTTCCGGCAGGTTTAAAAAGGACCTTCCTATGCAGATTGTGGACCCAAAGGGCAATCCAGTCTGCGAAATTCGTGCAGAGGACCCGGAACGCTGGATCCGCACGAATTATAAGGACAGCATCGCCTGTACACGCAGGCTGTGCACCCGTTCCCAGTGGGACAAAATGGATATTGTCCAACAGGTGCGACTGTGTGACTGTTGGGAGGCGCTGGCTGTGATGGAATATCTTGATGTAGGCTATGACGACGGCAATCGGTTCGAGATTGACGAATACGAGTGCTAATAGAAAGAAGGGATTTTTCATGGCTGAAGTCGAAAGACAGGAAAACAAAATGGGCGTCATGCCGGTCAATCAACTGCTGATCTCCATGGCGTTGCCGATGATTGTCTCTATGCTGGTACAGGCGCTGTATAATATCGTCGACAGTATCTTCGTTTCCCGTATCTGTGAGGATGCGCTTTCTGCTGTTTCACTTGCGTTTCCAGTTCAGAACCTGATGATTTCGATTGCATCCGGCACGGGCGTTGGTATGAATGCGCTGCTTTCGCGTTCGCTGGGTCAAAAAAACCAGAAGTCGGCAAATGACGCCGCGAAAAACGGCGTATTTCTTGCTGTGTGCAGCTATTTGGTATTTCTGGTATTCGGACTGGTGGCATGCGATCTGTTTTTCCGCTCACAGACCGACAGCGTATCGATCATTGGATATGGCAATACATATTTGCAGATATGCCTGATCTGCTCCTTTGGCATGTTTATACAGATGGCCTTTGAGCGCATTTTACAGGCGACCGGGCGCACGCTGCTTACGATGTTCACGCAGGGCATTGGCGCGATCATCAACCTCATTCTCGACCCGATCCTGATTTTCGGTTTGCTGGGTGCGCCGAAGATGGGTATTGCCGGTGCCGCGATTGCTACCGTTATGGGGCAGATCGTGGCGGCACTGTTGGCAGTTGTCTTTAATTATAAGTTGAATCCGGATGTAAACCTGGATTTCCGCGGATTCCGCCCCAATGGTATGATTATCAAGCGGATTTATTCCGTCGGCGTGCCGTCCATCCTGATGATGTCGATTTCATCCGTCATGGTATACGGCATGAATCGGATCCTGATCGCCTTTACCTCGACGGCTACCGCAGTATTCGGCGTATATTATAAATTGCAGTCGTTTATCTTCATGCCGATCTTTGGCATGAACAACGGCATGGTTCCGATCGTTGCATACAACTATGGTGCATGTAAGCCGGAACGCATTACAAAGACCATCAAGCTGGCTGTCATGTATGCAGAGATTCTCATGCTGATCGGTCTGGCTGCATTCCAGCTTATCCCTGCCCCGCTGCTCGGTTTCTTCAATGCGTCACCGGAAATGGTCGCTATTGGCGTTCCGGCGTTGCGGACATTATCATGGAGCTATCTGGTTGCAGGTATTTGTATTATCTGCTCGTCGTCATTCCAGGCGCTGGGCAACGGCGTATACAGCCTGTTGATCTCGTTTGGCAGACAGCTGATCGTCCTGCTTCCGGCTGCATACCTTCTGTCGCTGACGGGCAGTGTAGATGCCGTCTGGTGGTCCTTCCCGATCGCTGAGGTTGCATCGCTGATGCTGTCTATGACCTTTCTGCGCAGAGTCAACCGCAAGATCATCCGCCCGTTGTACGATATGCAGAGGGAAAGTGCATAATAGAAACGAAACCGCTGGTGCAGCAATGTACCAGCGGTTTTTGACACGATTTGACGTACTATGCCGTGTTTGCTATAATTTAAACAGATAAAAGATCGAGCGGGAGGTGAGGCCGCAATGGGAATAAAGGAACGGCTGGAGCGGCAGGAACCGCTGTTCGGCTCGTGGTATGTGGGTGATGAAATCGGCGAAGGCAGCTATGGACGCGTTTACCGTATTCGCCGCAGGGACGGGCTTGGAAATCAATATACTGCCGCATTAAAGGCAATCGAAATTTTGGCAGAACAGACCGAAAAAACGCCGGAAGATTTGGCGGCAAAGGTCAAACGAGATTATATGGGCGAGGTACAGACGCTGATCCGACTGCGCGGTGCGGCAAATGTTGTTTATATCGAGGATTATGATTTGCTGGAAAACCGCGAAAACGGGCAGCTGCTCGGCTGTGACCTGCTGATCCGCATGGAGGAGCTGGAGGGTGTCTCCAGGCTGATGGTAAAGGACGCCTCCCTGCGCACACAGAAGGAAGCCCGTAAGCTGGGTATGGATATCTGCCGTGCACTGATGGCATGTGACGCTGCCGATTATATCCATCGGGACATCAAGCCGGGCAACCTGTTCCGCAGCCCGTTTGGGGATTATAAGCTGGGGGATTTCGGTGTTGCCAAGCAGCTGGAAGGGACGATACATGCAAAGACAGCGATCGGTACAGAGCCATATGCCGCACCGGAGGTCCACGAAAAGAATTATGATGCTCGTGTCGACACCTATTCGTTGGGGCTGGTGCTGTATCAGCTGATGAATGACGGCTTTCTGCCGTTTTATACTGCTGAGACAGTCGGAGAGGACCAGAAGCGGCAGGCGATCATGCGCCGCTTGAGCGGTGAAGCGCTGCCGCCGCCGGCACATGCGGATGCGGCATTTCAAGCTGTGATTTTAAAAGCCTGCGCCTTTCAGCCGGCTGATCGATTCTGTTCAGCGGAGGAAATGTACGATGCACTCCGGGCACTGGAGGAGCAGGGAAGACCGGCTGCCGTGCAGACACAGCAGCCCTCTGCGCTCAGCATCTGGCAGGCGAAGGATGAAAAGAAAACATTTCTCAGCGCATTTGGTCTGTCTGTTTCTGCAACGCCGGAAATGCGGTATATGGCACAACAGCTGACTGGAAATTATGGCAGGAACGGTAAAGCGGAGGGCGTACTAACGCCCCGCGGTGCAGCGCGCCTGCCTGCATGGCGCATCCGTGCACCGTGGTTTCCATTTAATCATCTGACGATCCGCGGCTATACCTCCATTGCTGACCGGGCGTTCCGTGGGAGGAAGGATTTGGTGTCCCTGCGATGCAGCGGCAGCGTCAAGACCATCGGCGCGGAAGCATTTATCCATTGCTCCAATATCAGCGAGGTGCACTGTGCCACAGGGCTGGTACAGGTGATGGACGGTGCATTTTCTGATTGCGTGCGCCTGGCACGCTGCCATCTGCCGGATACGGTGCAGCTGCTCGGCAGCAGGTGCTTTGCCGGGTGTGGGGCGCTGGCGTCATTGCGGTTGCCGGACGGGCTGCAGCGTTTGCCGGATCAGATGTGTGACGGCTGCACCGCACTGCATCAGGTGACATTGCCGTCAGCGTTGTGCAGCATTGGACAGGCAGCATTCCGCAGCAGCGGATTGCACAAGATCCTCCTGCCGGACAGTTGTGTTCAGCTGGGAGATGGGGCATTTTCCGGCTGCAAAAAGCTGGTGTCTGTGCAGATGTCTCTGCGCATGGCGGTGTTGCCGAAAAACTGCTTTACCGGCTGCGTCTCGCTCGCGCAGATCGACCTGCCGTTTCAGCTGACAGAGATTCGTGAGCGTGCCTTTTATGGATGCACGGCGCTGACGCAGGTAGTCATACCGGAGGGCGTGCGCAGCATTGGCGGCAAGGCATTTGCTCGATGTGATAATCTGACTGCGCTCCGTGTTCCACGAACCGTGACTTACATTGGCGAGGATGCATTTCCCGCAAAGCGCAAGCTGCGCAGCAAATTGACGGTTGTAACAAAGAAGGGCAGCTATGCGTGGGACTATTGTAAGCAGTATGGCATTCGAGTCAAGGAGGAAGCATGAGGGAACAAATCAGAAGCCGCCTGTATGCGCTGGCAGAACCGAAATACCGCGACTTTTCCGCAGCGCTCGTTCCGGGCGGAGAAGGGATGTTGGGTGTTCGGCTGCCAAAGCTGCGTGCGCTGGCGAAGGAGCTGGCAAAGGATAGCGATGCATATTTTGCGGAGCCATGCGGCGAGCTATTTGAGGAGATCATGCTGCGCGGCATGGTCATCGGCTGTATGAAATGCAGCACGGAGCAGCGCATGGCGCAGATGCGCGCGTTTATCCCCATGATCGCAAACTGGTCGGTGTGCGACAGCTTTTGTACCGGAATCAAGGAAGCGAAACGCCGCCCGGAGGAATATTGGGATTTTATCCTGCCCTATCTGCACAGTGAACAGGAATTTGCGGTGCGGTTTGCCGTGGTGATGCTGCTTGCCCATTTCAGCAAGGGGGAATGGCTGCCACGCACGCTGGAGCAGCTGGAAGCAGTTTCCCATACCGGCTATTATGTCAAGATGGCAGTGGGTTGGGCGGTTTCCGTCTGCTATGTTCATGACCCGGCGTATACATGGGAATGGCTGCAACGGGTACAGCTGGATACCGAGACAGAGCGCATGGCAATACAGAAGATCATGGATTCCCGCCGTGTGACCGGTGCGAACCGCGAACGCATCAGACAGTATAGAGAAAGCAAAAAGCCCTGAACGAATCAGGGCTTTTCTGTCAGGGCTGTTGCTTCGGCTGCGCAAGCAGACGGTATTTTTCATAAATCTCCGGCAAATGCCGCTTGAGTGATACGGGATGTCCATTTTCACGGACAAAGCAGTGCCCGGAGGTCGCCGTACCGCACAGTTCATCGGTTTTTGCGTCGTGGAACTCATAGCTGAGCGTCATGCGGACAGGGGAAAATGTAGTGATTGCAACATCAATACGGCAGGTCTGACCGAAACGCATCATCGCCTTGTAATCGCAGGTCACGGAGATCACCGGGATGCCGATGCCGTCGCGCTCCATTGCGTCATAGCCATAACCGACATCCTCCATGAATGCGATGCGAGCCTCCTCCATCCAACGGATGTAATTGGAATGGTGGACGATACGCATTCCGTCGGTTTCATAATACTGAATACGGTGTGAATAAGAATAAATTGGGTCCATATGCTACCATCCTGATTTTATGATAAGTTTATCATACACCTGATTTATCAAAAATAAAAGAGCAAATTCAGGATATCGTGGGGCGTATCCGAAAAAGCTGGGATATTTGTTGCTTTCTTTGCTTTTACATACGCCATTCGACAGAATATTTTAGACATAGTGTGGGAAAATGTATATGATTTTTCGGTGAATTTTATAAAATTCTTTGTTTATAATTTACAAATGAGAGAAATCATATTATAATAAAACAAACAATGAAATAGATAAAAAATACTGCATACCTGTAGACCGCTGGAGAGAGCTGCAGATGTGCATAGATTTCAGATGAGGAGTATGCTGTATGGAAAAAAAAAGGAGCACAAAGCGCTCGCGTGTCATGAAGCCGTCAGAGCAGTCACCGTTTATCACGGAATTTGACCAGTATCTGTTTGGACAAGGTGTGCACTATGAAATTTATAAAAAAATGGGCGCACATCCCGCAGAGAAGGATGGCAAAAAGGGTGTTTATTTTGCAGTGTGGGCGCCGAATGCCAAGAGCGTATGCCTTGTAGGTGATTTTAACGAATGGGATCCGGAGGCAACGCCAATGACCCGCTTGGAGCCGTTGGGGATTTATGAAATATTCATGCCGGGCATGACGGAGGATACGCTGTATAAGTATGCCGTCACAGGACAGGAGGGTAGGACTGTCCTGAAATGTGATCCGTATGGCTTTAGTGCAGAGCTGCGCCCGGGTACAGCTTCCAAGGTGGCTTCGATCGAGGGCTTCAAGTGGAGCGATGCACGCTGGATGGATGCACGTCGCAAGTTCCAGTTCAAGAAGGAACCGATGTCTATTTATGAAATGCATCCCGGCTCCTGGAAGAAGCATGAGCCGCAGGACGAGGATGATCCGGGCTACTACAACTTCCGTGAGCTGGCGCCGGAGCTTGTCACCTATCTCAAGGAAATGGGGTATACCCATGTTGAGCTGATCGGTATTGCAGAGCATCCGTTTGACGGCTCGTGGGGCTATCAGGTCACCGGCTATTATGCGCCGACCTCCCGTTATGGCTCCCCGAAGGACTTCATGTATTTTATCAATTACTTACACAAGCACAAGATCGGCGTTATCCTTGACTGGGTTCCGGCGCATTTCCCGCGGGATGAGCATGGTCTTGCGAACTTTGACGGCTATCCGCTGTATGAATACGGTGATCCGAAGAAGGGTGAGCATCCGGACTGGGGCACCAAGATATTCGACTATGGACGCAATGAAGTCAAGAATTTCCTCATTGCCAATGCGCTGTATTGGCTGACGGAGTACCATGTTGACGGCCTGCGCATTGATGCAGTCGCATCCATGCTGTATCTGGACTATGGTAAGCAGGACGGTCAGTGGGTTGCCAATGAATACGGTGAAAATAAGAACCTCGACGCGATTGAGTTCTTCCGCCATCTCAATTCCATCGTGCATCAGAACAAGCCGGGTACGATTATGATCGCAGAGGAATCGACTGCATGGCCGATGGTTACCGGTTCCCCAGTAGACGGCGGTCTGGGCTTTGACCTCAAGTGGAACATGGGCTGGATGAATGACTTCCTGGAATATCAGAAGTGCGACCCGTATTTCCGCAAGTACAACCACAACAAGATGACGTTCTCCATGACCTATGCCTACAGCGAGAATTATGTGCTTGTTATTTCGCACGACGAGGTTGTACATCTGAAGTGCTCCATGCTGGAGAAAATGCCGGGTGATGACGAGCATAAGTTTGCGAACCTCAAGGCTGCCTATGCATTTATGATCGGCCATCCGGGCAAGAAGCTGCTGTTCATGGGTCAGGAATTTGGTCAGCGCCGTGAATGGAGCGAAGCGCGTGAGCTGGATTGGGGCTGCCTGCTGGATCAGAAGCACAATGACTTGAAGGCTTTTGTCGGACAGCTGCTCAATATGTACAAAAAGTATCCGGCGCTGTATGCAATGGACGACACATGGGATGGCTTCCAGTGGGTCAATGCGAATGACGGCGACCGCAGCATCTTTAGCTTTATCCGCTATTCCCCGACCAAGCGCAACAATCTGCTGTTTGTTATCAACTTTACGCCGGTCGACCGCCCGGATTACCGCGTCGGCGTGCCGAAGAAAAAGCGTTATACCAAGATATTCAGCACGGATGCACCGGAGATCGGTGGCATCGCGGACACAACGCCGGAGGTTTATAATTCGGTCGTATCCGAGTGCGACGGACAGCCTTGCTCGTTTGCATATCCGCTGCCGGGCTATGGCGTAGCTGTGTTTAAGTTCTAATTCATATATGTGAACGTGCTGTATTTGAAGATATCATGCAGTTATAGTCGTTTACGCGATTGAAGAGAGGGAACCGACGTCGGTTCCCTCTCTTCGCTCTCCTTCGACGCCAAAGAACCTATGGTTCTCTGGACTCTCCTCTATGTGGCCGCGCTTGCGCTCCATGACGCCAAAAGCGCCGCGCGCGGCATTTACCGTATACGCTGAGATTTGCAGGATATGTGCCAGCACAATGAAGAATCTCCACACAGCATTACCGGATACGCGGAAAGGTTGCGGTTTCGGCGTGTTGCTCTCGGCGCGCAAAGCCCCATAGACTGCCGAAAAACTTTGGTGTCAAGGGGGTTTTCGGCAGTCACGCCGCGCCCATAGCCCGGAGAGGGAGCGAAGAGGGAGAACCGGGCTTATCGGTTCTCCCTCTTCAGTACATGAAGCGGCAATAACTGCATGAAAAAGCAAACCAGCACAGTTAATCCTCTCCATCCATCAAATACTCGTAACTTACGTCAAATAACTTTGCAAAACCGCGAATTTCAATATCTGTAACATAACGCTGATTATTTTCAATACGGGTGATAACGTTCTTATCAATGTCATATCCGGCAAGCTGCATCTGATGAGCCAGTTCACGCTGAGAAAGATTGTGCTGCTTCCGAAGTGTAATAAGCCGCTTGCTGATTAAATTTTTCTCGCCATTGTTTGTGCGTGGTCTTGGTGTAGACATGATACAGTCCTCCGAATTGTCCCGGTTTTACAACTTTTCATATTGATTTTATTCGGAAGAAAGCGTATAATCGGTTGTAAAACAGGGACACAAGAAGGGAGGATACAATATTTATGGAAATACCAACAGAAAATACCGGACAAAAACAGCCGGATCCATCGAAAGAAACGACACTGTTTAGTATGCTCTATTATCGGGAATTGATGCAGCAAGTAATATATGGTTCGGACGCGCTGGCAGAGCGGGTATATGACATAGTGATGGGCCTAATTGACCACAAGGATTATCCTATTCCACAGGTGGAGTTCGTGGAAAATGCCTTTGCTGACGGCGAGCCGTGCGAACGGTTATATGAACAGATGCACGATGCAGCTGCGCGGGTATATAAGCGGCTGGGCATGGAGAAGGACAGAGATGTAGAAGATATCATTTATAGATGGATGGATATGATGCATATTGTATCTATAAAAATGTTTGAATACGGCATGAAATTTGCACAGGAGCAAAACAAAAGCGCACAGTAGCAATACGGTGCGCTTTTTCACGGTTATTCCTCTGTCAACGGTGCAAAATCCGTGCGGATCAGCCTTGTCAAACAGCATTCAGGCGAATACTGCCAGCTGGATAAATGACCGCTTTCAATGAAATAGGACAACGGCGGCGGGACAGCAGCTGCATGGCCAATGTGGTCGATCAGGTTTAATTTGATCTTCATGCGCTCCGACAGGATGGATTTGATGTAGCAGGATACCATTTCACCGGGGGATACCGGAAACCGCTGTTCTGCCAGCCCGGACAGGTTTGGCGTCAATTCAATAAACACGCCGTAATCCTCTACACTGCGCACAATGCCGCAGACGGTTTCACCCGGCGCAAATTGCGCGGCATTCTGCTCCCATGTACCTAGTAGCTCGCGGTGCGTCAGCGAGACACGTCCGGCGTCAGCGTCTAAGCTGACGATCACAGCCCGCAGAAGCTGACCGATGCTCACCCGGTCGGATGGATGGAAAATGCGGCTGACGGACAGATTTTCAATGCCAATGAGCGAAACGATCCCGCAGCCGACGTCGACAAACGCGCCAAACGGCTCCAAATGCGTCACACGCACCGGTATGATATCACCGGGTATATGTTCCGTCAGCAATGCATGTAAGGCTTCCTGCTGCGCTGCACGGCGCGAAAGATATGCGGTATTTCCTTCTATGCGCTGCACCTGAAAGCAGACCGGTTTCCCTACGCGGGATAATATGGCGATCTCACGGGTCTGCCCGGTATCGATCCCCAGTGCGCATTCCTCTCGCGGCATGATACCGGTCAGCCCGTCTAGCTGAATGATTAAATTATGCTGCGCATCACAGCGGATTGCAGGCGCTTCCAGAATACTGCCGTCCTGTGCGGCGGCATATATATCTTCCCGTTTGGGAATGGTCGTTTTCAGGCTTTCTGGTGCATAGGATTGCAATTTGCTCCCTCCGTTCTCAAAAGTCCGTAGTTTTTTTGAATCACCCTGCTTTGACTATATGCGCGAAGCTGCGGAATTATTATGGATAATCCATACAAATCGCTGGTGTTCCGTCAAAAGGTATGATACACTAACGATAGGAAGATCGAGGAGGAAATGCAATGGATATCCGGCTGGGAGATAGATTGACAATGAAAAAAGCACACCCATGCGGCAGCAGGGAATGGGAAGTCCTGCGTGTCGGCATGGATTTCCGCCTGAAATGTACCGGCTGTGGGCATATGATTATGATTCCGCGCAGCAAGGCGGAAAAAAATATCCGTAAGATCGTTCGCGCAGATGGAACGGAAGTCGGGAAGTGATGATATGTTGATCGATGGAAAACAGATGCATCTGCAATGCACGGCGGCGGATATCGGGAAGTATGCGATTTTGCCGGGAGACCCAGGGCGCTGTGCGGTGATTGCGGCGTATTTAGAGGATGCCCGGATGATATCCTCCAACCGGGAATTTCAGGTCTGGACGGGGCGCTTGGACGGTGAACTGGTCACGGTATGCTCCACCGGTATCGGCGGCCCATCCGCTGCGATCGCATTGGAGGAGCTGGTCGAGTGTGGTGCGCATACATTTATCCGTGTCGGCACCTGTGGCGGGATCGATGCCGCCGTCAAGGGCGGCGATGTGATCGTAGCGACGGCGGCGGTACGGCAGGAGGGAACTTCGCGGGAATACCTCCCGCTGGAATATCCGGCAGCGGCAAGCTATGCGGTTGTGCGTGCACTGGCGGATTCCTGTGAGGCGTTGGGGTATCGCACGCATGTGGGCGTTGTACAGTCCAAGGATAGCTTTTATGGCGAAATACGCCCGCAGCGTATGCCGATAGCAGGGAAGCTGCAAGCGCAGTGGAGCGCGTGGACAGCCGCAGGCGTGCTTGCCAGTGAGATGGAATCCGCAGCGTTGTTCGTCGCAGGCGCATGTTTGCATGTGCGCTGTGGTACGGTGCTCAATGTCCTGTGGAATGATGAGAATGAAGCGCCGGCAGTGCCGGAGGGCGCAGCCCAGCGCGGCATCCACGCCGCAGTGGAGGCCATCCGCCGCCTGATCCGGGCAGACAGCAAAGAGAAGTAAATACATGCAAAAGAAAAAGGATGACAGCGTTTGTTCTGTCATCCTTATTTTGTGTGTACGTCTAACTCGCGGCACTGCCGATCAGTATGTCACCGGAACCGGTTGATGTTGACGATTTTGATTTATCCTTATCAAAAACGGATCGGTATTGTACGATCTTGTAGTCATGCAGATCCTGTGCTGCCATTTCAAGCGGGACATATACGCCGTCCTTGTTGATGCAGCCAACTGCGGAAATGACCGGATACTTGTTCTTCAGGCTGTAGACATATTCCTGATATTCACTCATCTGTGCACCGGCGACATCCAGCGTCAGAGGGCCGAGATAGTTTGCGCTGATGCGTCCGATATCAGCATAGTCCTCTTCGTTGATATCATAGTTTGCCCATATAAAGAACGGGACGGTATGCTGGTCCATCTCGATCTCCGCTGCCGTTTTGCTGCTGTAGCGGGTGAGGTGGTTGTAGAACGAATTTTCGATGTACGGCATGTGGTCGCCAAACAGGACGATGATGGTCGGTTCCTCCTGCTCGCTGAAATAGTTCACCAGACGCTCGATCGCGCGGTCGGATTCCTGAATCAGAGAGAGGTACTGCTTGGTGTACGGATACAGCGAATCGTATTCAAATTCGACCGTTTCCGGGAAGTTTTCATAGGTGGTATCGTAGCCGCAGTGATTCTGAATGGTAACGTTGAACATGAACAGCGGGTTATCCGACTCCTCCTTGTTTTTTTCGTAGGTCTCAATTACCTTGTCGAAGGAGGAATTATCGCTGACGTAGCGGCGGAGATACTCTGTTGTCTCATCGTTGAAGCTCTCGATATCCAAGAAGGTATCAAAGCCCATCAGCGGATACGCGCGGTTGCGCGCCCAGCCCGAACCGTAATACGGATGCATACCGACGGTGTTATAGCCCTGCTCGGACAGCACCGAAGCAAGAGATTCCGTATCATCATGTACATATTGCAGCATCGGATAGCTGCCAGATTTGAAGAATGCGTAGGTATTGCTGGTCAGGAATTCATATTCGGTATTGCAGGTGCCGCCGCCGAATGCCGGGACAACAAGCTGACCGGTGATGGTGTTTTCCTGTCCACTGAGCGAATGGACAAACGGCATGACGTCATCTGTGTTCTCCAGATTCAGGTCGCCCAGAATGGACAGGTCAGCGAAGGTTTCATCCATAACCGCAATGATATTCGGCTGGACAGCTTCTTCTGATTCGGTTTCGTCTGCCGGAACGGAAGAAAGGATGGTTTCCGCATTTTCCTTGGAGTAGTCAGTCGGTGCTTCATTGAACAGGGAATCCATGTTCATGGTGAAGTTGAGTGCCATACCATTGCGGCGGTTTGCCGTTACCTGACGCCATGCGCTGATGTAGAAATTGCCGCGTCCGACGGTGGCAATGAGTACAAACGCCGTGAGCATCACAGCAGAGGCTGCCATACCGCCTGCACGCTTGCGTACCTTGATCGTCGGATATTTGATGAACATGGTAATGATCCACCAGATGATGCAGCCGGCAACGCAGGCAATGACCTCCGCGGGGATCGTCCATTTAAATCCATTGAGCGCCTGCGCTGCTGTTCCGGCGGCGTAAATATCCCACGGGACGACAGGCGCATTGCGAATGGCAATGGAATAGTGGTTGATAATACCAAAAACGAGGAAAACAAAATTGACGAAAATAATAGAAAAACGGGTGCGCCCGGTTACGGAGCGAAACAACAGGAATACACCATAGAAGAAAAAGATGTTTGCCCAGAAAGCCAAGGTATTTGGCCGCAGGCATTCACTGTCCGATCCGCCATATTCCAATATCTCCACCATGATAAACGTAGCAAGCGGTGTGAGATAAAAGAAAATTGTTCCGAAATTGGTCGCGAGAAACTTCTTACACAAATTTAACTTATTTTTCATGTGAAAAGCGCCTCCATTGGACTTTAAAACACGGTTATTATACATTTTCGACGCTAAAAAGTCAAGGGACGTACCGTGAACAATCGGTAACGTCCCTGTTAAAATGTATAATTTTTGTAAAAGAGATGAAAAGTACGCTTTTTATCGCGGAAAAGTTCAGGAAAGGAGCTTTTTAATGCGTGCAACTGCTTCCTTTGTGTTTTCGCGGTCGCCAAAAGCGGTCAGGCGGAAAAAGTTTTTGCCGTTTTCACCAAAGCCTGCGCCCGGTGTGCCTACAACATTTGCATTTTCCAGCAGATAATCAAAGAATTCCCAGGACTCCATGCCGTTCGGGCATTTCAGCCAGATATACGGGGAATTTTTACCGCCGGTGTACCAGATGCCCAGCTCATCCATTGCCTCTGCCAGAATGCGTGCGTTTTCACGGTAGTAATCCAGATTCTCCTGTACCTGCTTTACGCCTTCCTCGGTGAATACGGCAGCAGCGCCGCGCTGAACGATATAGGCAACGCCGTTGAACTTAGTGGTCTGGCGGCGCAGCCACATCTTATTGAGGTTCATGCCTTCGCGCTCCAGCTGGAGCGGAACAATGGTGTAGCCGCAGCGGGTACCGGTAAAGCCTGCGGTCTTGGAGAAGGAGCAGAACTCAATGGCACAATTCTTTGCGCCTTCGATTTCATAGATGCTGCGCGGCAGGTTTTCATCCGAAACGAAGCACTCATAGGCTGCGTCATACAGGATAACAGCGTCGTTTGCCAGTGCGTAGTCAACCCAAGCCTTCAGGCCCTCGCGGTCATAGGCAGCGCCGGTCGGGTTGTTCGGGGAGCACAGGTAAATGATATCTGCGTGAACAGATGCATCCGGCAGCGGCAGGAAGCCGTTGGATTCGTTTGCATTCATATAGATGATGCTGCGGCCAGCCATAACGTTGGTGTCAACGTAAACCGGATACACCGGGTCCGGAACCAGGACAGTATTGTCTGTGTCAAACAGATCGAGGATGTTGCCGACATCCGACTTTGCGCCGTCGGAAACAAAGATCTCGTCCAGATCCAGCTGGGTATTGCGGGTCGCATAGTAAGCCTGGATGGACTCCTTCAGGAAGTCATAGCCCTGCTCCGGGCCGTAGCCGCGGAACGAGCCCTGCTTGCTCTGCTCGTCGACAGCGGCGTGCATTGCATCAATTGCGACCTGCGGCAGCGGCAGGGTAACGTCGCCGATACCCAGACGGATGACATTTGCCTCCGGATGTGCTGCGGTGTAATCAGCGACCTTCTTTGCGATCGTAGAAAACAGATAGCTCTGTGCGATGTTTGAAAAGTTATGATTCATTTTCATGGGTTTCCTTGCTCCTTTTCTTAGATGCTGCAATAAATGCCTTGAACAGCGGATGTGCGCGGTTCGGGCGGGACTTGAATTCTGGATGGAACTGAACGCCGACATAGAACGGGTGGTCCGGAAGCTCGACCGTCTCAACAAGCTCGCCGGACGGGGAGGTACCGGAGATCACCATACCGGCATTTTCAATTTCCTCACGGAACTGGTTGTTAAATTCGTAGCGGTGGCGATGGCGTTCGGATACCTTATCCTGCTGATAAGCCTCTGCCATCTTTGTCCCCGGACGAATCTGACATGGATACGCACCCAGACGCATGGTGCCGCCCTTTTTGGAGACGCCCTGCTGGCTTTCCATCAGGTCGATAACACGGTGCTCGCTGTCCGGTGCAAATTCGCCGGAGTCGGCATCCGTATAGCCGAGGACATTGCGCGCATAGGAGATAACGGCGATCTGCATACCGAGGCAGATACCGAAATACGGGATATTGCGGACGCGGCAGAAGTTTGCAGCGCATACCATACCCTCGATGCCGCGCTGACCAAAGCCGCCCGGCAGAATCACGCCGTCGCTGCCGGAGAGCAGCTTGTCCACGGTGGAATCGTTGATCTCCTCCGAGTCGACCCAGTCGATCTCGACCTCTACGCCATTTTCAAAGCCGCCATGCTGCAGCGCTTCTGCAACAGAGAGGTAAGCATCGTGCAAGCGGACGTATTTGCCGACGAGTGCGATCGTGATCTTGCCGGAACGGTTGTCAATGCGGTCGAGCATTTCATACCATTCGGACATGTCGCCCTTGCGGCGGGCAAGCGCCAGCTCGCGGCAGACAATGTCACAGAAATGGCTCTGTTCCAGCATAAGCGGCGCCTGATACAGCACCGGTACGGTGCTGTTTTCGATTACACAGTCCGGCTGCACATTGCAGAACATGGAGATTTTGCGGCGGATGTCGTCCGTTAACGGCTGATCGACACGGCAGACGATCATATCCGGCTGGATGCCAAGGCCGCGCAGCTCCTTTACAGAGTGCTGGGTCGGCTTGGACTTCGGCTCATCTGAGCCGGAGATAAACGGAACGAGTGTCACGTGGATAAACAGGCAGTTGCGGCGTCCCACCTCGATGGATACTTGGCGGATCGCCTCCAGGAACGGCTGGGACTCGATGTCGCCGGTGGTGCCGCCGATCTCGGTGATAACGACATCAGCACTGGTCTTTTTGCCGACAGAATAGATAAACGATTTGATCTCATCGGTGATATGCGGGATGACCTGAACGGTTTCACCCAGATAATCGCCGTTGCGTTCTTTGTTGAGGACATTCCAGTACACCTTGCCGGTGGTCAGGTTGGAATATTTGTTCAGGTCCTCGTCGATAAAACGCTCGTAATGACCAAGGTCGAGGTCGGTTTCCGCACCGTCATCGGTGACATAAACCTCGCCGTGCTGGAACGGGCTCATCGTACCCGGGTCAACATTGATATATGGGTCGAGCTTCTGCGCTGCGACCTTCAGCCCGCGGCTTTTCAGCAGGCGTCCGAGTGATGCGGCTGTAATGCCCTTGCCAAGACCGGAAACAACGCCGCCGGTAACAAAGATATACTTGGTCATGCTTCCACACTCCCTTCAAATACTGTAGTGGCAGAACCACTGAGGAATACTGCTTCATCGGTATAGCGGATGGTCAGATCGCCGCCACGCAGATGGATGAGGATATCTTCACCCTTCGGGCAATAGCCGTTGAGGACAGCTGCCACAGCAGCTGCACAGGCGCCGGTGCCGCATGCCCAAGTCTCGCCGCTGCCGCGCTCCCAAACGCGCATTTGCAGTGTGTGTTCGTCAATGACGCGGATAAATTCCGTGTTGATGCGTTCGGGGAATTTTTCGTGGTGTTCAAATGACGGGCCGATCTTTGGCAGGTCAAGTGTGTTGACATCCTCGTCAACAAAAACGACGCAGTGCGGATTTCCCATGGAAACGCAGGTAACGGCATACTGTACGCCGTCGACCTCCAGCGGGACTGCAACCGCGGTCTCGCCGTCATAGCAGGCAGGGATATCCGCAGGCTTGAGGATCGCCTTGCCCATGTCGACGGTCACACTGGCGATTGTGCCGTTTTCAGCTGTCATTTTCAGTACCTTGATGCCGCTGAGCGTTTCCAGCGTCATTTCCGGCTTGTCGATCATGCCATGGTCGTACATGTACTTACCGATGCAGCGTGTCGCGTTGCCGCACATTTTTCCTTCGCTGCCGTCTGCGTTGAACATGCGCATTTTTGCGTCCGCCTTTTCGGACGGGCAGATCAGGACGATGCCGTCGCCGCCGATACCGAAATGGCGGTCAGACAGGCGGATGGAAAGCGCTTCGGGATTGGCAACCTCCTGCTCAAAGCAGTTAAAATAAATATAATCGTTGCCACAGCCGTGCATTTTGGTGAAATTCAGCTTCATATGCGTGTCATCCTCTACAAATCGAAAGAATTTGGCTCTGCTGCGCCGGAGATCGGCGCACAAAATACATTCAGTCCAATTATACCTTGAATATCCTTCCATTGCAAGGGAGCAATGCGACAAGATTACGGTGTTTTTTTCCAGTTGATTTCAGCGGAGGACACAGTACCGTGCATTGGCGGGTGGAATGGGCGCAGGATGAACGGAACAACACGCGAAAAATGCTGCTCTGATGGAAATGGGCAGCATTTTTTTTCCTATTTTGACTGCGTTAAGTAAATGAGCGGATGATATCCTCTGCGGTATCGCGCTTTGTTTCGCGGTGATCCATCGCACGCTTTTCAATATACGTGTGTGCCTCCTGCTCGCTCATGTGCGCTTCGGCGATTAAAAGGCATTTTGCGCGGTTGATGATGCGCATATCCTCAAGACGCTGATGCAGCTTGCGGTTTTCCTTTTGCAGCGTATAGATGCGCATACGCGACGCGTTGACCAGATGAAGGGTCTGGTAGAATACCGGGCGGGAAATCGGCTTGGTGATGACAAATACGCCTTCCTGCTCCACGCGCTCGGAGACCGATTCTGCCAGCTCAGCTTTCACAAGCATCAAAACGCCTGCCATCGTGGATTCACATACATAGGATGCAAAGTCATGCCCGAATTCGTCTGTAAGAGGTGCGTTGATGAGTATGAGGTCAACGTTGTTTTCGATCAGCTTGCGGCGTGCTTCGTTGCAGGAGGCGGCAACCAGAATAAGATCCGGCCGCCAGCCGCCTGCGTTAATCAGGTCGAGCAGCATATCCGCACTTTTTTTCGATGCTGTGACCAGTAGAATTTTTTCCAAATGGACACCTCCCTGGGGTTATTGGTGTGTGTGCTTCAGGCTGATGGACACAGCCTGTGGGGGTGTACATCAGTAGGAATAAAAATACAAGGAATCAATGACTGCAGATTTGTCAGAAGCATCAGAGTAGCGGTTCCATTCCCGTGTCTTGCTGGATAGATACGCAGTGACAATCTTTTCCGGAAGCGAACGGCTGACAAATTCACTGTTTTGCGCTGCCTTGATGGCTTCGTTTAGATTGCTCGGCAGACAGTCGTATTCACGGACCATGGCTGCCGGTACGTCATATAGATTGAGGTTGCACGGGTCGCACAGCTTCAGCTCACGCTGGATGCCCTCCATACCCGCGCGGATGAGCAGGGAAAAGGCGAGGTACGGATTGATACAGGGGTCAGGGGAGCGGAGTTCCATGCGCATACCGGTGCCGGATGCTGCCGGGATACGGATGAGCTGGGAACGGTTCTGGTGGCTCCATGTGATATAACGCGGTGCTTCATAGCCGCCCAGCCGGTCATAGGAATTGACCAGTGGATTGAGGAATGCAGAAATCTCATAGCAGCGCGTCAGGATGCCCATGATGAAGCTCTCAGCTACCTGCGAATGCGCCTCCTTCGGATCGCGGAACAGGTTTTCCCCGCGTTGAAACAGCGACAGGTTGATGTGCAGGCCGTTGCCTGCATGGTCGCGATATAGCTTGGGAAGGAAGGAGGCATACAGCCCGTTGGCAGCAGCCAGCGTCTTGACAACGCTGTGGAAGGTGATAAAGTTGTCGGCAGCAGCAACTGCGGAATCATACGCAAAATCGATCTCATTTTGTCCGGGGCCCTGCTCATGGTGGGAGGCCTCCGGGCGGAGGTTCATTTCCTCCAGCGTCAGGCAGATCTGACGGCGGACATTTTCGCCCTTGTCGAGCGGCGCAATGTCCATATAGGAAGCGTTATCGTGTGGAATCTTGGTTGGAAGTCCTTCTTCATCCTGCTTGAGCAGATAAAATTCGCACTCCGTGCCGATCTTTACCGAATAGCCCATATCCCGCATGTCCTCCTGCGCCTTGCGCAGTACCTGCCTGCCGTCGCCCTCAAACGGGGTGCCGTCGGGATACTTGATGTCGCAGAAAAAGCGGACAACGCGGCCGTGCGACGGGCGCCACGGCAGGACGGAAAGTGTGCTTGGGTCGGGGAACAGAAGGAGGTCGGACTGTTCGATATTCATGAAGCCGCGTACCGCGGAGGCGTCGAAGGAAATACCCTCTTCAAAGGCGCGGGACAGCTCACGCGGCATGATGGAAATGTTTTTCTGCGTGCCGAAAATATCGCAGAATGCCAAACGTATAAATTTTACGTCGTTTTCAGAGACATACTGCATAACCTCTCTGAACGTATAATTGCTCATAAATTTCCTCCTCGTATTATAACTACAAGACGGACAGCAGGGAATCCAAATGGAGCTCTGCTGTCCGCCATATAGTACGATGCTTGAAATACTTCGCTGTACATTAGTTGAAGGTGTATAGCTGCTTGTATGGGCTGTTGGAGTTCGGTGTCAGGACATAGAACTTCTCCTGAAGCAGCTCCTTCGCATTGCCGCCGAAGTTTTCGCAGTATTCTTCAACATATGCGAGGATAGAAGCCTTATCTTCGTCGGTTGCGACCTCTGCCTTGATCTGCACCGGGATATCCGGCGCTTCATCACAGCGCAGGAAGATGCGTCCGCCGTGCATACCGGTGCCGCAGAAGAAGCCGGTCGGCTGCTTGCCGCCGCAGCCCTTGCCGAGGACGATGATCACGCCACCTGCCTGATATTCACCGAGGAAGGAGCCTGCCTTGCCGCCGATGACCAGAACCGGAACATGCTGCTTATACTGCTTCATGTGGATGCCTGCGCGGTAGCCGGCGTCGCCCTTGACCAGGATCTTGCCGCCGCGCATACCATAGCCGGTCGTATCACCGCAGTTGCCGTCAATAATGATCGAGCCGCTGTTCATGGTGTCGCCGGTCGCGTCCTGTGCATTGCCGTTAACGAGAATGCTGGAGCCGTCGAGGTAAGCGCCCAGCGCATTGCCCGGCGTACCGGTGATGATGATGTTCTTGCCGCGGGAGGCTGCGCCCACATAGCGCTGACCGATCAGATTATCCAAAAAAATCTCAGAATCTTCGCAGTCGCGGACCCAGTTGTTCAGATCCTGGAAATGCATGAGATCTACATTGAGTTTCTTCATAGTTGATTCGTCCTTTCCCTTAGTGCGGCTGTGCGAGCTTCTTCGCGCGCTCAGCCTTGGCGAATGCCATCAACTGCGGATGCTGACGAATCAGGTCAAAGTCGATGGTATCCAGCGGAACCTGATCACGGATCAGGGAGGTGTAGATGCCGCCGCGGTCAACATCACCGATCAGGATAAAGCCGACCAGCTTGTTGTCACGTACAACCAGCTTTTTGTAAACACCCTCCGCCTTGGTAATGTATTCTTCGCCGTCATAGCTGCCGGCGGTAATCATATGCAGTCCGAGGAAGCCGGATGCGTTCATCGGGAACGCGGTGTCAAAGGTCTTGTCGCCGCCAGCCATGTTGATGCCTGCGGCCTCGCCCTGCAGATATGCATTCGGCAGGATTGCGAGGATACGGTCGGTATCTGCTGCAATATCGTGCGATACGGTGCAGTCGCCGGCAGCATATACGCCGTCGACCGTCGTTGCGCTGTGGGTATCCACAAGGATACCGCGGTTGACCTCGCAGCCGATCTCTTCTGCGAGTTGGGTATTTGGGCGGACGCCGACAGCGACAACCAGAACGTCAAAGTCCAGCTCCAGGCCGCTCTTGCAAACGGCATGGTTCGGCGTGGAGAATTTTGCGACAGAATCGGACAGATAGAACTTCATGCCGAGGTCTTCCAGATACTTCTGCAGGAAGGAAGAGCCATATTCATCCAGTACATTCGGCAAGATACGCGGCGCCATATCGATGATAGTCAGCGACTTGGACAGATGCAGAATGCCTTCTGCGCATTTCAGACCGATCAGACCGGCGCCGATAATCAGGACATTCTTGTCCTTCTGGTCGCCCAGCAGGGAAGCCAAGCGGTGCGCATCGTCCATCGTCATAAACGAGGTCTGTGCGGTAACGGTGTCCAGACCGTCCATCGGCGGGACGAACGGGCGGGAGCCGGTGCAGATGGCCAGTTTATCGTAGGAAACCGTCTCGCCGTTTTCCAGAACAACACGTTTTGCCTCGTGATTGATCTTCGTAACCGTACGTCCGAGCATGGTTGTTACGTTGTTGGTTTCATAGAAATCAGCCGGACGGTAATTCATCTTCTCCTCAGTGGTCTTGCCGAGCAGGAGATAGGAGATGAGCGGACGACCATAGGTGAAATGCGGTTCGCTGGAGATCAGGACGATCTCGCCCTCCTGATCGACCGAGCGGATGCCTTCTACCGTACCGATTGCGGCAGTTGCATTGCCGATAATAACATATTTCACTTTGCTCACCTCTCCTCAAATACGATCGCGTTATTCGGACAGCCAGCAACACACTGCGGGGTGCCGTCTGCATTTTTGGTACACAGCTCACATTTCTGCACTGCGCCGGATTCCGAGGTGCTGATACAGCCATACGGGCAGGACAGCACGCAGGTAAAGCAGCCGACACATTTTTCGGAGTCGATGGAAATGACACCGTTTTCAATGGAGAGCGCGCCGGAGATACAGCCCTTGACACACAGCGGGTTATCACAGTGGCGGCAGGAGACAGCGAAATTGATGCTTTCGCCCTCTTCTACACGGATGCGCGGGAAGATCTCCCTGCCCTTGAGGGCTTTGGTCATGTCGTCGATGCCGGAGTTGGCAAAGGCACAGTTATATTCGCAAAGATGGCATCCGAGACACCATTTTTCATTTACATATACTCGTTTCATGCTAAAAGTCTGCCTCCCTTATTCGCCGGCGTGCTTGATGCCGAGGATTTCCAGTTCCTTCTCGTTCAGGCCAATGCCGCGGAGCATCAGTCGGTTGCCGCGCAGGGCTTCAATGGAGTTGATACCCATGCCGCCCATCATTTCGCGGATCTCATGACTCCATGCGGTGAGCAGGTTGATCAGGCGCTGGCTACCGATGTCCGGATTCAGGCGCTTGACCAGCTCCGGACGCTGGGTTGCAATGCCCCAGTTGCACTTGCCGCGCTGGCAGGTACGGCACAGGTGACATCCGAGGGAGAGCAGGGCTGCGGTTGCGATATAGACAGCATCTGCACCCAGGGCGATCGCCTTGATGATGTCCGAGGAGTTGCGGATAGAGCCGCCGACGACAATAGAAACATTATCGCGGATGCCCTCTTCGCGCAGACGCTGGTCAACAGCAGCCAGTGCAAGCTCGATCGGGATACCGACGTTATCACGGATACGGGTCGGCGCTGCACCGGTGCCGCCGCGGTAGCCGTCGATGGCGATGATGTCAGCGCCGGAGCGTGCAATACCGGATGCGATGGCAGCGACATTATGAACAGCGGAAATCTTGACGATGACCGGCTTTTTGTAGGCAGTTGCTTCCTTTAAAGAATACACCAACTGGCGCAGATCTTCAATAGAATAAATATCATGATGCGGCGCCGGGGAGATAGCGTCCGTGCCCTCTGGGATCATACGGGTACGGGAGATATCTTCTGCGACCTTGGCGCCCGGCAGATGACCGCCGATGCCCGGCTTTGCGCCCTGACCGATCTTGATCTCAATGGCAGCGCCTGCATCCAGATAGTCTTTTTCCACGCCGAAACGGCCGGAAGCTACCTGCACGATGGTGTTGTCGCCCCACTTGTAGAAGTCCTCATGCAGACCGCCCTCACCGGTGTTATAGAAGGTGCCCATTTCCTTGGAGGCACGTGCCAGCGATTCATGGGCGTTGTAGCTGATGGAGCCGTAGGACATTGCGGAGAACATAACCGGGATATCCAGCTCCAGACGCGGCGTCAGGTTCGGGATGATCTTGCCGTTTTCATCGCGTTCAATGGTGGTCGGCTTTTTGCCGAGGAAGGTGCGGATCTCCATCGGCTCACGCAGCGGGTCGATGGACGGGTTGGTGACCTGGGATGCATTGATCAGCATCTTGTCCCAATAGATCGGGTAATCCTTCGGGTTACCCATGGAGGACAGCAGGGTGCCGCCGGAATTTGCCTGACGGTAGACCTCCTGAATAACTTCGCCGGTCCAGTTTGCATTTTCGCGGAACTGGTGGTTGGTCTTGGTGATCTTCAGCGCACGGGTCGGACACAGCGATACACAGCGGTGGCAGCAGACACATTTGCTCTCATCTGCGACCATCTTCTGCAAATCTTTATCATAATGATGTACTTCCTCTGCGCACTGGCGCTCGCATACGCGACATGCAATGCAGCGGTCCGTGTTGCGCAGCACTTCAAATTGGGGATATAAATACTCAATTGCCATGATGGATTATTCCTTTCCCTGTGCGTCTTCGTTTAAGGTTACAATGACCGGTTCGCCGCCGCGTGGTGCCCAGATCTTATCCAGATCCGGCTGAATGACGCGGATTGCCGCTTCTTCCGATGCGATGTAGACATCCTCGCCCTTTTCACCGACAACCATGGAGCGGAGCTTCAGACGGTCGTTCAGTGCCATGACACCGCCGGTAAAGCCGAGCAT
Source organism: Eubacteriales bacterium (assembly GCA_030540435.1). Classification (GTDB taxonomy): domain Bacteria; phylum Bacillota; class Clostridia; order Oscillospirales; family Butyricicoccaceae; genus Butyricicoccus_A. The sequence goes on from JAUNWG010000001.1 coordinate 77,768, forward strand.
GATGGAGAACGGACCGTTGATGAGCAGACCGGCAAATGCGTCGCGCAGATAGGTGTATTCCGCCTTCTGCTCCGGCGGCATTTTCTCGATGGTGGACCAGAACGGCGCTGCGACGACGTGTGCAGCCTCTTCCAGCGTCAGGCCCTTTCTGCGGACAAGATAGTCAAAAATATAGGTAATCGCCTCGGTATCGGTCAGCAGGTCGCATTTATAGCCGTGCATTTCGATCGAACGGCGGTTTGCATCGTAAGAGGAGATTTCACCGTTGTGGACGATGGTGAAGTCCAGCATGGCAAACGGATGGGCACCGCCCCACCAGCCCGGCGTATTGGTCGGATAACGGCCATGCGCAGTCCAGGAATATGCTTCATATTCCTCAAGGCGGTAATACAGGCCGACATCCTCCGGGAAGCCGATTGCCTTGAATACGCCGCAGTTCTTGCCGCTGGAGAATACATATGCACCCTTATACTTATGGTTGATATTGGTGACGCAGCGGACAACAAATTCATCCTCGGTCAGTTGTGTTTCGATCAGCTTATAGCGGCGCGGGACAACGAAGTAGCGCCAGATCAGCGGTTCGTCAGTAATGGACGGGTGCTTGCGCGTCGGAATGCGGGACATAGAAGCGATTTCAAAATGTTCATTCAGGAACTTCTCGCAGTTTTCCTTTACTACCGGGTCATCGTAAAACAGATGGAACGCATAGCAGTCGGCGTATTCCGGGTAGATACCGTATGCTGCGAAGCCGCCGCCCAGACCGTTGGAACGGTCATGCATCGTAGAGATGGAGCGGATGATTTCGGTGCCGTCGGTGCGGCGTCCATCCTTGTGGAAGATGCCCGAGATCGCACATCCCGAAGGGATATGGTACTGACCCTCTTTTAGCATGGTAGATTCCTCCTAATGACTTCAGATACAAATCCGTGTAACATGTAATATAATATATATAATGTAGATATTATATAATGATACTGTTCTGCCCCGCATGTTTTTGACACAAAAGCCGGGAGTTTTCCCGGCTGCGTAGACAAAACAAAAAAGCGTCCATTCCATAACATGCATACAGCAGTAGCGTATGCTATGGAATGAACGCCTTTGTTCATTGAAGTTATTCTATAATAAATGCAGGAAAAGGTCAAGCGTCTTGCAAAAAAATCTGACCAAATTTGCGGATTTCATACAACTTGCATAGAAAGTCTACTTAAAAAGGAGCATTCATAGTCAAAAAAGTAAAACTTGCTAAAAACGTGAAAAAAGATTCGGAAATTGAGTTGACAGACGCAAAAACGGACGTTATAATAAACAGCGTAAACAGCAAAGGCGCTGTGGATGACCATATCCGCGGCGCTTATTTTATTATCCGCGCAGAGGCTGCATAGATATAAGAATGAAAGATACACTGCATGGAGGTGCGTTGTACAATGAGTAATGTCCCAGAGATTTTCGGCGAGAACGTGTTTAATGAAAACGTAATGCGTGATAAGCTGCCGAAAGAAGTATTCAAGAAGCTGATGAAAACCATTGAGCTGGGTGCCCCGCTTGATGTAAGCATTGCAAACGTCGTTGCAAACGCAATGAAGGATTGGGCGGTAGACAAGGGCGCGACCCACTATACGCACTGGTTCCAGCCGATGACCGGCGTTACTGCTGAGAAGCATGATTCCTTTATCAGCCCGACCGCAGGCGGCAAGGTTATCATGTCGTTCAGCGGCAAGGAACTGATCCAGGGTGAGCCGGATGCATCTTCGTTCCCGTCCGGCGGCCTGCGCGCTACCTTTGAAGCACGTGGCTACACCGCCTGGGACCCGAGCTCCTATGCATTTGTTAAGGATGGCACACTGTACATTCCGACCGCGTTCTGTTCGTACACCGGCGAGGTTCTGGATAAGAAGACCCCGTTGCTGCGTTCGATGGATGCGATCAGCAAGCAGGCTTGCCGCGTACTGCGGCTGTTCGGCAAGGATGTAAAGCGTGTGACCACGACCGTTGGTCCGGAGCAGGAGTATTTCCTTGTTGACAAGAAGTATTACGATGCCCGTAAGGACCTGATCTTTACCGGACGCACGCTGTTCGGCGCAATGAGCCCGAAGGGTCAGGAAATGGATGACCACTACTTCGGTACTATCAAGCCGCGCGTTGCTTCCTTCATGGCTGATCTGGATGAGGAGCTGTGGAAGTATGGCCTGCTGGCAAAGACCAAGCACAACGAGGTCGCACCGGCACAGCATGAGGTCGCACCGATCTTCTCCACCACCAACATCGCAACCGATAACAACCAGCTGCTGATGGATATTGCAAAGAAGGTCGCACTCAAGCATGGTATGGTCTGCCTGTTCCATGAGAAGCCGTTTGACGGCGTAAATGGCTCCGGTAAGCATAACAACTGGTCTATGTCTACTGACGCTGGCGAAAACCTGCTCAATCCGGGCAGCAACCCGAAGGACAATGCACAGTTCATGCTGATTCTGACCGCAGTTATCACTGCTGTTGACAAGTATGCAAAGCTGATGCGTATTTCCGTTGCATCTGCTGGCAACGACCACCGTCTGGGCGCAAATGAAGCACCTCCGGCAATTGTTTCGGTATTCCTTGGCGACGAGCTGGAGCGCATTGTAAGAGATATCATTGCAGGCGATGAGACTGCAGATAACGGTCCGGCGAAGATCGAGCTTGGCGTTTCCAGCCTGCCGGTACTCCCGAAGGACAACACCGACCGTAACAGAACTTCCCCGTTTGCCTTTACCGGCAACCGTTTTGAGTTCCGTATGCCTGGCTCCTCGCAGAACATTGGCTGTATCAATATGATGCTGAACACTGCTGTTGCCGATGTATTCCGCGGCTATGCCGACGAGCTGGAAGGTGCAGAGGACTTCCACAAGGCACTCAATGCGCTGGTTAAGCGTGAACTGACTGCACATCAGCGTGTCATCTTCAATGGCAACGGCTATGACGACAGCTGGGTTGCAGAAGCTGAGAAGCGCGGCCTGCCGAACCTGCGCAGCACACCGGATGCACTGGCATGCTACGATGAATTCGTTGATGTATTCGAGTCAACGGGCGTTCTGAGTGAGACGGAGCTGTTATCCCGTAAGGAGATCCTGCTGGAAGAGTATGCAAAGCTCATCAGCATTGAATCCCGCACGATGGTTGATATGGCGAAAAAAGATATCATCCCGGCAGTTGCTACTTATGTAAAGGAGCTGTCTGAGGTCGCATGCAACAAGAAGACGTTGGGCATCGATGCAGCGCTGGAGATCAAGCAGATCGAAAAGCTGTCTGCGCTGTCTGCTGATGCGTATGAAAAGACAGAGGAGCTGTCCGCTGCAATCGCCGGTGCTGCTGGCGTTGAGGGCATTCAGGAGGCTGCAAACTATCAGCGCAATACAGTCATTCCGGCAATGCAGGCGCTGCGTGAGGTTGCCGACGAGATGGAGGTCAACACCGCTGCGAAGTACTGGCCGTTCCCGGCTTACGACAAGCTGCTGTTTGGCGTAAATTCCTGATCGCGTGCTGACTTGATTTCTTAATATATATTTTCGACACAAAGGCGTGTATACTGATCCGACCGGAAGGAAGGCAGTGTACACGCTTTCTTTTTATTTTCTTTTCTCTATGATGCATCTGCAGCATATGCTGTATGTGTAAATAAATTTCCTTCACAAATGTAATAAGAGGTAATGAAACATGGATACTACATCTATTATGTCTGTATTGGCGGATCACGCAAGTGCGATTGATACGTCATGGACGCTGTTGGGCGCAGCCCTCGTCTTCTTTATGCAGGCGGGCTTCGCTATGGTGGAGACTGGCTTCACCCGTTCAAAGAACGCAGGCAACATCATCATGAAAAACCTGATGGACTTCTCACTGGGCACGCCGATCTATTGGCTGATCGGCTTCGGCATCATGTTCGGCGGCTCAGGTGCACTGATCGGCGGTCTGGATTTTATGACCAATGGCGGTGAAGGCGGCTTTACGACGCTGATCTTCCAGACCGTATTCTGCGCGACTGCCGCTACCATTGTCTCTGGTGCAATGGCAGAGCGCACCAAGTTCTCGTCATACTGCATCTATTCCATGGTAATCAGTGCAGTTATTTATCCGATTTCCGGTCATTGGATCTGGGGCGGCGGCTGGCTGGCTCAGATGGGCTTCCATGACTTTGCAGGCTCCACCTGTGTGCACATGGTCGGCGGCGTAGCAGCACTCGTTGGTGCAGCTTTCCTCGGTCCGCGCCTTGGCAAGTATGACAAGGATGGCAAGCCGAAGGCAATTCCGGGCCATTCCCTGACCCTTGGCGCACTTGGCGTGTTCATCCTGTGGTTCTGCTGGTTCGGTTTCAACGGTGCATCTACCACTGCAATGACCGAAGGCGCATATGAATCCGCAGCTTCTGTATATGTTACCACCAACCTCGCAGCTGCAGTTGCAACGGTTACGGTTATGTGCATCACATGGATTCGTTACGGCAAGCCGGACGTTTCTATGACACTGAATGGCTCTCTGGCTGGTCTGGTAGCAATCACCGCGGGCTGTGATATGGTTACACCGTTTGGCGCTGCTGTGATTGGCATTTGCTCCGGCTTTGCAGTTGTATATGGCATTGAATTTGTTGAAAAGGTTCTCAAGATCGACGATCCGGTCGGTGCAGTAGGCGTACATGGTGTAAACGGTGCACTCGGCACCCTGCTGACTGGTCTGTTTGCTGTAGACGGCGGCCTGTTCTATGGCGGCGGCGTACATTTCTTCCTGGTTCAGCTGCTCGGCGTAGTTTGCGTCATTGCATGGGTCGCAGTCACAATGACGATCGTATTCTGGGTTATCAAGCACACGATCGGCCTTCGCGTCAGCGAAGAAGAGGAAGTCCGCGGTCTGGATGTCATGGAGCATGGCCTGTCCTCTGCATATGCAGACTTTATGCAGATCCCGACGGTCAACGGCTTCTACAAGCCGGAGGGCGAGTATGCACCGACTACAGAGCCGGTATCGCTTGAGGATGCTGTTCCGGCAACAGAGGTTCCGTCTACTGGTTCTGACGGACACAAGCTGTCCAAGGTTGTTGTTATCTGCAGGCAGTCCCGTCTGGAATCGCTGCGCGGCGCACTGGAGGATATTGGCGTTGCCGGTCTGACCGTTACCAATGTACTTGGCTGCGGTGTTGAAAAGGGCGCAGAGGAATATTACCGTGGCGTTCCGATCAGCGCGACCCTGCATCCGAAGGTCAAGGTTGAAATGGTTATCAGCCGTATCCCGGTTGAAGATGTTGTGGATACCTGCCGCAAGGTTCTGTATACCGGACATATCGGTGATGGCAAGATCTTCATCTATGATGTCCAGAACGTAATCAAGGTTCGTACCGGTGCAGTCGGCTATGATGCACTGCAGTACGAAAAGTAAAAATTTGCCTCATCCTTCTATCAATCCCTAAATACATGTTCAATGGAAAGCCCGTGCCGCTCCGGTGGTGCGGGTTTTTCATACTTTTTAGATAATGTCCGGTTGTAATTATGCCCCTGCCGCGGTATAATTAAACCGCATCTGATGGAGGATTTATTTATGAAAAACAGACTGATTGGCGTTGCCGCCGCTGCAATGCTTGCACTCTCGCTGGCAGGCTGCGGTACGGAGACAGCGTGTTCACAAGATTTTTATGCAATGGATACTGCGATGAGTATTACGGCATACGGTGCGGATGCACAGGCCGCGATAAATGAAAGCATTTCCTATATCAATACGCTGGAGGCGGATATTTCCCGCACACGTGAGACGAGTGATATCTATGCAGTCAACCATGCGGAGGGCGAGACTGTCACGGTCTCCGAGCAGACAGCAGATGTGCTCCGTAGGGCGCTGGAGCTGGCAGAGGAGACAGAGGGCTGCTTTGACCCGACTATCGCGCCGCTGTCCGACCTATGGGGGATCGGCACGGAAAATGCAGCCGTTCCCGCGCAGGAGGAGATTGATGCAGTGCTGCCGTTGGTGGACTATACACGCGTGAAGCTGGACGGCACGGAGGTTACTGTTCCCGCGGATATGCAGATCGATCTCGGCGGTATCGGCAAGGGCTATGCGGCTGACCATGTGGCGCAGATTTTGCGCGATGCCGGTATCGAGCATGCGACTATTTCCCTCGGCGGCAATGTATACGCAGTCGGATCGAAGGACAAGGGGCTTCCGTGGTCTGTCGGCATTACCGACCCGGATGAACCGGGCAGCTGGTTTGCCGCACTCAAGGTCAGCGATACCAGTATCGTCACGAGCGGCGATTATGAGCGTTATTTTGAGCAGGATGGCAAACGGTACTGCCATATTTTTGATCCGGAAACCGGCTATCCGGCAGAAACCGACCTGCGCAGCGTGACCATCGTTTCGGCGGATTCCACCAAGGCGGATGCGTGCACGACGGCGCTGTTTGTTATGGGCCTGGACAGGGCTGTAGAATATTGCAAAGCACATGATATCGAAGCGGTTTTTGTCTGCCGCGACCATACGGTCCATGTGACCGACGGTTTGAAGGACAGCTTTTCTATGGACAGCGCGGAGTATACATATGAAAAATAAACTTGCAGCATTTCCGTTAAGGCCCGGCGATGCCGTTATTTTCCTTGCTATTATCGCGGCGGCATGCGGAATCTGGCTGCACCTTGTGCTGCTACAGACTGACCAGACCTATGGTGAGATATGGCTGGACGGTGCGCTATACCAGCAGATCAAGCTGGATGACAGCACAAAGGAGACCATCCGGCTGGAAGGAAAAAACAGCGAGGTCACGATCGAAGCGGATGGCAGACAGATGCGCTTTATCTTGTCGGAATGCCCGGACCACACCTGTGAGCGGACTGGCTGGATATCCGGCGTTGGACAGACGGCAGTGTGCCTGCCCAACCGGGTCATGATCAAGATCACCGGTAGTACCGGGGACGAAGATGCAGTGGATGCAGTCGTGCAGTAAGGGGGCGGATGCGGATGAATAAAACCAAACGGATTGCGCTGTGCGGTATGCTCACGGCACTTGCCCTTGCGCTGTCGCTGGCAGAGCGCATGATCCCGATCGAACTGCTCATTCCAATCCCGGGCATTAAGCTGGGGCTTGCGAATGTTGTCACGATGTTTGCCTTGCTGTTTCTCACACCGGGCGAAGCGTATTCCATCCTGTTTTGCCGCGTTGTGCTGGCGTCATTGTTTGCGGGCAGTGTGACACAGATGCTGTTCAGCCTGTTCGGCGGCCTGCTGGCGCTGACCACGGTATGGATCCTGCTGCACAAGCAAGGGACATGGTTTTCTTTTTATGGTATCAGTGCTGCCTCAGCTGCCATGCACAATTTTGGACAGGTGCTCGCCGCGATGCTCGTCATGCAGACGACGGATATCATTGCATATCTTCCGCTGCTTCTGGTGGCGTCCATCCCCATGGGCTTCCTCACCGGCGCGATTCTGGATGTGCTGCAAAAACATATGCGCCAGCTGCGGCTGGTGGAGCGGAAATGGTAAGGAGGAAAGCGATGAGAAGAAACGATAGGGAAATTACAGACAAAGCGAAAATACAGGATATCATAGAACGTTGTACCTGCTGTCGGCTGGGCTTTTGCGATGATGGAACGGCGTACATCGTGCCGTTGAGCTTTGGTTATGAAAAGACAGAAAATGGTTATGTATTTTATTTCCACGGGGCAAAGGAAGGCAGGAAGATCGACCTGATTCATGCGACGCATAAAGCGGGCTTTGAAATGGACACGCATTATAAATTGAATGAAGGTGTGGCAGCGTGTGAGTATTCTGCCAGATTCCAGAGCATTATAGGCAATGGGGCAGTGGAAATAGTTGAGGATTTTGCGGAGAAAAAGCATGCGCTGGTACGCATCATGCAGCACAACACAGGAAAAGCTGACTGGGAATTTCCGGATCAGCATGTGCATGCAGTGGGCATTTTTAAGCTGACCGTTACAGAGCTTTCGTGTAAAGAGCATTTATAATAAAAGCGTGTAATCTGTATAAAATCTGCGTATTACGGAAAACTAGAGGTAAAATTCAGCCTTTGGAGGTAATATGTATGAAAAAAAGAATGGGTGCACTGGTACTTTCGCTCAGCCTGATGGCAATGCTTCTGGCTGGCTGCGGTACAGCGAATACGACAGATTCCGGCACGGCAAACAACACGACCGATAACACCGGCGTGGTCGATGAGAACAATGACGGCATTGTCGGAAACGACGGCACCGGCTATGATGATACGAACACCGCTGGTACAAATGGAAACGGCACAGTGACCGGTGACGTAGAGAGCGCTGCGGACGATCTTGGACGTGCCGTGGAAGACGGCGTAGATGATGTGGGCGATGCCATGGATGGCAATAACGCCAATACCGGCGCTGGCACAACAAACCGTACTGGCACCACGACACAGGACGGCAATGCTAACACCAACACGTCCACACAGAGCAAGACGACCACAACAACGACAGACAACAACCGATAACAGTAAAAAGCCCGTGTTCCACGTGAACACGGGCTTTCCCTATCGATTTTATATTACATTCATGCGCCGAGTGTGACTTTATAGCCATTGGACTCAATGGCGGACAACAGTGCCTGTCCCTGCTCGTTGCCGCCGACCTCGCATACAACGTGGACGATTGCTTCGTCGATGTCAAGGTTTGCATTGACGCGGTCATGCTGGAACATGATGATATTCGCGTTCTGAGAAGCGATGATACCTGCAAGGCGTTCCAGGGAGCCGGGGACATCCGGCATGATGATGGAGAACTTCATGTGGCGGCCGCGGGTAACAAGGCCCTTTTCAACGATACGGTGGATGAAGCTCACATCGATATTACCGCCGGACAGCAGGCAGACGACCTTCTTGCCGGTAAAATCACGCTTGCCGGACAGCAGCGCTGCCAGAGAGGATGCGCCAGCCGGTTCAACGACCTGCTTGGTGCGCTCAAGCAGCAGCAGGATGGTGGATGCGATATCATCGTCGGAAACGGTCATCATATCGTCGACAAACGTATTGATATGCTCCATCGTAGCAGTGCCCGGGCATTTGACGGCAATACCGTCTGCGATCGTATGGACAGAATCGCTTGCCTGGATGCTGTCCTGATGGAACGAATTGGCGATTGCCGGCGCACCCTCAGCCTGCACGCCGATGACTTGGATGCGCGGGTTGATCTGCTTGACGCAGGCAGCGACACCGGACAGCAATCCGCCGCCGCCAGCCGGCACAAGGATGACATCGACAGCCGGCAGGTCGCGCAGGATCTCCAGGCCAATGGTACCCTGTCCTGCCATGACATCCTCGTCGTCAAATGGATGGATAAAGGTCGCACCGGTTTCCTCTACGATCTCCATTGCCTTGGCATAGGCGTCGTCATAGCAGGAGCCGGATAACACGACGTTTGCGCCGTAGCCCTTGGTTGCGGAAACCTTGGCGATCGGCGTAGAACGCGGCATACAGATGGTTGCCGGAATGCCGATGCTCTTTGCGGCAAACGCAACGCCCTGTGCGTGGTTGCCTGCGGAAGAAGCGATAACGGATTTCAGCCCGCCTGCTTCGTACAGCTTCATAATTTTGTTGTATGCACCGCGCACCTTGAAGGAGCCGGTTTTTTGCTGGTTCTCACATTTGAGATATACTTCCGCGCCGGTCATACCGGAAAATGTCGTGGAAGAGGACAGCGGGATATAATGGACGACAGGCTGCAGACGCTGCGCAGCTCTATCGATATCTTTGATACTAATCATGGGGCGATTCCTCCAAATTTTTGATTTTTAGCCGGTATTATTGTAGCACTGCACCGTATTGATTGCAAGGCTTATCCAAGCATTTCAAATACAATAATACCGCGTTCCGATAATTCATATGCGCCGTGGGAGCCTTTGACAACATGTGCGGGCTGGAAGTTGACCATTTCCACATCCTGTGAAAGCGCAAGCTCCCGCTTGCCGGTGCCGACATGGCAGAAATCAAACGCCATAGAGATGCCGGCAGCTTCTGCCATGCGGATGCGCACGCCGTGCTGCGGCGACGTCGTGTGGAACCGTACGGGGTTGAGCCAGATGAAGGAATCGCTCGACAGGACAAACAGGTCGGAAGCAGGGCTGTTTCCGCGCACAAAGGTGCAGTAGCCGCGGGCGGGATCACCAAAACGGTACGGCTTAAACTTTTCTGCATAGGTCTGCCAGAAGGTGCCGGTATATAAATCATATGGCTGCGTCGGCTGCGCGGAGGGCTTTGCTGTTGGTGCAGCTTTTTCCTCCGGAGGAAAGAAGATTTTCGGTTTTTGCTTTGGTTTTGCCGACGGCTGTGACATGGCCGGCGGCGGACTGGATTTTCCATGGGATGCAGTCCGCGCAGCAGAAGTAGCGGACTTTTTCTGCGGCGGGCGTTTGGACGTCGCCGGTTTTTTTGCGGGCGGTTTTTGTTTCTGTTTTGTTGCCGGTCTGGACGTATAGCCTGTGCGCGGTGCGGAACGGCGCACGGTGCGCAGCGCTAAATTGGAAGAATGCAGCGCAGCCAGCGCCAACAGATTGCTCGATGTACCGAGCACCAGTGCGAGGATGACCCAGATAGGCGGGTAGGGGTCGGCTGCCGCGGCTGTGGACGGCGCCGGTTCTTCTGTGGTGACAGTTTCTTCGTCGTCCTCCGTGTCTTCTGATGCTGTATCAGAGGTCGGCGCCTGTTTTGTCAGTGTGGTGGAAAAGACGTTGGATTCCCCGCTCCAGCCGGCAATAACATCGGTAAAGCCGTAAAGATTGCCGCTGTAGGTATAGCAGCGGGTGCCATCAAAAAATACCAAGCCGTCGCGGAATACACACAGTGTGTAGGTCGTGCCGCGCTTGAGCTGGTAATCTGCACAGAATTTTTTATATTCCGAGCCGTCATACCGCATGACGGCAAGGTCACCGGCATCCATATACAGGTAGACGTTCTGGCTCTGGGGCAGGATGATACGGCAGAGTGCGCCGTTTTTTCCCGCAGTCGGGTTGGAAACGGTAAATTTACACACAACGGCATCGTCGCCTGACGCGGCCTCCGTATATGCCTTGTACTGCGCCTGATAGGCAACCTCCGAGCCGTTGATGTCAACGGAACCCATGCGTGCCGCAGACGCTGGGATACCGACCAGCAGCAGGCAGACGCACAAGAGCGTCAGGATTCGGACAAACCGCCGGAGCTTATCCGCCTGATGCGTTTTTATTATCAAATGCAACACCTCATTGCGTGTCGAATTTTGCAGAAAAAACATATGCACTTTATTATAACGGGAAATGGCAGGAATAACAAGCGCATTTGCAAATATGAGCGGTTTTTCTTGCTGGAGAAAATACGGGTATGCATAATCCGGTTGTATTTCAGGAATTTCCCTGATATAATAAATAAAAGAATAATGGGCAGGCAGCGGCAAATGGACAGAGCCTTTTGCATTGTCTGCGCAGGAAGAGAGGTCCCCTAATGGCACATTATGATTTGAATACCGCGCAGCTGCGGGAGTATGTCGGCGTGCTCAAGGCCGGTGATACCGTTTCCCTTACCGGCACAGTATATACAGCGCGTGATGCAGCACATAAAAAGATACTGGCGGCGTTGGCGGCAGGTGAGCAGGTTCCGTTTGATCTTCAGGATTCGGTTGTTTATTATGCGGGACCGACCCCGTCCAAGCCGGGACAGGTCATTGGCTCCTGCGGCCCGACCACATCCGGCCGTATGGACCCGTTCTCTCCGACATTGATCGAAAAAGGACAGGTGTGCATGATCGGTAAGGGCGTGCGCAACCAGGCGGTACATGATGCGATGCAGAAATATGGCTGTGTGTATATGGTGGCCATCGGTGGCGCGGGCGCTGTGATTGCTGATTCTGTCAAGTCGCTTGAGGTCGTGGCGTATGACGAGCTGGGCTGCGAGTCTGTAAAACGTTTAACGGTAGAAAATTTCCCAGCGATCGTATCCATGGATGCGATGGGCGGAAGCCTGTACGCGACCGGCATTGCACAGTTTCGAACAGCAGACTGAATGCGGATGATAGAATGTCCGGAAAAATTTGAATTTAGTGCGATTTGGCGTGTTTTTACAAAAAATAACACTGAAATGTAGACATATTGCACATAAAATGATTGGTTTTATGGCATTTGCTGGAGCAATACAGAAAAAAGAATCAAAAAATATTCTCAAAGCCTGCACAAAATATTATCATTTTGTTTATGAAGTGAAGGATGTGATGCAATTGACAATATGCCGTTGTTACGATACAATACATCTTGTTAAGAATGCGACAAACTTGATTTTTTATTGGGAAAGGGAGAACGTGCATGAGGAGTTTTGATACTGACGTTCAGTTGATCAAATATAAGGTTCTGCGTGCGGTTGCGGAGCATGCGCTGCAGGAAAAGATGGATGATTGTTACTATTCTGTCCCTTATGAGGTTATTCCGGGCAAAAAAGCAACCATGCGCTGCTGTGTGTATAAGGAACGCGCAATCGTTGGCGAGCGTGTGCACAATGCCCTTGGCGGAGAGCGGGGCAGCAATGTCATTCAGGTTATTGATATTGCCTGCGATGAGTGTCCGGTCGACCGCTATTCAGTCAGCAATTCGTGCCGCGGCTGTTTGGCTCACCGCTGCATGAAGGTATGCCCGCGCGGCGCTATCAGCAAGGGCAAGGACGGCAAGGCAGAGATCGATCCGGAGAAGTGTATCCATTGTGGACGCTGCGCAAAGGTGTGTCCATATGGCGCAATTACGGAAAACATCCGTCCGTGCGAACGCAGCTGCAAGGTCGGCGCAATTAAGATGAACGAGCAGCAGAAGGCTGAGATCAATTACGACAAGTGTATCAATTGCGGCGCCTGCGTCAGCCAGTGTCCGTTTGGCGCAGTTGTTGACAATTCCTATATGGTGGATGCCATCAAGCTGATCCAGCAGGCTGACCACCGTGGCTACTATACGATAGCGATCGTTGCACCGGCGATTGCATCACAGTTCTCAGGTGCATCGGTTGGACAGGTCAAGCAGGCGCTGCGCCATCTTGGCTTCCACGATGTTGTTGAGGCCGCACTGGGCGCGGATATGGTTGCCAAGAAAGAATCCAAGGAGCTGGCGGAAAAGGGCTTCCTGACATCCTCTTGCTGCCCTGCGTTTGTACGCTTTATCAAGCAGCATATGCCGGAGATGGCGGAACATATTTCGCATAACCTCTCGCCAATGGCTGAGATTGGCAGATACATCAAGGAAAACAGCGCATGGCCGATCAAAACGGTATTTATTGGCCCGTGCACGGCAAAGAAATACGAGCAGAAACTGGATACCGTTCGACCGTGGATCGACTGTGTTATCACATTTGAGGAGCTGCAGGCGTTGCTGGATGCAGCGGGTCTGCCGCCGGAGGAGCAGGAAGAGCTTCCAGTGGACGATGCTTCCTATTTCGGTCGTGTATTCGCACGTTCGGGCGGTCTGACCGAGGCAGTCGCGCAGAGCGTCAAGGAGCAGGGTCTGGAATTCGAGCCGAAGGCAGCTGTATGCAGTGGCATTGAACAGTGCAAGGTAGCGCTGCTCAAGGCGAAGATGGGACGTCTGACAGAAAACTTCATCGAAGGCATGGCGTGTGAAGGCGGCTGTATCAATGGTGCAGGTGCGATCAGCCATACGCCGAAGGATAAGATGACGGTTGATAAATACGGTAAGAGCAGCCAGAAGGAAGGCGTCAACGTCGCCGTCGGCAGCTACGAGACAAAGTTCTGATATAAAATCGTGTAATTGCGATCACACCCGCCGGGAGTATGGCTTCCGGCGGGTTTTTGTGTCTATATGACTGGCTGTCAAAGTGGAGATTTTATTGTGTTGCGCGGCATGTCCCACGCATATAATAGGGGAGATTTTACCGTTCTGGAAAGGAGCAGCTATGCCTACTGTTTTTCTCAGCCCGTCAACACAGGAGTTTAATCCATTTTATGACGGCAATGGAAATGAAGAATATTATATGAACCTCATCGCGGATGCGATGGTGCCATATCTGGAGGCATCCGGCATCAATGTGGCACGGAATACCACGGAGGATACCGCGGTGACAAGCGCACAGAAATCCAATGCAGCCAACGCAGACCTGCATCTGGCGATCCATTCCAATGCCGCGCCGGAAAATCTGGCGGGGCAGCTGCGTGGCACGGATGTGTATTATTATACCGGCAGCGTAGAGGGAGAACGTGCAGCCGAACTATTTGCCAACAATTTCAGTCTGATATCCCCGACACCACAGCTTGTGGATATCATCCCGACGACACGGCTGGCGGAGCTGCGTCGGACCGCAGCGCCAAGTATCCTCATTGAGGTGGCATATCATGACAACCCGGATGACGCCAACTGGATCCGCGGGAATATCCGCGATATTGCCCGCAATCTGTCTGTGTCGACAGCAGATTTCTTCGGCGTGCCGTTCCGCCAGCCGTGAGGGATGAAGCGGCGCAGATGGATCGTAACTGCCGCCGCCGTAGCTGCTGTACTGTCTGTCCTGTGTGCCGGATACCATCATTTTGCGCAAGCGGAGCCGGCATCCGGCGATTATATCAAATATGTGGAATTTAATGTGCCGGAGGATGCATTGGAGCGGGCAATGCAGACGGATATCCGCAGTGAGGGCAGTACGGACTGGGTAGATATCCTGTCCGTTCTGGCGTGCCGGTATGGCGGCGACTGGTCACGGTATCGGGCGGCAGATCTGGAGCAGGCGGCAGCAGAAATCGAACAGGGCAAGACGGCGGAAGGAGAGTATTTTTTCTATTACCGGCAGGCGTACGGCGCGGTACTGGATGGGATCATCGGTGATTATGCGGAGCAGAAGGAAGACGGAAGCTGGGATAGGAGCTATGGCTTGAAAGCATTTTCTCCCATTGTACGCGGGTTTTCCTACACCGATTCGGATGATTTCGGCGCGTCGCGCAGCTATGGTTATAAAAGGCGGCATTTGGGGCATGATATGATGGGGCTTACCGGAACACCAGTGGCGGCGGTGGAATCCGGTACAGTCACCATGCTGGGCTGGAACCAGTACGGCGGCTGGCGGATCGGTATCCGCAGCGATGATGGCAAACGGTACTGGTATTATGCACACCTGCGGCAGGACCGTCCGTATGCGGCGAAGCTGGAAGAAGGGCAGCATGTCATGGCAGGCGATATCATCGGCTATATGGGGCGCACCGGCTATTCCGCAACGGAAAATGTCAGCAATATCGTCACGCCGCATCTGCATATCGGGCTGGAGCTAATCTTTGATGAAAGCCAGTTTGAATCGGACAATGAGATATGGGTCAATCTGTATCCGCTGATGCAGCTGCTGCGGCAGCACACATGTGCGGCAGTACGTGCGGAGGACGGTGAATACACCCGTCAGTATGCATTTGAGGAAGGGGAGTCCGCATGAAGAAACACCATCGCTGGGAAGCGGGACTGCTTGGATGCCTGCTGGCGGTAGCTGCGTTCTGTATTTGGAGAGGCAGTTATGCAGTGCGTGAAACGTCAAAGGCAGACACTGCGGTGCTGGTCCCGGTCGCCATGTACCACAGCGTGACAGACGAGGGAGATTCGCCGGGGCAATATGTAATCTCTCCATCCATGCTGGAAAGCGACCTGCAATATCTGTCAGAGCGCGGCTATACGACGGTGACCGTCAATGACCTGATCGCCTATGTTGTGGGAGGGGCGTCGCTGCCGCACAAGCCGGTCATGCTGACATTTGATGATGGGTATTATAACAATTACTGCAATGCCTATCCGCTGCTGCAGAAATATGACATGCGTGCGGTACTGTCGCCGGTCGGCACGCTGACAGAGCAGTTTTCCGAAACGGATGACCCGAAGGAGCATGAGGTATGGTCGTACTGTACCCGGGCAGAGCTGAAGGAAATGGCAGATTCCGGCGTGATTGAGATGCAAAACCATTCCTATGATTTCCATGAGCTGAAGCCACGGCGCGGCTGCCTGCGCAAAAGCGGCGAAGATACGGAGGCCTACCGGGCGGTTTTTATGAGTGACACGCAGCAGGCGCAGGATTTATTTGCAGCAATGGATATCGCTGTGCCGAGCTGTTACACGTATCCTTACGGTGCGCTCAATGAGGAGACAGAGGAGCTGCTCAGCCAGTGCGGCTTTACCGCGTCGCTCAGCTGTGAGGAGGGCGTCGCCAGCATTGTGCGCGATCCGGCATGTTTGCGGCGCATCCGGCGGTTTAACCGTGACGGGCGTGTCACCAGTGAGCAGTTCTGGGGCGCGATTCTGGAACAGACAGAGGAGGGGGATTCCTGATGGGCTTCGAACAGTGCTGCTCATCCTGCTGCAGGATTGTTGACCTGCGGTGCAAAGAGGTCATCAGCATCAGCGACGGCAGCCGGTTGGGTTATGTAAACGATGTGGAGATCGATACGTGTACCGGCAGGCTGGCAGCGATCATTGTGCCCGGACATGGAAAGCTGGGCTTTTTTGGGAAACGGGAGGATTTTGTCATTCCGTGGGAGGCGATCCGGCGGATCGGGGATGACATCATCCTGACCACCTTCTGCCCGCCGAGAAGGGATGAACATGTGCGGGAAAAAAGAGAATTTTGCAAATAACACGGGAAATCCGGCGGATACAGAAGAATTTGCCGAAATCTGAAAAATTTTTCTTGCGTTCGCGGCGCAGGTGTGATAAAATCAACAGGTATGAAAAATACACACACATCGCGAGACGCGGCGTGGTGCTCCGGCTTTGCAGGCGGAGTCGCCGCCGAATAGGAACGATGTGGAGGAAAAAACTAAGGAGGACATTTCAATGTCAGTTATTTCTATGAAGCAGCTGCTGGAAGCAGGCGTGCACTTCGGTCATCAGACCAGAAGATGGAACCCGAAAATGGCACAGTACATTTTCACTGAGAGAAACGGTATCTACATCATTGATCTGCAGAAGACCGTTAAGAAGCTGGAGGAGGCTTACTTCTTCGTTCGTGATACTGCTGCTGCAGGCCAGTCCATTCTGTTTGTCGGTACCAAGAAGCAGGCACAGGACGCAATCCGTGAGGAAGCTGAGCGCGCTGGCATGTACTATGTAAACGCAAGATGGCTGGGCGGCATGCTGACCAACTTCAGCACCATGCGCACCCGTATCGCTCGTCTGAACCAGCTGAAGAAGATGCAGGAGGACGGCACCTTTGATCTGCTGCCGAAGAAGGAAGTTATCAAGCTGCAGCTGGAGATCGCCAAGCTGGAGAAGTACCTGGGCGGCGTAAAGGACATGAAGAAGCTGCCGGGCGCTATGTTCGTTGTTGACCCGCGCAAGGAGAAGAACGCAATCGCTGAGGCACGCAAGCTGAAGATTCCGGTAGTAGCTATCGTTGATACCAACTGCGATCCGGATGAGGTTGATTACGTTATCCCGGGCAATGATGACGCGATCCGCGCGATCAAGCTGATCTCTTCCACTATGGCTAACGCTGTTCTGGAAGGCAAGCAGGGCGAGCAGCTCGCATCCGAAGAGGCAGAGGAAGCTAAGGCTGCTGAATAAGTAAAATATAGGAAAAGCCCGCCGCGCTGATCGGGCGGGCTTTTTTCAAACAAACGGAATCATAAGATACAGGAGGATATTACATCATGGCATTTACTGCAAAGGATGTTAAGGCACTGCGTGAGCAGACCAACGTTGGTATGATGGATTGCAAGAAGGCCCTGCAGGAGGCTGACGGCGATTTCGATAAGGCAATTGAGATCCTGCGTGAGAAGGGCCTGGCTAAGGCTGCAAAGAAGGCAAGCCGTATCGCTGCTGAGGGCATTGTCTGCATCGAGGTATGCGACGCGTGCGGCGCTGCTGCAATCGTAGAGGTCAACTCTGAGACCGACTTCGTTGCAAAGAACGCTGACTTCCGCAAGTTCGCTTCTGATGTTGCAAAGGTTGTTATCACGGAGAATCCGGCAGATGTTGAGGCACTCAAGGCAAGCAAGATGGGCGACCTGACTGTAGAAGCTGCTCTGCAGGAGAAGGTTCTGACCATCGGCGAGAATCTGCAGATTCGCCGCTTCGAGCGCTATGACGAGTCTACCGTGAACGTTGGCTACACCCATATGGGCGGCGTCATCGGTGTTCTGGTTGCACTGGAGGTTTCTGATAACCTGAAGGGCAACGCCGCTGTTGCTGAGCTGGGCAAGGATATCGGCATGCAGGCAGCTGCAATGCGCCCGCTGTTCATGGACAAGTCTGATGTCGATCAGGCTACCCTGGACAAGGAGAAGGAGATCCTGCTGGCACAGGCGATGGAGGAGAACAAGACCGCTGCTAAGCCGAAGCCGCAGAACATCATCGAGAAGATGGTTATGGGCCGTATTGGCAAGTACTACGAGGAGAACTGCCTCCTGCAGCAGGCTTTTGTTAAGGAGAACAAGGTTTCTGTAGAGAAGCACATCGCTGCAGTTGCAAAGGAACTGGGCGGCTCGATCAAGCTGGTCAAGTATACCCGCTATGAGAAGGGCGAAGGCATTGAGAAGAAGCAGGATGACTTCGCAGCAGAAGTTGCTTCCATGACCAAGTAAGTATTGTATTCAAATATTTGATATACAGAAGCAAAGCCCCCTGCCGGCTGCGCGGGGGGCTGCTTTGCTGGATGGCAATTTACTCGGTTACAGTTTAATCTACTAAAGTATCGATTGAGAGGACAAACACAATGGCACCACAGAAGGGCAATTTGATGACATACCGCAAGGATATTCAAGTTGTGGATGCAACCATTCGCGACGGCGGTCTGTGCAATAATTTTTACTTTGATGATGAATTTATCCGCGACTTGTATACAACCAATCTGGAATCCGGCGTGGAATATATGGAATTTGGTTACAAGGCGTCGCGTGACCTGTTCAACCCGGAAGAGTTTGGCAAGTGGAAGTTCTGCAATGACGATGATATCTATGAGATCGTCGGAGAAAACGACACCGATTTGAAGGTCTGCGTCATGGCGGATGTCGGACGTACCAATTACAAGCGCGATATTGTTGAGCGCAGCAACAGCCCGGTCGACCTTGTCCGTGTTGCAACGTATATCAACACCATGCCGGCTGCGATCGAAATGATCGAGCACTGCGCAAAGATGGGATATGAGACGACCTGCAATATCATGGCGGTTTCCAAGGCGCACAGAGAGGATCTGCTGGAAGCACTGGACATGATCGGCAAGAGCCCAGCGGATGCGGTCTACCTGGTAGACAGCTATGGTTCGCTGTACCCGGAGGAGATCCGCAACCTGTCAGAGATGTATCTGGAGCAGATGGATAAGTATGGCAAAAAGGTCGGCATCCATGCGCACAACAACCAGCAGCTCGCATTCGCCAATACCATTGAAGCGTGTTCGGTCGGCGTGAGCATGCTGGACGCAACGATGAACGGCATGGGTCGCGGCGCAGGCAACTGCATGATGGAACAGCTGCTGGGCTTCCTCAAAAACCCGAAATACCAGCTGCCGCCGGTACTGCGCTTCCTTGAGCAGCATATGGACAAGCTGCGGGAAGACGGCGTGCAGTGGGGCTATCAGACTGCATATCTGCTGACCGGACGCCTGAACATGCATCCGCGTGCTGCAATCAGCTTTACAAAGGAGAAGCGCCATGATTATGCGCGTTTCTATCTGGATATGGATCAGGAATAATTAAAAAATGATGCCCTCTGTCTGACTGGCAGAGGCATCTTTTTTATCAATATTTTCAGCAAAGGCATATGCTTTTTTGTGCATTGTGTAAATGCACAAAAACCAAAATATGTAACAAACGTACATTGTACAATATTCCTATGTGCTGTATAATAATGATAGGGAATAAATGGCTGAAATGGTCAGCCGAGAGATAGCATTAGGGAGGACATAGGAATGACTTTGCGAAATCTGCGGATTTTTCTGGCAGTGGCAGATTGTGGAAGCATGAGTGAAGCAGCGAAGAAAATGCATATTGCCCAGCCGTCTGTCAGCGGCACCATCGGTGAGATCGAAGACCAGTATGGTGTGCGACTGTTTGAGCGCTTGGGCCGTCGGCTGTATATTACACCTACGGGCAGGCAGCTGAGCGAGTACGCCAGACATATCCTGTCCATGTATGATGCGATGGAGCAGCAGCTGAAAAATGCTGATGAGACGGATATGCTGCGTATCGGTGCAACGGTTACTGTTGGCACATGTATTCTGGGTGGCGTGTTGCAGCGGTATATTTCCGAGACGCACAATCAGTCACCACAGGTCGTGGTGGACAACACACGGGTCATTGAGAACATGCTGCTTAAGAGTGAGCTGGATGTGGGAATTATAGAAGGCCGGATCACCAGCCCTGATCTTGTGACGCAGTTCATGATGAATGACCCGCTGGCGCTGGTTTGTGCACGGGACAAAAATCCGTTCGGCACGAAAAAATCTGTGCATTTGGCGGATTTGGAAAATGTTCCGTTTATCCTGCGTGAAAAAGGGAGCGGTACCCGTGCGGTCTTTGAAAATGCCATGCCAAATTTTAAAGAGCAGTGGGTGTGCAACAACAGCGAAGCCATCCTGCGCGGCGTAGAGATGGGCTTTGGCGTGACCGTGATCTCCCGCCGGCTCGCGCAGGAACGCCTGCAGGCAGGCACGTTGACAGAGATCCGTGTGGTGGATGCACCATTGGAACGCCAGTTTTCCATCGTGTGGCATAAGAACAAATATCTTGGCAGCAGTATGCAGCAGTTTATTTCCACCTGCGCGCAGTATGGCAAGGTGTTTGGCGGAAAATAATCAGAGAAAGATAAGTGCCGCCGGTCAATGCAGACCGGCGGCTTTTTGTATACAGTTACAGCTTTGCTTCAATGGCGTCGTTGAGTGTCTGGATCGCCTTGATGCGTCCGAATAGCTTGTCCTGCGATTCGATGATCGTCCACGGCGCGTATTCTGTGGAGGTCAGGCGGATCATATCATTGACCGCTGTTTCGTACAGATCCCACTTTTCGCGGTTGCGCCAGTCCTCATCCGTGATCTTCCACTGCTTTTCCGGTGTGTTCTGCCGCTCTGTGAAACGGCGGAGCTGCTCATCCGAGTCGATATGCAGCCAGAATTTAATGAGGATCGCGCCCCATTTCTCCAGCTCGTATTCAAACTCATTCAGCTCCTGATAGGCGCGCTTCCATTCCTCTTCTGTGCAGAAGCCCTCCAAGCGTTCTACCATCACGCGGCCATACCATGTGCGGTCGAATACCGTCACATGACCGTCCTTCGGCAGATTCTGCCAGAAACGCCACAGATGGTGGTGTGATTTCTCGATTGCGGTTGGGGAGGCAATGGGGACTACCTCATACCCGCGGGGGTCAAGCGCGGCGGTGAGCCGCTTGATGTTGCCGCCCTTGCCCGCAGCGTCCCAGCCCTCATAGGCGATGACGATCGGGATACGCGCACGGTAGAGTTTATTGTGCAGCCTGGACAGCTTTTTTTGCTCTGTTTTTAGCATATCGCGATACTTGTCCTGCTCAAGCCTGCGGTACAGCGGGACGTCCTCCAGCTTTGGCTTTTTCACCAGCTGGAAGCTGTGCACCTGCGCATGATATTCCGACGGGACGATGATTTTCGGGGCGTCCAGTGCCTGTCGGATAGAATCGACGATGATCTGATAGATTTCGTTCATTGCGCTGCGGCGCTCATGTGCGCCGATGATATGCCAAGGGGCAAAGACGGTATTGGTCTGTTGCAGCATTTCATCGTAGACACGGTAATATTCTTTATAGTGCTTATTGCGGAACTTATCGCGCTCTGTGACGCGCCAGCGTGTATTTTTGCTGGACATCAGCTTTTCGTGGCGCCTTGCCTGCTCTTTTTGGGAAATATGCAGGAAGAACTTGATGATAAGGCAGCCGTCCTGCGAGAGCTGCCGCTCAAAGGTATTGATGCTGTCCATGCGGCTGTAGGCTTCCTCTGCACTAAGACCCTTTTCGATTCGTGCGCGGGAGACTTCCGGATACCAGCTCTCATCAAAAATCACCATCTTGCCCTTTTCTGGCGTGCGGCGCCAGTGTCGCCACAGGAACGGATAGCGCTGCTCCTCCGGGGTCGGGTCTTTGGTGTTGTATACCTTGAAAAAGCGGGGGTCAAGGGTTTGGATCATGTTGGCGATCATGCTGCCCTTGCCGGAGGAATCCCAGCCCTCAAATAGCACAATGACGGGCAGCTTGCTTTCTTTCATGCGGTGCTGCAGCTTTGCCAGCTCGCCGCGCACAGCCTTGGTTTCCAGACGATATTCTACATCGGTCATGCGGTGGTTAAAATCAATACTGCTTAACATTATAGTATGCCCTCCTTTGTGCTGCATTGTAACGATCGCTTTATACTATTATAACAGAATTAAATGGGAAATTCACCCCTATTCTGTACAAAATGACAGGGAATCTTTGTGCATAATGATAGGACTTGCGTGAAGGTGCCCAAAATTCAATATTTTGCTTGACAATATACGGAAGATGCTGATACTATCAAATAAAGAATGATTCCTAATTTTATTATTATACTAAAGAGGTGGTCGAATGAAGTATTCCAGAAAGCGGGAGATGGTTTGGGAGGCTGTGAAGCAGTCAAACCTGCACCCGACTGCAGATATGGTATACCAGCAGGTGCGGAAGAAGGATCCGGCCATCAGTCTTGCAACGGTATACCGCAACCTGAACCAGCTTGCAGAGAATCAGATGATCCGTCGTATTGTTGTTCCGGGGGACTCTGACCATTTTGATTGCGCAATGATGTATCATGAGCACATGATTTGCACAAAATGTGGTAGAGTCGTAGATATCTGGCCGGAGCAGCCGCTGACGGAAAAGTTCCAGGAATTGTCCGATGCAGCAGTTACCGGTTATGACCTTGTTCTGTACGGACTGTGCCGTGACTGCATGGAACAGGAGGTACAGACAGACTGACAGGGCATGACAGTGCCTGGAAAGGATGATGTACCATGGAGCTGAAGGGTTCCAGAACAGAAGCAAACCTGATGGCGGCGTTTGCCGGCGAATCGCAGGCGAGATGTAAGTACACGTATTACGCGGACAAGGCCAGAAAGGATGGCTTTGAACAGATCGGCGCATTGTTTCAGGAGACTGCGGACAATGAAAAAGAACATGCGGAAATATGGTTTCGGCTGCTGCACGGCGGCGAGATGCCGGACACCCTTGCCGATCTGAAGGATGCGGCAGCTGGCGAAAACTTTGAGTGGACGGATATGTATCCGGGCTTTGCCGAGGAAGCGCGGCGGGAAGGCTTTGACCATATCGCGTTTCTGTTTGAACGGGTGGCAGCGATCGAAAAGGAGCATGAGGCACGATACCTTAAGCTGCTGGAGAACGTAGACGAAGGGGTGGTATTTTCCAGGGAGCAGGATACCATCTGGAAATGCCGCAACTGTGGTCATATCGTTGTCGGAAAGAAAGCGCCGCAGGTCTGCCCGGTATGCAGTTATCCGCAGGCTTATTTTGAGATCAAGGCGGAAAACTATTGAGTCGAAAAGCATACGCCCTTTTCCGGCGGCGGGAGCAGTAGCTTCTGCCGCTTGCTTTTTCTGCGGACGGACTGGTACAGAATGAGGGGAAATCGCGGCCATTCTAACAACAAAAGTGGATATTTGGAAACAAATTGGAAAAACATGTCTGGGTTTGTGCAATTTGCGAAAAACACGTTGCGATAGACAAAGAAGTTTGATATAATAAGAACAATAATTTACTCCGGCATCACAAATTTATTACTGTACTGTTATGGAAGTGCAGTTTTATCGGAGCAGAGATAGAATAAGGAGGAACTATCATGAAACGCATCGGTATGCTGACCAGCGGCGGCGACTGCCAGGGTTTGAACTCTACCCTGCGCGGCGTTGCAAAGGCGCTGTATGAGGAATATGGCAAGGAAATTGAAATTTACGGTTTCCGTGATGGCTACCGCGGACTGATCGAGGGCGATGTACGCCTGATGTCTCCGCGTGACTTCTCCGGTATCCTGACTGTTGGCGGCACAATTTTGGGCACCTCGCGTCAGCCGTTCAAGAACATGCGCGATAAGGATGAAAACGGCGTTGACAAGGTAACAAAGATGATCGCTACCTACAACAAAATGGAGTTGGATTGTCTGGTTATTCTTGGCGGCAACGGCACGACCAAGACCGCAAACCTTCTGCGTGAAGAGGGACTGAATGTCATTTCCCTGCCGAAGACCATTGACAATGACCTGTGGGGCACTGAAGTGACCTTTGGCTATCAGACCGCAATGGATATTGCTACCGATGTTATTGATAAAATCCACTCCACTGCCACCTCCCATAGCCGTGTATTTCTTGTTGAGATCATGGGCCATGGCGCAGGCTGGCTGACGTTGACGGCAGGTTTGGCAGGCGGCGCAGATATCATCCTGATCCCGGAGATTCCGTATGACCTGAATAGCGTCTGCAAAAAGCTGGAAGAGCGCCGCAAGCATGGGCATTCCTTCACGATCGTAGCTGTAGCAGAGGGCGCAATTTCTGTTGAAGAGGCTGCAATGTCCAAGAAGGAATTCAAGGCGTCCCGCGCTGCAATGACTGATCCGTCTATCAGCTTTAAGCTGGCACGTGAGCTGGGCGAAATGTGCGGACAGGAGATCCGTGTCGTGAACCCGGGCCACTTCCAGAGAGGCGGCGGACCGGATGCATATGACCGCATCCTGACGACCCGTCTGGGTACCGGCGCTGCCCGCCTGATCAAGCACAAGCAGTATGGCAACATGGTAGCGATCCGCAACAATCAGATCGTTGCTGTACCGCTGAGCGAGGTTGCCGGCAAGCTCAAGACTGTCCCGGTGGATCATGACCTCATTCAGGCAGCACGCGACATCGGCATCAGCTTCGGTGACGAAAAGCCGGAAAAGAAAGAGAAGAAGGACAAGAAAAAGGATAAGGATAAGAAGACGGACAAGGAAAAGAAAGACTGAGTATTTTAGATACGCCCGAAAGGGAAAGCGGGCTGCCCGGCATTGCTGTCCGGGCAGCTCTTCCGGGCTATGGAGCATGTATGAACATCACAGTAATTTATGGGTCGCAGCGCCACGGCAGCACATGGCATATTGCGCAGAAGTTTATATCAGAGCTGGCGTGCGGCGGGGCCGTCCGGGAATTTTATCTGCCGGCAGCCCTGCCGAAAATGTGCTGTGGCTGCGGTAACTGCTTTACGCAGGGCGCGCGATTTTGCCCGCACCGGCAGTATGTGGAGCCGCTTGCACGGGCTTTGGATCAGGCTGATTTGATCATGCTGGTGAGTGCAACATATGTATACCATTCCACTGGTGCAATGAAAAATTTCCTGGACCATTTTGCCTATCGGTGGATGGTTCATCGCCCATCGCCAACTATGTTTACCAAATCTGCGCTGGCGATTACAACGGCAGCGGGCGGCGGTATGAAGTCTGCGTTAAAGGACATGATGGATTCGCTGACCTTCTGGGGCGTCGGTAAAATCTGGACCTATGGCAAGGCAGTATATGCCATAGACTGGGACGGCGTACCAGCACGCACACGCAGGGCGATTGACCGCGATGTCATCCGGCTGGCGGATAAGATCGGGCAGGGCGGCTGTGCTACGGTGCCTTCTACAGCCCAGCAGGGCAAATTCCATGCGATGCGGATGCTGAACAAGATGAAACCGCTGTCGGCGCTCGACAGGGAATACTGGGGGGTGCAGGGCTGGCTGGATGACGTGCGTCCGTGGGATACGGTGGACCGTACACCGGAGGACTTGAAATGAAGGTTTCGCTAATACAGCTGCGCGTGAGCAGTGAGGAATCGTCGGCAGAACGCTGGGTCCGTGTGGAGCGGTATCTGGAGCAGCTGGAGGATGCAGCGCCCGACCTTGTGATTCTTCCTGAGCTGTGGGGCGTTGGCTTTCCCGATTACGATGCGTATGAAGCTGCGGCGGAGCCGCTGCAGGGGACAACAGTCCTGCGGCTTGCACCGTGGGCGCGGCGGCTGCATTGCTATATCCTGACCGGCAGTTTTGTGGAGTGCAGCCGCGACGGATTGTACAATACAATGGCTATGCTGGATGCAAACGGATTTGTCAAGGGAACCTATCGTAAAATGCATTTGTTCGGCTATGATTCGCAGGAGCGTGAGCTGCTGACAGCTGGACGCAACACCAGCGAGATATTTACGCCATATGGTATCATAGGGCTGGCAACGTGCTATGACCTGCGGTTTCCGGAGCAGTTCCGGCGCATGGTGGATAACGGCGCAACGATATTTGCTGTCAGCGCGGCATGGCCAAAAGCGCGGCTGGAGGATTGGCGTTTATTCTGCCGTGTGCGCGCACTGGAAAATCAGAGCTTCTTATTTGCTTGCAACCATACGGGCGAATGTGTGGGAACAGTTGGCGCGGGGCACAGCATGGTCGTAGCGCCGAACGGCGCAATCCTTGCAGAAGCAGGGGAGGCGGAACAGGTGGTCACGACAGAGCTTGATCTCAATGAGGCGCAGCGGTTCCGCAGGCAGTTTCCTGCGCTGCGTGACCGAATCGATATGGAATAATAACAGAAAATGCTGCTGTTTCGGACTGCGTGTTGAGAAAAGGCAGCATTCTTTTTTGATGTGGTTTGGTTGAATAGTCAAAAATGGCGGTTTACTTTATAAAAGAAACACGGTACAATGGAGAAAAGATGGTGGACTTTATCTGATTTTTCAGATATGTACGAAATAAAAGCATCGTTATTCTGATTAAAGGAACACGAAAATGGAAGAAAAACTTTTTTGCAAGGGTGGTGGCTGTACGGCGAAGCTCGGCCCGGCGGTACTCGAGCGTGTGCTGTCCAAACTGCCGAAACCGACAGATGAAAACCTGTTGATCGGCTGCGAATCATCGGATGACGCGGCGGTATATCAGCTGACGGAGGATACCGCTGTGGTGCAGACGCTGGACTTTTTTCCGCCGATGGTCGAAGATCCATATGTCTTTGGACAGATCGCAGCCGCAAACGCACTCAGCGATGTCTGGGCGATGGGCGGAACGGTGAAAACCGCGCTGAACATCGTCTGCTTTCCGGAAACCATGGATTTGAATATTTTGGGCAGCATTATGACAGGCGGCAGCGACAAGGTGCGCGAGGCGGGCGCCAGCCTTGTGGGTGGGCATTCGATTGCGGATACCGATGTGAAATACGGCTTGTCCGTCATGGGGACTGTGCATCCCAAGAAGATCCGTGCAAATAATACCTGCAAGATCGGGGATCAACTGATTCTGACCAAGCCGCTGGGTGTTGGTTTGATTATGACTGCCAGCCGTGTCGGACAGGCGCAGCAGGAATGGATTGATGCGGCAGTCCGTTCGATGACGACGCTGAACCGCTGGGCATGTGAAGCTGCGGATGCATTTGACGTACACGCCTGCACAGATGTGACTGGTTTCGGACTGCTGGGACACCTGCGGGAGATGATACAGCCGATCTATTCCGCAGTAGTGCGTACTGACGGTATTCCGATATTGGATGGCGCGCGATACTGCGCAGAGGAATTTCTGCTGACGGCTGCGGCGCAGCGCACACGCAATTTCCTAAAGGGGAAGGTGCGGTTTGCCGTAGACGATTTTGCATTGGAGGAGATTCTGTTTGACCCGCAGACTTCCGGCGGTTTGCTGATGAGCGTGCCGCAGGAGCAGAGCGAAGCGATGCTGAAAGAAATCCAAAAGCTGGGGCTGCCGTGCGGCATCATTGGCAGCATCGTCCCGCGGATGGATTGTGATATTATCGTAACAAAATAAACAGATAGATGGAGGACGGAATATGATTACAATTGATGCAAAGGGCAAGGCATGCCCGCTGCCGGTCGTAGAGGCAAAGCAGGCGCTTTCCGGCGCAAACGAAGGCGATACCATCCATGTACTTGTGGACAACGAAATCGCGGTGCAGAATCTGACAAAGATGGCGCAGCAGAAGCAGTGTGTGGTCAGCGATGGCAGGACGAACGACGGAAACTATTATGTCGATATCACCAAGGGAGCGCAGACTGACAAGCAGACGGATGTGCCGGTTTCGTGTGCGCCGATGAACGGCGGAAAGACAGTCGTTGTGCTGTCGTCAAACTGCATGGGCAGCGGCGATGATGAGCTGGGACGCGCACTGATGAAGGGCTTTGTATTTGCGCTGACACAGCTGGATACGGTACCGGATACGGTGCTGCTATATAACGGCGGCGCAAGACTGTCCAGCGAGGTGCCGGAGACGATTGCCGACCTAAAAAAGCTGGAGGAAGCAGGCGCAGAGATACTGACCTGCGGTACTTGCCTGAATTTCTATGGACTGACGGAAAAGTTGGCGGTCGGCAATGTGACAAACATGTATGTCATTTGTGAGACGATGGCGCAGGCGGGTAAAATCATCCGTCCATGAGCAGACTCGTCATTGTACGCGGGGCGGGGGATTTGGCAAGCGGCACATTGGCGCACCTGCACCGGTGTGGCTTTGCCGTGCTCGCGTTGGAATGTAAACAACCAGCGGCGATCCGGCGTCTGGCTGCTTTCTGTGAAGCCGTTTATGACGGTGTGCAGACGGTGGAGGGCATCACCTGCCGCCGTATTGAGAAAACGGAACAGGCATGGCGTGTCATTGCGGATGGGGAAATCCCGCTGCTGGTGGATGAAAACGCGGACTGCATTGCAGAGCTACAGCCCGCGGCGGTGGTGGATGCCATTCTGGCAAAACGCAATCTTGGCACGCGCGTGGATATGGCGCCGGTCGTTGTCGCATTGGGACCGGGCTTTGCCGCGCCGCAGGACTGCCATGCTGTCATCGAGACAATGCGCGGGCACAACCTCGGACGTCCGATCTATACAGGCAGCGCGCTGCCCAATACTGGCGTTCCGGGGCTGATTCAGGGCTACGGCAAGGAACGTGTGATGCATTCCCCGGCGGCAGGCACGATGCGGTGCGTGCATCAAATCGGAGATGAGGTCGAACAGGGAGAGATCATTGGCTATGTCGGGGAAACACCGGTATATGCCAGCCTGACCGGTGTGCTGCGCGGTATCCTGCGGGACGGCTTCGATGTGCCAAAGGGCATGAAGCTGGCGGATATTGACCCGCGCGGCGAGCAGAAACGCAACTGTATTACGATTTCGGATAAAGCAAGATGTATTGCGGGCGGCGTAATGGAAGCGCTTCTCGTACTGGGAAATCAGAAGGGAGTCAGCTATTTTGCAGCTCGTTAAAACGGAGGAAGCCGTCGGTATGGTGCTGTGCCACGACATGACAGAGATCATTCCAGGTGTGAAAAAAGGCGCGGCATTTAAAAAAGGCCATATCGTGACGGAGGAAGACATCCCGCATTTGCTGGATATGGGAAAACAGCATATCTATGTCTGGGATTTGGGCGACGGCTATGTGCATGAAAACGATGCGGCAGAGCGCATGGCGCGTGCGGTCTGCGGTAAGAATATCAGCACCAGCGCGCCGAGCGAAGGCAAGATCAATCTGAAAGCAGAATGCGACGGTATTTTGAAGATCAACCGACAGGCGGTGTATGCGCTCTGTCAGGATGCGCAGGTCTGTCTGGCGACGATCCGGCCAGATCGGCTCATCCGCAAGGGGAAGCAGGTTGCCGGAACTCGTGTGATCCCGCTGGCGGTGAAGGAGGAGGTTGTCGCGCGGTTCGAGGAAATCTGTGCACAATACGCACCGGTTATCGAGATCGTACCGCTCCGTCCGACAAAGATCGGTATTGTCACCACAGGTTCGGAGATCAAATCCGGACGGGTGAAGGACAGCTTTGGCGATGTCCTGCGTGCGAAGGCAAAGGAAACCGGCGCAGAGGTGATCGGACAGGTGTTTTCCGGCGATGAACCGGAGGATATCGCGCAGGCGATTACGGATTTTATCGCACAGGGCGCAACGCTGGTCGAGGTGACGGGCGGCATGTCAGTCGACCCGGATGACCGTACCCCGGCCGCAATCCGCCGGGTCGCGCAGCCGGTCAGCTATGGCTCGCCGGTGCTTCCGGGCGCAATGTTCATGCTTGCCTATGCGGGGGATGTTCCGGTCGTCGGTTTACCGGGCTGCGTGATGTTTGCCAAGCGGACGATTTTTGACCTGATCGTACCGCGTCTGATGGCAGGCGAACGCATTACCCGGGACGATATCGTTTCGCAGGCGGTAGGTGGCTTATGTGAGAGCTGTGAGGTCTGCACCTATCCATCCTGTGGCTTTGGTGGCTGAACATTCGGGAGGAACAACAATGGCGCACATCACATCCGTTTGCCGCAGTGAGCGGCGCGGTACGGTAAAACAGAATATCAAAAGTGGCGTACTGGTGGAAAACTTCGGCTTAGAGGGGGATGCACACGGCGGGAACTGGCACCGGCAGGTCAGCCTGCTCAGTCAGGACAGCATTGACGCATTCAATGCGCGCGGCGCTGGCGTGGGCGCAGGGGCATTTGGTGAAAACCTTGCGGTATCCGGTCTGGATCTGAAAACCCTGCCGGTCGGCTGCCGCCTGCGTATCGGGAAGACCGCGCTGCTGGAGATTACGCAGATCGGAAAAACCTGCCATACATCCTGTGAGATCGCACAGCGCATGGGCGAGTGCATCATGCCGCAGGAGGGTATCTTTGCACGTGTACTGCGCGGCGGCGCGGTGGCAGTGGGTGACTCTGTCAGCGTGGTTTGGCGTGCGGCGGTGCTGACTATCAGCGACAAGGGCGCAGCTGGATTGCGTGAAGATCGGAGCGGCCCGGCAGTTTGTGCACTGGCGGAGCAGCACGGCTATCATGTCGTCGAAACAGCGGTGATTCCGGACGATTTCGACACGATCACGGCAAAGCTGCGCGCGCTTTGTGACGCGGACAGGGCAGACCTGATTTTGACCACGGGCGGCACTGGCTTTGCACCGCGTGATGTTACACCGGAAGCGACAGAAGCCGTCATCACGCGCAGAACGCCGGGGATCGCGGAGGCGATGCGTGCCGGTTCGCTGGCGATCACACCGCGTGCGATGCTCAGCCGGGCGACAGCGGGTATTCGCGCAAAGGTGTTGATCGTCAATCTGCCGGGCAGTCCAAAAGGAGCGACGGAAAATCTTGCATTTGTCGTGGATTCCCTCGGTCACGGCATTGCGCTGCTCAAGTCAGCGGAAGGAGAATGTGCACGATGATCTATCTGGACAACGCAGCGACCAGCCTGCACAAGCCGGAGGGCGTGGTGCTGGCAGCCGCAGATGCAATCTGTAGGCTCGGCAATGCAGGGCGCGGCGTACATGAAGCGACGCTGGCGGCGGCGCGGGTGGTATTTGATGCACGGGACAAACTGGCGACGCTGTTCCATGTCGGAGACCCGACGCGGGTGTGTATGATGTTCAACGCAACCGATGCGCTCAATACAGCGATCGGCGGGCTGATTTGTCCGGGCGACCATGTTGTGACTACGGCGCAGGAGCACAATTCCGTTCTGCGCCCGTTATATCGCGCACAGCAGCAGGGAGCGCAGCTGACGATCGTCCCGATGGATCGCAAAACCGGACGTGTCAGCGAGGCGGACATTCTGGCGGCGATCCGACCGGACACCCGCGCAGTGGTGTGTGCCCACGCATCCAATGTGACAGGCAATGTGCTGGATATCGAAACAATCGGTACCTTTTGCCGGGAGCATGGCATCCTGTTTATTGTCGATGCTGCGCAGACAGCGGGCACCTTTCCGATTGATATGCAGCAAATGGGGATATCTGTGCTGTGTGCGCCGGGGCATAAGGGCTTACTGGCACCGCAGGGGACAGGCGTATTGTGTGCAGCGGAAGGCGTAGAAATCACGCCGATGCGCGTCGGCGGCAGCGGCGTACACAGCTTTTCCCATACCCATCCAACGGATTATCCGACTGCATTGGAGGCGGGAACGCTGAATACACCCGGTATCGCAGGACTATCCGCAGCATTGGATTTTATCCAGCGAAAAGGCGTAGAAACGATCCACGCGGAGGAGATCGCACTGGCGCGGCAGTTTTATAAACAGATTAGTCTGCTCGACGGTGTCACAATTTACGGAGATTGGAGCACGGATCATCGTGCAGCCATTGTGACATTGAATTTGGAAGGCTGGGATGCCGGCGAGCTGAGCGATGTGCTGATGCAGGAATATGATATCTGCACGCGGGCAGGCGCGCATTGTGCA
This sequence comes from Eubacteriales bacterium, assembly GCA_030540435.1. Classification (GTDB taxonomy): domain Bacteria; phylum Bacillota; class Clostridia; order Oscillospirales; family Butyricicoccaceae; genus Butyricicoccus_A. The sequence continues at coordinate 109,917 of JAUNWG010000001.1, forward strand.
CCGCTGGTGCATAAAACGTTTGGCACACAGGCGGGTGGTGCTGTGCGATTCAGCTTTAGCTGCTTTAATACGGAGGACGAAGCGCTTGCAGCAGCCCGCGCCGTCGCGGAGCTGGCACAGGAGGGCGACTGACATGCGGCAAAAAAAGCCAAGATTGATCGTCACGTTTGAAACCACAGCGATGGCGTTGAAAATGGAAAAGATCTGCCATGCGGCAGGCGCGCCGGGACGGCTGATCCCGGTACCGCGTGAGATTACGGCGGGCTGTGGGATGGCATGGATGGCGGAGCCGGAGGAGTTGGAACAGCTGCAAGCTGTGATGCGGGCCGGCAATGTAACGCCGCAGGGCATTCATGTGCTGGAAGGGAAAAGCAATGGAAACAGCGTTTGATTTTAAGGCGATTTTACAGAAGGTCAAAGCCGGACAGCCTGCCGAGTGGAAGGTCTGCGTGGATGGCGTTACCTATACGCGGAATTTTCTCCCGAAGGAACGGCTGATTCTGCTTGGCGGCGGACATATTGCCCAGCCGCTATGTAGCTTTGCAGCCACATTGGGCTTTGCGGTAATTGTTGTGGATGACCGCATCGCCTTTGCAAACCGTGCCCGTTTTCCGCAGGCGGAACAGGTGATCTGTGATGCCTTCCCGGCAGCGATCCGTTCGTTGCAGGTGCAGAGTGGGGATTATGTTGCCGTTATCACCAGAGGGCACAAGCATGATGCCATTTGCCTGCGCGAGTTGTTGCAGGGGACAATGCCGCGCTATCTCGGCATGATCGGCTCCAAACGCCGGACGACCGGGTTGCTCAATCTGCTGGAACAGGAGGGCTTTGACCGGAAACGACTGGATTTGATTGAGACTCCGATCGGGCTGGATATTGGCGCATTGACAAAGGATGAGATCGCGGTTGCCATTGCCGCTCAGCTGGTGCAATACCGCAGGAAGGATACCGACCGCCGTGCAAAGCATTTGATTTTGCTCAATGAGGATATTGATTTTTCTGTACTGGAATTGTTAGCGGATGATGCGGCGAAAAAGGCGGTGTTGCTGGTCTGCGAGACGGACGGCTCAACGCCGGTCAAGTCTGGTGCTATGATGGCGATAGATGAAAATTTCCGCCCGTTTGGCAGCATTGGCGGCGGCTGCGGCGAAAGCGCGGCAATGCTGGAAGCGTTCGACTTGTTGGGAAGCGGACAGAGCAAATATATCACGGTGGACATGAGCAACGACGTCGCAGAGGAAGAAGGCATGGTCTGTGGTGGACGGATGAAGGTATTTATTGCGGATTTATGATGCGAACAGCAGCAGGATAGAGGGGAGCTGGAAATAAAATGTATGGGCTTTTATTGCTGATTCCTTTTTTGTTGATACGGTTCGGCTTATTGTCATATTTGAATAAAAGCGCAGTACAGCGTGCGGCTCATTTTGCGCCGATGTATGGAAATGAGAAAATACCATATTGGATTTATCAAATTTCAAATGTAGGGATAGTTATATATGTGCTGTTTGCAACGGTCAAAATGGAATATAGCTGGCTGTTTGTTTTGGGATTGATTTGTTATTTGCTGGGGTTGCTCTTATGCGCAATTTCTATCGTAAACTTTTCATCTCCCTCTGATGTGGGAATGAACACAAATGGAATCTATCGCTTTTCCCGTAATCCCATGTATGTATCATACTTTGTTTGTTTTATGGGAATGGCGGCGTTAACACAATCATTGATTTTATTGGGAATTGTTGTTGTTTTTCAAATTTCTGCGCATTGGATTATCCTGTCGGAGGAACGGTGGTGTCTTGAGACTTTTGGATTACCCTATGCGCAATATATGAAAAAAGTAAGACGCTATTTATAAAGTGATATATTTCTTTTTGCCAAAATACAAAGGATTGCGAGATGAAGGTGTGATGCATACAGCAGCGGTCATTCTTGCAGCGGGGCTGAGTCGCCGGATGGGAAAGACAGACAAGTTAAAACTGCATATCGACGGGATACCTATGTACCAGCATGTGATTTCGCTTGTTGCCACGAGCGGATTATTTTCGGATGTTATCGTCGTGACCAATCAGCGGGATATCGCAGCATTTGCGCAAACATGCGGTGCACAGCCTGTGGAAAACCCGCTTGCGGAACAAGGGCAAGGAACCTCTGTGGCGGCAGGCGCACGCGCTTTGCCGGAGGATACGGACTTCTGCGCATTTTTTACTGCTGACCAGCCGTTTTTGACAAAAGAGATTCTGAAAAAGCTGACAAGCACAGCCGAGCAGACCGGAAATATCATTGTCCCACGGGTGGGTGGCGTTCCGAAATCGCCGTGCATATTCCCAAAACGGTTTTTCGCGCAGTGCAAAGCCCTCTCCGGCGAAAAAGGCGGAAAGGGCATATATCAACAGCATTTGGATGAAGTTGTGTGGGTGGATTTTCCTGACAACAAAGCATGGCGGGATATTGATACAGCGGGGGATTACAATGCGATTATTTCCGGTGCTTTGCCGCAAAAGCAGGATGCTACACACGGGATACCGTGAACGGCAAGCCCGTCGGCAATCATTTGGGCGGCTTGGCGCAGCTCTGCGGTATCACATTGATTCAAGCATAGGACAAATTTGTGCGGATACCCGGCAGCCCTGCGGCATTCGAGCGCGAGGCGGATCAAATCATCCGTATCCAGTATTTTATCAGGATAAATGGAAAACAGCGGGTCGAGTTGCCAGCGGTGGCAGATCTCCTGCGCAGGCTTGCCGAGCGCGGACAAGCCCAACACACAGATAACTGCATCCGTGCCGAACCAAATAACCGGTTCTGTCGCATTGTGGCATTTGATCGGCAGGCATTTGGAACCATCCGCTTCGTATAAAAAGATATCGCAGGACTGCATTGCTGTATCGACCATCATCGGTGAAATGCCGGTGATTTTTTTCTGTCCGCAGGGTGTGCCGATTACAGAAATTTGACCGGATGTGCAGACGTTTTCAAACGAATCCAGTGTATTTTCTTCGTAAAAGTGCAGTGTGTCCGTATTTTCCGGCTGCATGATATGTGTGCTGGTTGTGACAAGAACGCGTTTACCCTGCTGTCGCGCTTGTTCTGCAAGTGCATACAGTAAGGTGGTCTTTCCGCCTGCACCGCAAATTGCAATAGAGTGCGCATCTGTAAGGCACAAAGTGTCAAACGGGCTCATGCGTCAACTTCAACCCACTGCGCACAGGTTGCCTGCGGCATTTCGGCTGTGCACACAGGTGCGGAAAGCGTGCCTGTTTTGCAGTCAACCGGACATATTGCGATATTATTGCTGTACTGCCCGCCGATAGCGGCAAGGTACCCGTTCGGGGAAAAGGAGAAATTGCGCGGGCCGGATGCATACGAAGGCAGGAACACTGGTGTATCCAGCTTGCCATCCGGCAAGACCGCATACACAGCCATACAATCCGCACCGCGGGTGGAAGCATACAGGAAGAGCCCATCCTTGGATAGATGAATGTCCGCAGACAGCGTATCATCCGGGCGTTCCTGCGGCGCACAGTGTGTGATTTGTACTTGTGTCAGGATGCCGGTTTCTGTATTGCGTGCATAGACGATGACCTGTGCGGATAATTCCGTAATGGCATAGACAAACGTACCATCACTGCTGTAGGTCAAATGCCGCGGGCCGGAGCCGGCAGGCGTTATGATCTGCTGCAACTCTGTCAGGGAGCCGTCTGCATGGATTTGATAGTTGTGAATCTTGTCCCCGCCCAGATCGCAGACCAGCAGGAATTTTTCATCCGGCGACGGAAATGCGGAATGGATGTGCGAATGTTCCTGACGTGGGTGTACGCTGCTGTCGGTATAGAGAATGATTTCCGTACGATCCGGAATGCCGTCCGCATCCAACGCAAAGCGCACGAGCCTGCCAGAGCCATAGGCGGCGGCATACATCGTATTGCCGACGATGGACAGATGGCACAGTGTGGAATCCGGATCAGCTGGTGTGCGGCCGTGTTCCGTCAGCATTTTTCCATCAAAGGAAAACGTATGCACACAGCTGCCGGAACCTGCGCGTCCGACGGCATAGAGCAGGCCGTCCTGGTATAGAACGTAGGTTGGGCTGTAGACATCAGCCGTACATAGCTGTGTGAGCATGCCGTCAGGCGTAACGGAAAAACAGCGCACGCCGTCTGTCCCCTCCGGGGCAGTATAGGAACCTGTAAAGATGTATTGCATAAAAATTCCTCCCCAAAAGGCAGAAAACATATTATTCTGCGTCAATTCGTTCGATTTGAAACACATTTAATGTATCGACATCCGGGCATGCAAATACGGCAGTTCCCGGCTTCTGACCAGGAATCTCGCCGCCATACCGCAGGATATCAATGTACGGAAATGCAACATGCATTGCCATAGGGCAGAGTTGACCGCGCTCTGTATCGAAATCATAGCAGTCACCGACTTTGTGACCGCGATGGCAGCCCATCGGGCCGAGCCGGTCAATTAGTGTGATTTTAATCTGGGGTCGTTTCATATTTGCTCATCCCTTCAGATATCTGAAATTATTCTATATTGTTATTATAGCACAGGTGAATGCGCCTGAACAGTGTAAAATATGTTCGAAATATCTGCGCTGCTTTCCGCCGAAAAAGCCTTGTTAAAATTGCCGATTCACACCTTGTTTTCGGGGAAATTTGAGTCGTTTTTTACATTGACTTTCCTGCGCTTGTTAGCTAACATTATATGTAGTGATATTATATACACACGCATTATAAAAGAAAGAGGTTAAACGTAAGATGACAGCAATTGATTTAAGCAAGTATGGCATCACCGGCACTACCGAGATCGTTTACAATCCTTCTTACGAAATGTTATTCGAAGAAGAGACCAAGGAAGGTCTGGAAGGCTACGAAGTAGGCCAGAACACTGAACTGGATGCAGTTAACGTTATGACTGGTATTTACACCGGTCGTTCCCCGAAGGATAAGTACATCGTTATGGACGAAAACTCCAAGGACACCGTTTGGTGGACCTCTGACGAGTACAAGAACGACAACCATCCGATGAGCGAGGATGTTTGGCACACTGTTAAGGACATCGCTGTTAAGGAGCTGTGCGGCAAGAGACTGTTTGTTGTCGATGCATTCTGCGGTGCAAACAAGGATACCCGCATGGCAATCCGTTTCATCGTTGAGGTTGCTTGGCAGGCACACTTCGTTAAGAACATGTTTATCCAGCCGAGCGCAGAGGAGCTGGAGAACTTTGAGCCGGACTTCGTTGTTTACAATGCATCCAAGGCAAAGGTTGAGAACTACAAGGAGCTGGGCATGAACTCCGAGACCTGTGCTGCGTTCAACATCACCAGCCGTGAGCAGGTTATCATCAACACCTGGTACGGCGGCGAGATGAAGAAGGGTATGTTCTCCATGATGAACTACTACCTGCCGCTGAAGGGCATCGCTTCCATGCACTGCTCTGCAAACACCGATATGAACGGTGAGAACACCGCTATCTTCTTCGGTCTGTCCGGCACCGGCAAGACCACCCTGTCCACCGACCCGAAGCGTCTGCTGATCGGCGACGACGAGCACGGTTGGGATGACAACGGCGTCTTCAACTTTGAGGGTGGCTGCTATGCAAAGGTAATCAACCTGGACAAGGAGTCCGAGCCGGATATCTACAATGCAATCAAGCGCAACGCTCTGCTGGAGAACGTTACTGTTGATGCAGAGGGCAAGATCGATTTCGCTGATAAGAGCGTAACCGAGAATACCCGTGTATCCTATCCGATCGACCATATCGAGAAGATCGTACGTCCGGTTTCTGCTGCACCGGCTGCAAAGAATGTTATCTTCCTGTCTGCTGACGCATTTGGCGTACTGCCGCCGGTTTCCGTACTGACTCCGGAGCAGACCCAGTACTACTTCCTGTCTGGCTTTACTGCTAAGCTGGCAGGTACCGAGCGCGGCATCACTGAGCCGACCCCGACCTTCTCCGCTTGCTTCGGTCAGGCATTCCTGGAACTGCATCCGACCAAGTATGCAGAAGAGCTGGTCAAGAAGATGGAAAAGAGCGGCGCAAAGGCTTATCTGGTCAACACTGGCTGGAACGGCACTGGCAAGCGTATCTCCATTAAGGATACCCGTGGCATCATCGACGCTATCCTGAACGGCGATATCAAGAACGCTCCGACCAAGACCATTCCGTACTTCAACTTCGAGGTTCCGACCGAGCTTCCGGGCGTTGATCCGGCAATTCTGGATCCGCGCGATACCTATGCTGACGCTTCTGAGTGGGAGACCAAGGCACAGGATCTGGCTCAGAGATTTATTAAGAACTTCTCCAAGTACGAGGGCAATGAGGCAGGCAAGGCACTGGTTGCTGCAGGCCCGCAGCTCTAAGCTGTATTGCATGATCTAGTATCATAACATAAAAATGAACAGCGAGATCGCGACTCAAATGGGTTTGCTGGTCTCGCTGTTTTTATTATATGTCACAACGTTGACTGCACGACACCGCTGCCGTCAAAGCGCGGGATGAAGCTCTCGCTGATGGATTCGGTATCCTGCGTCCAGCCTTCCAGACCGAGCAGCTGCATCAAATCACAGGCGTCTGTATATTCCGCATCCGTCAGGCGGCGGCTTAGCTCTGGATAGTCAGAGAGGTCCGTGCACGGCGTAAACTGCCGCATCAGGCTGACCAGGACCGTGCCGCCCCAGTGGGCAGCAATGGCGCGCAGGACCTGTGCGGTGTCACCTGAAAGTCCGGGCAACATCAGGTGCCGAATGATCGTCCCGCTGCATAAAATACCGTCTGCGCCCATCACCGGGATATCCGTCTGGCGCACCATTTCAGAAATAGCGTCAATGCAGACATCGTAATAATCCGGTGCGGCGGAATAGCGCTCCGCATAATAGGGACTGAAATATTTAAAGTCCGGCAGGTAAATGTCGATCAGGCCATCCAGCATTTGGAGTGTTTCCACGCATTCATAGCCGCCGCAGTTGTAGATGATCGGGATTGTCAGACCGCGGGAGCGGGCAAGTGGAATCGCTTTTGCAAGATGCGCGGCATATTGTGTCGGGGTCACAAGGTCGATATTGTGCGCACCCTGCTCCTGTAGGGACAAAAAGGTGTCTGCAAGTCCGGAAATGTCTGTGACAATGCCAGACTGTGCTGCTTCGTGACCGGAAATATCGTGGTTTTGGCAGAAAACACAGCCCAGCGGGCAGTGACAAAAAAAGACCGTGCCCGCGCCGCGTGTGCCGGAAAGGCATGGCTCCTCCCAGCGGTGCAGGCTGGCAAGACCGATACGAATAGTGTCATCCGCACCGCACCAGCCGCGCACTTTCTTTGTTCGATCAACGCCGCATTTTCGCGGACATAAGGTACAATGCTCCAGCATGAAAACGCCTCCTCTGTCTGCAATAGTATAGCATACATTGGGTGCAAAAAACAGCAGCATAAAATTTGCAAAGAAAACTTGGCGAAACATATTGACAAGAATACTTGGCATTGCTATACTGGATTTGCAAAGAAAACTTGGCAGAAAAGGAGGATATGACCGTGAAGAAAGAAGAAATTTTGGCGAAAAGCCGGGCGGAAAAACGGGACGAGGGCGAGGAGTATGTCGCAGGTAAAGGGCGGTACTATGGCGTAAAAGCGATGGCTGTGATGTTTCTTGCGCTGTTTCTGTTTAATTTGGCGCAGGGGCAGAGAAACGATATCATATTCGCCATGTGGTGGACATATATCGGCTTTGAAGCGTTGGGAAAGTATCGAATAGGTAGCCGTAATAAGCTATATCTTATCACCGCTGTGTGCGGAATTTTAGCAGGTGTTTTGTATGCAATTGATTACATACTGTATGTCTTGAAATAGAAAGAAGCGTGTCAATATGAAAAAAGAGGATATTCTGGCGAAGAGCCGCGCGGAGAAACAGGACGAAGGTGTGGAGTATGCTGCGAACAAAGGCAGGAATTACGGTGTGAAGGCGCTGTGTGCAACATTCGTTGTACTTGTTTTGCTAAATTCGTACTTGGGACAATCCAATGATTCCATTTTTACGATGTTTTGGATGTACTGCGGCTTTGAGTCCGTTGGAAAATACAGAGCAAGCGGGAATAAAGTCTGGCTGGTTATCGGTATTATGGGTATTATCTGCGCGATTTTATTTTGCATTACACATATCATTGCGGTATTATAATGGTAGAACATTGGAAAGGGCAATGCTGTGGGACGATGGACGACAAACTGATATTAAAAAATAACTTAAAGCAGGCGCGGGCAGAGAAAAAGCTGTCGCAGAGCCAGCTTGCCGAGCTGGTTGGTGTATCGCGCAACACCATCAGCTCGATTGAAACCGGGCAGTTTAACCCGACTGCGAAGCTGGCGCTGATCCTGTGTATTGCACTGGATAAAAAATTTGAGGAATTGTTTTATTTCTAAGTGTATTGGAGTATATTACAGACACAATGCCATAGCAAAAAAGGCTAGGCAATGGCAGAGGAATGCGATATACTATAAAATAGAAAGCAAATTTATTGCAGAAAGGAGCAATGTAACATGGGAAAATTTATAAATTGGATGCTGCCTGCCAAAGAAGAAAGAAATGCGGAGTTGACCGCAGGGCTGTTTGGCGAGCTGGGTATGTTGATATCCTTTGTCGGTATAGCCATTTATAATTTCGTCAAAGGAAAGGACAATCAGCCACTGGTGATTGTGATGCTCGGTTTTCTGGCCGGAAAAGGGATCGGAAGATTTCTCGATACACGGGACAATAAGCATCTGTTGTCCGGCTTGCTGAACCTGATTTCCGGTGCATTGTATACTGCCAGCTATGTATTGGAATGCAGAGATGAGACATAGGAGAAACAAGTATGGATTTTCAGAATTTTTTTGAGTTGGCAAAGGAAGCGCGGGGAGAAGCAAAGGCGGAACTTGTATTCCGTGGGGGAAATGTGGTGAATGTGTTCACTGGCGAGATCATACAGACCAGTGTTGCCGTCACAAAGGGCACGATCGTGGGGATCGGGGACCGGTATGTGGGAAAACATGAAATTGATATTTCGGGAAAGTACCTGTGTCCGGGTTTTATCGATGGACATATCCATCTGGAATCCACGATGCTCACACCGGCAGATTTGGTAGAACAGGCGGTAAAATGCGGCACAACCACCTATATTGTTGACCCGCATGAAGCGGCGAATGTCAGTGGCGCGGATGGCATTGATTATATTTTGGATAACACTGCGGATGTACCGGCGAATGTATATGTCATGATGCCATCCTGCGTGCCGTCATTGCCAATTGAGGACAATGGCTGCGTATTTGACGCGGAGCAGATGAAGCGATATCTTGATAATCCGCGTGTACTCGGTCTGGGTGAGGTCATGGATTATACAGCCGTGATCAATGCCGCACCGGATATGACGGAAAAGCTGGCTTTGTTTGATGGAAAACCAAAGGATGGACATGCACCGGGGGTATCCGGAAAGGCGCTGAACGCCTATGTATTGGCTGGCATTACAAATGACCATGAAAGCGCGTCGTATGAAGAGGTGATGGAAAAGCGTCGCCTTGGTATGCATATCCATGTGCGCGAAGGCAGCGCAGCACGTAATCTGGAATCCATTGTGCGCGGCATTGTGCAGAGTGGGCAGTCGGTGGAGGGCTTCTCCTTCTGTACGGACGACAAGCATATTGAAGATATCCATGCGGAAGGGCATATCGATCACTGCGTCCGCAAGGCGATCGCATGCGGCATGAAGCCGGTGGACGCCATTCGTATGGCGACCATCAACACAGCGCGGCATTATGGACTGCACCATCAGCTGGGCGCGATTGCACCGGGCTTGCAGGCAGATTTTGTTGTACTGGATGATTTGGAGCAGGTAACCGTTCATGCAGTGTATCATAAGGGCAGAGATGTTTCACCATTTCATGCACAATATGAGCTGCCGCAGGGCAGTCCGCTGCGCAGGACGATGCACAGCCTGCCGGTCAGACCGGAACAGCTCAATCTGCCGGTCGGAGAGACCAGTGATATCATCCGCATTATCCCGAGCCAGATCGTTACTGCACATGAAACCGCAAGATTGCCGCAGGAAAACGGTTTCTTTGTTCCAGATGGCACATATAGTAAGATCGCGGTGATCGAACGGCATCACAACACAGGAAGGGTGGGCGTCGGCGCAGTTGCCGGTTTTGGCATCCGTAATGGCGCAATTGCATCCACAGTGTCGCACGACAGCCACAATCTGTCCGTCATCGGTGACAATGATGCGGATATGTTGCTTGCAGCAGAGCATCTGCGTAAGATTGGCGGCGGATATACGCTGGTTTCCGGCGGGAAGCTCCTTCATACTGTGCCGCTGCCGATCATGGGTCTGATGAGTGATGCGGGCTTTGATACCGTTCAGTCCGAATTGGCGGCGATGATCGCAAAGGCACATGAAATGGGTGTGCCGGAGGATATTGCGCCATTGACCCTTCTGTCATTTTTTGCGCTGACAGTTATCCCGGCGCTGCGCATTACACCGCGCGGACTGTTCGATGTCGAGCAGATGAGATTTATTGCTTGTAAATAATGGAGCATAAAAATTCCCTCTTTGCCTGTATTGTGCGGCAGAGAGGGAGTTTTGTCTAATAGCTGTTTTAGAGATTTAACAGATGCTGATGCAGCGCTTCGACGGTTTCTACAATATGCGCGGCATGGTGTTTTTCCGCTTCTGCACGGGTGCCAAAGCCATAGAGCACATAGGTACAGTCGATACCGCAGGCACGGGAGCCTTCGATATCATGCAGGCGGTCACCGATCATTTCTACCGTGGAGACATCCGGATACCCGGCGCGTTCAAGTGCAAGCCGGACAACGGCTTCCTTGGAATTGATACGCCCGTCCAATGTGGCGCCGCAGATACAGTCCAAATAAGGCGATAGGCCAAATCGTTCCGCAATGCGGATGGAATATTCCTCCGGCTTGCTCGTGACCATAAATAATGTTTTGCCGGCTTGTTTCAAGTCGGCAAGCATGTCGATAACGCCGTCATATGCGCGGTTTTCAAACAGTCCGATGGTAGAATAACGGGCGCGGTAGTCACGCACAGCCTGTACAGCCTGTTGTTCCGACATGCCGGCGATTTCCTGAAAGCTGTCAATCAGCGGAGGGCCGATAAAGCGCCGCAAGTCATCTGCATCCGGAACGGGCCAGTTTTGCAGCTTGAGCGCATGGATGACACAATTGGTAATTCCTTCGCCGGAATCCGTCAGCGTTCCGTCGAGGTCAAAAAAGAAAATATGCTTCATATTTTGCTCCTGTATGTTTGATAATCTATGTATGAGTGTATCAGATTTTTGAAAAGGCTGCAATAGTTGTATCAAAGCAGAAATTGAAGGTACTGGCTTTTGCCGAAAAGGGGGAGAAGCCCCTTTGTCGGCAGACAGATTTATAAAAAATGATCCAGCTCAACGCGCAGCTTTTGCAGGGATTTCTTCTCGATACGGGAAATATATGACCGTGAAATGCTGTGCAGCTTGGCAACCTCACGCTGGGTCAGCGGCGTATGCCCATCCAAGCCGTAGCGCTGGGTGATGATCTCCCGTTCGCGCGGCTCCAGAACATGTAAGGCATTGGCAAGCAGCTGGTTGCGGTCGCTGAGGTCAATCTGCTCCAGCTGTTCATCATTACTGCTCAGAATATCCATATAAGACAATGAATTTCCATCGCCGTCCTGTTCCATCGGTTCGTTGAGAGAGACCTCATTGGACAGCTTTTTGGACGCGCGGAAATACATCAGGATCTCATTTTCAATGCAGCGGGAAATATAGGTAGCCAGCCGGGCATTTTTTCCGGGATCAAATGTTGAAACGCCTTTGATTAGTCCGATCGTACCAATGGAGATCAGGTCGTCGGTATCCGCGTTAAAGGAATAATATTTTTTTACAATATGTGCCACAAGGCGCAGGTTGTGTTCAATGAGCTTTTCTCTTGCAGTGTTGTCACCCTGGCGCATTGCCTGAATGTAAGCCGCTTCCTGTTCCGCGCTGAGCGGGCGGGGGAAGGAGCCGGAGGGGGAGGAGACACGAAGGATACAGAATGCCGCGCCGCACAGCAGCGCAGTTGTAATGGAAAACAGCACAGGAAAACCATCCTTTCACCAAGAGGATGGTTCAGCATATGCGGCGGGAAGCTGTCTGGTTACTGCAAAAGTAAAACCATCAGGATAGGAAACTGCATTTTCTTGTGGTAAAATAATAGTAGATAACCTGAAGAACGATGTGCAAGGGGCAGGAGGAGACAGATATGCGTCATACGTTGAAAGCGATTATATATGCCATTTTAGCGGCTGTATTCTATGCGATCAATACACCGCTTTCTAAAATTCTTCTGGAAAAGGTACCAACTACCATAATGGCTGCATTGTTATATCTAGGTGCAGGCTTGGGCGTAGGCATCATGTATTTATTTCATTGGAGAGATGAAAGGAAAGCGGACCATCTGTCCAGAAGAGATCTGCCCTATACGATTGGTATGATCGTGTTGGACATTTTAGCGCCGATTTTTTTGATGATGGGACTGAACTATGGTTCAGCTTCCAATGCAGCGCTGCTGGGGAATTTTGAGATTGTAGCGACCACATTGATCGCATTGCTGATATTCCGAGAGATCGTAACGCGAAAATTATGGATAGCGATTTTATTTATTACGATTGCCAGCATTACATTATCCTTTGAAGGGGCGGATAGCTTTCAGTTTTCGTATGGTTCTCTGTTTGTGTTGCTTGCAACGGCTTGCTGGGGTCTTGAAAATAACTGTACGAGAAATATTTCCGCAAAAAGCACGTATCAAATCGTTGTGTTAAAGGGCTTATTTTCCGGAGGCGGCTCCGTTGTTATCGCATTTCTGCTTGGAGAACAGTTTCCGAGCGTCCGATATGTACTGTTTGCGATGCTGCTTGGTTTTGTAGCATATGGTCTTAGCATATTTATGTACATTCGGGCGCAGAGAGAGTTGGGGGCAGCGAAAACAAGTGCATATTATGCAATAGCGCCTTTTATCGGGGCGTTTCTGTCCTTCCTTTTGTTGGGCGAAAAGCTGACTCGGATATATGTGGTTGCGCTTTGCTTGATGGTCATAGGAACGGCTTTTGTTATATTGGATACAATAGGCAAGCATCATGCCCATCAGCACCAGCATATTATTACACATACACACGATGGCATCACCCACAGCCATACCATTACCCATAGCCATGCCCATAACCATTATGGAGACAATGAAGAGCATAGCCATCGGCATACGAAAGCGCAATTGGAACAGGATCTGTGGGTTATACATCATCATGTTTGACATATTTCGGCACAATGGAGTATAGAGCAAATGGAACTTACAAACAAGTCGATAGATCACGGCAAGGCATTTGATTGGGGAAGGGCTTCCTGCGATTATGCCAAATATCGGGATATTTACCCGCAGATATTTTATGAGAAAATTGCACAGCGAAATCTTTGTATCAAGGGTCAAAAGGTTTTGGATCTGGGCACCGGTACGGGTGTCCTTCCAAGAAATATGTACCACTATGGCGCAGAATGGATCGGGACAGATATTTCGGAAAACCAGATAGTACAGGCGAAAAAACTGTCTGATAAATCAAATATGCGCATTCAATATCAAGCAGTTGCGACGGAGGATATTGATTTTCCCGATCATACATTCGATGTCATAACCGCCTGCCAATGTTTTTGGTATTTTGACCATGAAAGGGTCATGCCGAAGCTGTCCCGCATGCTGAAATGCAATGGAAGACTGTTGCTGCTGTATATGGCATGGCTGCCTTTTGAAGACAACATCGCCGGTGCAAGTGAAAATCTTATATTGAAATATAATCCAAGCTGGACCGGTGCAGGAGAAACAAAGCATCCAATTTTTGTACCGGATTGTGTATATCAGACCTTTGAAGCGGTATACCATGAAGAATACGAACTTTCCGTACCGTTTACAAGGGAAAGCTGGCATGGGAGGATGAAAGCGTGTCGGGGCGTTGGCGCTTCCTTATCGCCTGAGGAAATTGAAACATGGGAAACGGAGCATAAAAGACTGTTGCAAGAGATTGCGCCAGATACATTTTCAATTAAGCACTATGCAGCGATGCTGGAGCTAAAAAAGTCTGATATATAACAACCATTCCGATCAGTCATGGAATACATACTGCTCCAAGCGGCGGAATGCTTCCTGCACGCGGCTAAAGGGGAGAGCAAGGTTCATGCGCAGATGGCAAGGGCCGTGGAACATGCGCCCATCCTGAACGGCAACGCCGACGTCCCAGCAGGCGCGTTCCAGTTCATCCAATGTTGTATGATGTTCTGCGCACCATTGTGTGCAGTCGAGGAACAGCATATATGTGCCTTCCGCCTTGGAAACGGCAACACCTTCAAAATGCTCCCGAATAAAATCGCAGGCATAATTGATATTTTGCGAAAGAACGGTGCATAACTCATCCACCCATGCATGTCCCTCCGGTTTGTATGCGCCGATGAGCGCGTGCATGGAGAGGACATTCATATCATTATAGTGAGAAAGGGAAGACTCCTTTTTCACGCGGTCACGCCACCATGTGTTATAAATAATGTGATAGCTGCCGATCAGCCCGGCAAGATTGAAGGTCTTGCTCGGCGCATAAAAAGCTGCCGTGCGCTGACGGGCATCGGCGCTGACCATTTGGGTCGGCAGATGCTTGTTTCCATTCAGCATGATGTCAGACCAAATTTCGTCCGAAATAACATAAACATCGTATTTTCGGAACAGCTCCATACAGGTTTCCAACTCCCAACGTTCCCAGACACGACCGCAGGGATTATGCGGATTGCATAGGATAGCGGCATGGATTTTTTTCTCAGACAATTTCTTTTCCATATCTGCAAAATCCATACGCCAGATGTTATGCTCGTCTTTTTTCAGAGGGCTGTGGACGATATGATAGCCATTGTTTTTCAAAGAGCTGGTAAAACCGATATAGGTCGGGGAATGTACCAGCACGTTATCACCTCTGGAGCAGATACAATTAAGTGCGGAGATCACGCCGCCCAATACGCCGTTTTCATAACCGATATATTTTGCAGTCAGATCGGTTACATGGTTGCGCTGCTCGTGCCAGCGGATAATGGAAGCATAATATTCCTTTGTGGGCTGGTAATAGCCGAAAGCCGGATGCTGCGCACGTGCGATGATTGCTTCGGGAATTGTTGGAACGGTAGGGAAGTTCATATCCGCAACCCACATAGGGATGATATCAAAGCCTTCTTTGGGCGCAGACGGTGCAAAGCCGGGCATATGACCCACCGCATCGATTGCCATTGCATCTCTGCCGCTGCGGTCTATGATAGAAGTAAAATCATATTTCATTTCAAAATCACTCCTTATTTTGAAACCATAATCGCGTAAATAGTATAACATACCGTGTGCAAAAGCAAAAGTAGCAGGCGGGCGCAAAAAAACTCCCCCAGCAGCGCCTTTAGACTGTATCCTGAACAACAGACAGAAAAAGAAAACACCAATCGTAGAATAAC